>NZ_JAQQDB010000013.1:0-204829 GCF_046030135.1 Caballeronia jiangsuensis
CAAACCTATTGGTGCGCCGCGCTTTTTTATTGCTTTTGGAAATCGCGAGATTCCGCGAAAAGCCTTACCGCGCCTAGGTCTGTAAGCTCGCCCAAATTGTTGTGGGTGTCGAACGATGCTAAACTGACGAACATTGAGAATGGTTCGTATTAACGTTCACAGAGTTGTGCTAATGCGCCTCTGCGACATGTCGATTGCGGACGTTCCAACGGGAGGTATTGCCCGGCCGACGCCTCTCTTTGAGGCGTCCGGCGCGCCGGTCCGGTACTTCAGTGGCAAGGCTCGCGTGGCACGCGTGCCAGTCGATAACAACAAGGAGTTTCTGATGGGTTCAACGTTGGTGCGCGGCCTCGTCGCCGCCGCAGGTCTCACGGCGATGATGGCAGCATCGGCCGCCGAATATCCGATCGGCAAGCAGCACATCGAAGGCGGCATGGAAACGGGCGCCGTGTACCTGCAGCCGATCACGATGGCGCCGGAAGGCATGATGCGCAAGGCGTCGGATTCGGACATCCACCTCGAGGCGGACATCCACGCGGTCAAGAACAACCCGACCGGTTTCGCCGAAGGCGACTGGATGCCGTATCTGAACGTCACGTATGAACTCACGAAGGTCGGTACGACCCAGACCCTCAAGGGCGACCTGATGCCGATGGTCGCGAGCGACGGCCCGCATTACGGCGACAACGTGAAGCTCTTCGGCCCGGGCAAGTATCACCTGAAGCTGCACATCTCGCCGCCTTCGCAGGAAGGTCATATGGCGTTCGGCCGTCACACCGACAAGGAAACGGGCGTGGGTCCGTGGTTCAAGCCGTTCACGATCGAATACGACTTCCCGTTCGCGGGCATCGGCAAGAAGGGCGGTTACTGATCGTCCCAGGCGCCCGGCATCCCGGACCGGGCGCGTTCATCCTCAGGAAGTACGCATGAAACTGAAAATACAGGTGGCCGCGCTCGCGATGTCCGTGTTCGCCTCCGGGACCGCGTTCGCCGCCGACCTGCCGACGTTCAAGCTCGAAATGAACGACGGCAAGCTCAATCCGGCGCGCATCGAGGTGCCGGCGGGGCAGCGCATCAAGATCGAAGTGCACAACATCGGCAAGGGCGCCGCCGAGTTCGAAAGCGTGCAGCTGCGCAAGGAGAAAGTCCTCGCGCCGGGCGCCGATTCGTTCGTCGTGATCGCGCCGCTGGACCCGGGCGAATACAAGTTCTTCGACGACTTTCATCAGTCCGCGCAGGGCGTGATCGTCGCGAAGTAAGTGTCGTGCCAGCGCGAGGCGTCATGTCGCGCGCGGCCGATCGAAGTGGAATTGCTGGAGGTTGGGAATGGGGCAGGTACTTTTCATCGTGTGGCGGGAGAGCGTCGAGGCGTTGCTCGTCGTCGGCATTCTCTACGCGTGGCTGAAGAACGGCGACCATCAGGCGCGCCGCGGCCTGCCTTATCTGTGGGCCGGTGTCGTCATCGGCCTGCTCGCTGCTGTGGCGCTCGGCGCCGCGCTGATCGGCTTCACCGAAGTGCTGTCGGGCAATGCGCAGGATTACTTCCAGACCGCGATGGTGCTGGTCGCGTGCGTGCTGATCGTGCAGATGGTCCTGTGGATGAAGCGCCACGGCCGCACGCTCAAGCGCGACATGGAGTCGTCGCTGCAAAAGAGCACGCAGGACGGGCACTGGTGGGGCATCGCGCTGCTCGTCGCGCTCGCGATCGCGCGTGAGGGCAGCGAAACGGCCGTGTTTCTGTATGGCGTCGGCTTCGGCCAGTCGGGGCATGTCGACGTGTCGCAGTACGTCGCGATCATCATCGGCTTCGGCCTCGCGCTCCTGACGTTCTATGTGCTGCAGCTCGGCGGCAAGATCTTCTCGTGGCGCTCGTTCTTCCGCGTCACCGAGATCATGCTGCTGTTTCTCGCGGCGGGCCTGTTCGAGACCGGCGTCGACAAGCTGATCGACATGGAAGTGCTGCCGGTCATCGTCAATCAGGTGTGGAACACGTCGTGGCTGCTCGACGATTCGAGTACCTTCGGCTCGCTCGTTGCTACACTCACGGGTTATCGCGCGCATCCGGCGGGCATGAACCTCGTCGCGTATGCGCTGTACTGGATCGTCATCTATCTCCTGATGCGCCATTCGAAAAATCAGATGGCGCAAAAACAAAAGGCGGCAAGCCGTCCAGCATGAGTTCTGTGATACCTAGACCGGGCCGGCTGCAACAAGCCGGTCACTGGATGCAACGTCACGGCAGCGCGATCCGCATGATTCAGTGGGTCGTCGTTGCCGTGTACGCGTTTCTGATCGCCGTTCCGGCCGTGATGCCGCTGCCCGATGGCTCCGCGCATTTGTGGAGCAATCTCACGCTCGCCGCGCAGTTCGTGTTCTGGGGCATCTGGTGGCCGTTCGTGCTGCTGTCGATGGTCATGCTCGGCCGCGTCTGGTGCGGCGTGTTGTGTCCCGAGGGCGCGCTGTCGGAGTTCGCGAGCAAGTTCGGCCGCGGCTGGGCGATTCCGCGCTGGATGCGCTGGGGCGGCTGGCCCTTCGTCGCGTTCGGACTGACGACGATCTACGGCCAGATGGTCAGCGTCTATCAGTATCCGAAAGCGGTGTTGCTCGTGCTCGGCGGTTCGACCGTGGGCGCGATGATCATCGGCGTGCTGTATGGCCGCGAGAAGCGCGTGTGGTGCAAGTATCTGTGCCCGGTGAACGGCGTGTTCTCGCTGCTCGCGCGGCTCGCGCCGTTCCACTACAAGGTCAGCGAAGACGCCTGGCGCCGCTCGTACAAAGAGGGCGAGCACGGTCATCGCGTCATTCCGATCAACTGCGCGCCGCTCGTCCCCCTGCGCAACATGAAGGGCGCCGCCGACTGCCACATGTGCGGCCGATGCAGCGGCCATCGCGATGCGATCGCCCTCACGTGGCGCTCGCCGTCGGAAGAAGTCGTGTCGCTCGGCGACAAGGCCGCGAATCCGTGGGACACCGCGCTGATTCTGTATGGCCTGCTCGGTATCGCGATCGGCGCGTTCCACTGGACCGTGAGCACGTGGTTCGTCGATCTGAAGCAATATCTCGCGGCGTGGCTCATCGATCGCAACATTCTCTGGCCGCTCGATACCAACGCGCCGTGGTTCCTCTTCACGCATTACCCGGAGCAGAACGACGTCTTCTCGTGGCTCGACGGGACGATGGTGATCGGCTATATCGTCGTGACGGGAATCGTGTATGGCACCGCGTTGCTCGCGCTCCTTGCGATCGGCACGCGCATGCTCGGCAAGATGAACGCGACGCGCCTGCATCACCTGACGCTCGCGTTGATTCCGATTGCGGGCGTCGGCGTGTTTCTCGGCCTGTCCGCGACCACGGTATCGCTCTTGCGTGCCGAGCATTTGCCGTTGTGGTGGGTGCCGGGCCTGCGCCTCGGTTTGCTCGGCGCGGCGAATCTGTGGAGCGCGTGGCTCGCGTGGCGCGTGACGCACCGCTATGCGTCGACGCTTGTTCCCCGCATGCTCACGATGGTATGGTTTGTCGCTGCGCTGGCCGTCGCGGACAGCGCGTGGTACCTGATGTTCTGGGGCTTCAGTCGATAAACCGTCCACGCCGTCACGCGCGGCAACGAGAGCGAGAAGTGAGAACCAAACCCGTACTGACCGATGAAGACGTGAAGGCCATGGCCGCCGCCGCCGAGGCGCATGCCAGGGAGCACAACTGGAACGTGACGATTGCGATCGTCGACGATGGCGGGCATCTGCTGCATCTGCATCGTCTGGACGGGACGGGCGCGAGCACCGTCGAAATGGCGACGGGCAAGGCGCGCACCGCCGTGCTGGGCCGCCGCGAAACCAAGGTCTACGAAGACACCATCAAGCAGGGCCGCACGGCATTCCTCAGCGCGCCCATGACCGCGATGCTCGAAGGCGGCGTGCCGATCTTCGTGGGCGCGGATATCGTCGGGGCGGTGGGCGTGTCGGGCGTGAAGTCGGATCAGGATGCGCAGATCGCGAAAGCGGGTATCGCGGCGCTGGGTATCGAGAACGTCTGAAGCTTTCGCGCGATGCGCGCAATAAAAATGGCACGTCTTCGTAATGAAGGCGTGCCATTCTGTTTCCGATGCGGCGCTCGTCGGCGCGCATCGTGAGAACCCAAGCAGGAACCAAAAAAAGCGGCTTCGCTTGCTATCGACGACTGGCTGGTATTTGCACGAAGGGGTCTAAATTCTCGCGTGCAAGTCGTCCTCGCTGGCTAAGGCCAAACACCTCTTGGCGAGGTGGTCCCCACAATACCCGGTACGTCCTGCTGTTCTTGCCTGTCTTGCGCGTTACTTCGTCAGTATCAGTTTGCCCAGACGCGTCGCGCGCAACTGATACGTCTCCCCGTTATGCACGATGCTCACGTGGCTGCGTCCCTGCAGCAGCGCGTCGCTCTTGAGGGAGCGCTCGCCGTTGCTTTCCGCTGCGTGGGCGACGTGAACCGTCGTGACGGTCGTCGCCTTCGGGCGGGTGATCGCGGCGTCGCGGACAGCCGGGCGGCGCAGCCTGAGCGTGGAGGATCGCAGCGTGTCGGTCATGTCGGAAGTGTGCGTTCGTTGATTCGATGGGTCTATAGTAAATGATAACTATTCCTATTTGCAACTAGACTTTCCGATTGAAGCGCAACTTTTGATAGCCAGGCTCGATGCAGCGGCAAAGCAATCGCCGCCGCATCGGGCGATACGCTCAATGCAGCGGACTCTCGTCCTTGCGGCCGTGCACGAACTGGCGAATCAGCCGCACGGTGTCGATATCCGACTCGCGATAAGCCGACTTCACGATTTCCTGCGTCTGACGCTCATCGGGCGTGGCGTTTTCGTTCTCCGGCAGCGTCGTGCTGTAGGTGAAGCGCAGGAATAGCTGAAGCGAGTCGGGCTGCACGATCGCCATCGTCAGCGAGCCGCCGACGTAATCGGCAGTCGGCAGGATGTCATAGCGCACGCTCGACCCGGGCGTCAGCGTCACGCGATCGCGCACGGTGGCCTGGCCGTAGTGCAGTTCGCGCTCCATCGTATCGCCATCGCGCGAGAGGATGTCGCAGCTATCCAGCCCCAGCACGAACAACTGCGGCTGTTCCGCGCGCAGGACGAGCCCTTCCCAAAGCTGTTCGGGCGTGAGCGAATCGACGAGCGGGTTGAGCGGATCGTTGATCTGGATCAGGTGTTCGAAATTCAAGACGACGTTTCCTTGGACGTTCGTGGTGCCCGCGATGCATCACTGCGGCGTGAGACCGGAGTCGATGCGAATCGCGCCGGACAGGACCTTGTGGATCGGGCACGCATTGGCAATTTGCAAAAGCCGTTCCCGCTGTTCATCGGACAACGCACCCTGGAGCGAGATGCGGCGATCGATGTTCGTACCTTCCGCGGTGCTTTTCATCGACAACTCGACATGGACGCCTTCCAGCGGCCATTCCTTGCGCTTCGCGTACATCTTCAGTGTGATGGACGTGCACGCGCCGAGACTCGACAGCAGCAGCGACGCCGGTTCCGGTCCCGTATCGCCGCCGCCGAGGCTTGCCGGCTCGTCGGCGATCCATGAATGCGTGCCATCTGCGAGACGGACTTGATAGTCGATATTGCCGATGTCGGCGGTCACGGAAGGTCCGGCCATGCGTTGCTCCTTGTTTTGAGAGGGACTGCAAGAATGACGAAAAACGGCGCGGCAAGAACGGTCATTGTGACGCAATGTGTCCGTTCATGCCGCACCGTCTCGTCGAATGCGCGCTGGTACGTCGGCGAGGACGCTCAGTGCGTGATCGCGCCCATCCGGCCCGCCTGATAGTCGACCACCGCCTGACGGATCTCGTCCTCCGTGTTCATCACGAACGGGCCGTAGCGCACGACCGGTTCCTTCAGCGGCACGCCGCCGATCAGAAGCAGTTCGACGGGCTCATCGCTGGCGGCGAGCACGATCGTATCGCTGTCGTCGCGAAAGATCACCATCTGCTGCGCGCGCACCGGCTGGCTTTGCGGACCATACAGCGCGGTGCCCGACAGCGGATAGGCGAAGACGCGGTAATCGCGTGGCACGGTCAGCTCGATCGACGCGCCCGGTTTCAGCGAAAAGTGTTGATACAGAATCGGCGTGCGAGTTTCGATCGCCGCCTTCACGCCGAGCGCCTCGCCCGCGATCACCTTCATGCTGACCTTGCCATCTTCGCTGGTCGCGACAGGAATCTGCGCCGACGGAATCTCCTGATAGTGCGGCGCGATCATCTTGTCGCGCTGCGGCAGGTTCACCCAGAGCTGCAGGCCGTGCACGCGGCCGCCACGGCGCGTGAAGTCCTCGGCCGGCATCTCGCTATGCACGACGCCCGCGCCTGCGGTCATCCATTGCACGTCGCCGGGGCGCAGCGTGCCCGAATGACCCGCCGAGTCCTTGTGGCCGAACTCGCCTTCGAGCATGTACGTCACGGTCTCGAAACCGCGATGCGGGTGGTCGGGCGCGCCCTTCGCCTCGCCGGGCGCGTAATCGGCGGGGCCCATTTCGTCTAGGAGAAGGAACGGGTCGAAATCCATCAGAAGACGGGTCGGAAACGGGCGATGCACGACAAATCCGCCGCCTTCGACAGTGCGGGTCGCCGGAATGATGCGTTCGATGCTGCGGCTGGTGGACATGGTTGCCTCGTGTCGCGTATGCGGAAATAGGGGAATAGCGATAAATCTGAAACACAGGTCTATTATATGGGCCGCGTTTCACGGTAAAAGACGCTGCCGCGCAATGGATTGTCGCGCTGGCGATAACGACGGCGTCAACCCGAATTCTTGTCTTCACGAGCGACCATGAAAGCCGACTCGCATGATCTGAACGATCTGATGTATTTCTCGCACGTCGTCGAGCACGGCGGATTTTCGGCTGCGGAGCGCGTGCTCGGCATCTCGAAGTCGCGTCTGTCGCGGCGCGTGTCTGAGCTCGAAGCGTCGCTCGGCGTGCGCCTGTTGCAGCGCTCGACACGCAAGCTCGCGCTGACCGAAGCCGGACAGCTCTTCTACCAGCATTGCCAGGCGATGCTCGCGGAGGCCCAGGCGGCCGTCAACGTCGTGCAGAGCCTGCGCGATTCGCCGCGCGGCACCGTGCGCGTGAGCGTGCCCGTGACGATCGCGCAGACGTTTCTCTCCGCAGTGATGCCGGATTTCATGCATCGTTATCCGGAAGTGCGCGTCGTGCTGCGCGTGACGAATCGTGTCGTCGATCTGTTCGAGGATGCCATCGATGTCGCGCTGCGCGTGCGCTCGGAGCCACCCGCGAGTTCGAACGTCGTCGCGCGGCCGCTGTGGCGCACGGAGCAGATGCTGGTTGCGGCGCCGTCGCTCCTGAAGTCGAACGCGCCGCCGATGACGCCCGCCGAGCTCGCCCAGTACGACACGATCGACACGCCTTCCGCCGATGGCCGCCACGTCTATCGCCTGATTGCGCCGGACGGCACGCGCCACGAGTTTGAGCACGAGCCGCGGCTCGTCACGGCAGACCTGTCGATGATCCGCGAAGCCGTGATGCGCGGTGTCGGCATCGCGGCGTTGCCCGAGATGATGTACGGCGCGCCGCTGCGAACGGGGCAACTCTCGCCGGTGATGCCGGGCTGGACGTTTCCGTCGCCGCAACTCTATGCGGTCTTCCTGTCGCGCCAGGGCATGGTCCCTGCAGTGCGCGCTTTCGTGGATTTTCTCGTCGAGTCGATAGGTAGCGGTCAGCGCTTCCCCGGAGAATGTCCTGTTCAGGAAACGCCGGAACGGGAAACAGTTTGACCGCATCCGCGTTTGTCATTGGTTTATGACATTGAAGCGCGCGTTTGCGATGGTCAGATTCAATTGAACGTCCCTCATCGCAGCGGTATATTGAAACCTCCTTCGCTAAGGAGCTCCTTATGCGAAAACTCACGGCTGCTCTGATAGTTAGCCTGATAGGGTTGATTGCGCTGTCCGTGTCGACCACGGCTGCCGCATGTGACGGAACTTCTGGCTCTGGCTATTCGAACCCGAAGTGACCGCCTCACCCGAATGCGCCGAGTGCGCACGAAAAAAGGCCTTCATCTGACGATGAAGGCCTTTTACTTTTGAGGCTTGCGCGAGCGCTTATTTGCCGCCTTATTTGCCGCTCTTAGGCTCCGTGACGAAACCGATCTTCGTCAGTCCACCTGCCTGCGCCGCCGACATCAGATCGGCGACCTTCTCGTACGCCACCTGACGGTCCGCGCGCAGATGAATCTCCGGCTGCGGATTCTGCTGCGAGGCCTGCGCGATGCGCGCATTGAGCGTCGCTTCGTCGATCGGCTGATCGTCCCACAGCGTCGTGCCGTCGGCCTTGATCGCGATATTCACGTGCGCGGGCTTCTCGTCTTGCGGCTGGCTGCTCGCGTGCGGCAGGTCGATCTTGACCGCGTGATGCATGGCCGGAATCGTGACGAGGAAGATGATCAGGAGAACCAGCATGACGTCGACGAGCGGCGTCATGTTGATTTCGCTCATCATGCCGTCGTCTTCGTCTCCGGCGAAAGGGCTCATGGCCATTGCGAGTCTCCCGGACTTACGAGGCGCGCGTCGCGAGACGCAGGCTGTCGGTCGAGCCGTTCGTCGCGCGCTTGGTCGACGAGAGTTTCGAGCCCGTGACGAAGAATGCGTGCAGGCCGTGCGCGAAGCGGTTCAGTTTCGTGACGATGCCCTTGTTCGCGCGGGTGAGGGCGTTGTAGCCGAGCACCGCCGGAATCGCGACGAAGAGGCCGAACGCGGTCATGATGAGCGATTCGCCGACCGGACCGGCAACCTGATCGATCGAGGTCTGGCCCGTCGCGCCGATGGTCAGCAGCGCGTGATAGATGCCCCAGACCGTGCCGAACAGGCCGACGAACGGCGACGTGGAACCGATCGACGCGAGAATCGCGAGACCCGACTGCATGCGGCCGACGCCTTCGTCCATCACGTCCTTGAGGCAGCGCGTTATCCAGTCCGACACGTCCATGCGGTCGTGCAGATGCGGCTGCGTCTGGTGATGATGGTCGGCGGCTTCCTGTCCGGCGAGCGCGAGCGCGAGGAACGGGTTGTCCGCCGGGCTCGACGACTGGCTGCCGAGCTTCTTGATGCCGTCGCTGAAGTCGTCGGAATGCCAGAACGCCTGTTCGGCGTTCTTGGTCAGGCGCTTCAGGCGCACGACATTCCACGCCTTTACGACGATCACCGTCCACGAAAGCACCGACATGATGACGAGTGCGAGCGCGATGCCCCGCGTCACGAAGTCGCCTTGCGCCCAGACGTGCGCAATCCCGTAGTTTTCCATTTTCTCTTTCCTTCCTTGTATCTAAAAAAATCGATCAGTCGTTCAGACTGAAAACGAATGGCACCGTGGCGGTCGCGCGAATCGCTTCGCCATTTTCCTTGTACGGGCTGCACGCGCTGCCGCGTACCGCTTCGAGCGCCGCGTCATCGAGCCGCGACGAACCGCTGCTCTTTTGCAGCGTGATGTTTTCGATCTTGCCCGACAGCCCCACCGTCAGACGAACGACGGCCGTGCCGGTTTCGCCGCGGCGTTTGGCTGTCGCCGGATAGTCTGGCTGCGCGATGTTACAACTGAGGCGCGCGACATTCTTCGGCGCGGCGAGATCCATGCTCGGCTTGCCGATGGCGGGCGCGGCAGGCGGCGGTGCGGGTTGGGCAGGCGCGGGCGGCGTCGGCTCGGGCGCGGCGATTTGCGATGGCGCCTCGGTGACCGGCATCGGCGTGGGCTTCGGCTCGATCTTCGGTTTGACCTTCGGCTTGGGCTGCGGCTTCGGAACGGGCTGCGGAACTGGCTTGGGCGGCGGCGTTTCGACGGCGACCGGCTGCGGCGCGGGTTGCGGCGTTTCGCTGATCAGTTGCGCCGTGATCGATTTGGCTTCGATCGGGCGCGGCAGCGGCTCATGGCGCATCGTCAGCGCGACGCCCAGTAGCGCGGCGTGAATGACGACGACAGCGGCGCACGCCGCGATGACGCGCGGATTGGCGTTCGATGCTGGCGCTGTCTGAAATGCGGCGGGAGTAGTGGTCGGGGACTGCATTGTTATTGGCTGCTTGCAATACTGCGTGAATGCTTGCTGAAAACGCTGCTTTCCAACTCGAGGTCCAGCGACTGCGCAGGCACGGTGCGGAAGAAACCAGACGACGTCATTTTCGGAAAATAAGCAGGGAGATAAACAGGGTGGCCACGAAGCCGATCAGCAGTTCCATCTTTCCCTCCAGGGGTAAAGGATTGCGCGGCTAGCTAAAAGTGACCGGAACTTCGAAGGTAACGTGGCTTGCTGGAGGCGAGAAAACGACCTGACGGCGCCGCTGGAGAACGACGGGCGCCGCCGGTTGTGCGCGGCGCAGCGGCTGCGCGAGTTGCTTCAGGCGGCTTGACGCTCGTAGAACGTGAGCGGCGCGACATGCTCGCGATGCTCGACGCCGCAGCGCGAGGCGCAGACGCCGCTTTGTGCCATCACATCGCGAACGCTTTCCTCACACTTTCCGCAGCACAGCGCGACGCCGAGCTCGAATTGCAACTCGTCGAAGGTATCCACTCCTTCGGCGATGGCGGTTCGAATCTTCCGGTCGGACACTGACTTGCAGACACAGACAATCATGATCGTTCGCAATAGTTAGCGTTAATGCGAATTATTATCATTCGGTATTGGCGCGTTTGCAAGCGAGGCTCGGTGTTTTTTGTAACAGAGCGCGCAAGTTAGCGGGGTTATTGCTAGAGAGCCTTGCCTGGCGGGGGAAAGCGCGCAGCAAGAGCGGCGGCGCGCGTGAAAAACCCTCAGACGATGTCGGGTTCAGCGAGGCGCGTGCGGCGCGAAGGGATGTCGACGTGCTCGACTTTGGCATCGAGTTGCAGCAGGGCCGCGGCGAGCTGACGCTGGGAATCGCCGTCGGCGGTGGAATAGAAGCGCGGCAGGGTGTCGGGCGGCGCGGCGACGTTCTTCAGCGCGTGAGCGTCCAGCAGACGATCGAGCTGCCGCGCGATGGCGACACTCGTATCGACGATCTGCAGCCGCTCCCCGGCGATATCGCGGATCGCGCGATCGAGAAAGGGGTAGTGCGTGCAGCCGAGCACGAGCGTGTCCGAGCCGGCGTCGAGCATGGGCGCGATATAGCTTTCCAGCAGCGCCATCAGCGCCAGCGACGATGTGTCGCAACGCTCGACCGCCTGAACCAGCCCGTGTCCTGCCTGACAGATGAAGCGGCAATCGCCCGCATAACGATCGAGCAGCGACTGAAAGCGCGCGGAGCGCAATGTGACGGCCGTTGCGAGCACGCCGACCACGCGCGACTTCGACACCGCCGCCGCAGGTTTCACCCCCGGCTCGACGCCGACGAGCGGAATAGGCAGGCGCTCGCGCACGAGCGCGATCGACTGTGCGGTGGCCGTGTTGCACGCGACGACGAGCGCCTTCGCGCCTTGTCCGACCAGCCATTCGCCGATCGCCATCGCACGGTCGACGATGAAGTCGTCGTCACGCTCGCCGTAGGGCGCATAACGCGAATCGGCGACGTAGATCAGGCGTTCGTGCGGCAGCGTCGCGCGAACGGCGCGCAGCACCGACAGCCCGCCGAGACCGGAATCGAAAATGCCGACCGGCGCGCTCGCGTCTGACGAGGCACGCTCGTTCGGCTTCAGGGAAGGCACTGCTCCGGGCATGCGATTACTCGTGATCGCCCATCATGGTTTGCTGATAATTCTGGATGCCGACCTTGTCGATCAGATCGAGCTGCGTTTCCAGCCAGTCGATGTGCTCTTCGGTGTCATGCAGAATCTTTTCGAAGATTTCGCGCGACACGAAGTCACGTACCGACTCGCAATACGCGATGGCTTCCTTGCAGGTCGACTGGGAAATCTGCTCGAGCTTCAGATCGCATTCGAGGATTTCCTTGGTTTCTTCGCCGATCAGCAATTTGTGCAGGTCCTGCAGATTCGGCAGGCCGTCGAGCATGAATACGCGCTGGATGAGCCAGTCGGCATGCTTCATTTCGCCGATCGATTCGTCGTATTCGTGCTTGTTGAGCTTCTCGAGGCCCCAGTGCTGATACATCCGGGCGTGCAGGAAGTATTGATTGATCGCAGTCAGTTCGTTCTTCAACTGCGAATTCAGATATTCGATGACTTTCGCGTCGCCTTGCATGATTTCGTGTCCTGTTCTTAACGTGGGGCTTCTGAAAAGATAAACCTTGAGCGTGACAATGCCAAGGTTGAGTAGAAATTTTTTGTTTCAGACGAAACTGAGAATGAAAACCTTTCTCGACTAGCGACGTTCGAAAGAAAAGAGCCGGGCGGATTGCCCGGCTCCTATCAGTCTCTAGCGGTAATAAACCGCCATTAAGCAGCGATCAAGCCGTCGCGACCGGAATCTTGCCGATCTTCGCCTGCCATTCGGCGGGACCGGTCTTGTGGACCGAGGTGCCGCTCGAATCGACGGCGACCGTCACCGGCATGTCCTGCACGTCGAATTCGTAGATCGCTTCCATGCCGAGATCTTCGAACGCGAGCACCTTCGCCGCGCGAATTGCCTTCGACACGAGATACGCCGCGCCGCCGACCGCCATCAGATATGCGGCCTTGTGATTCTTGATGGCCTCGATCGCGACCGGGCCGCGCTCGGCCTTGCCGATCATCGAGATGAGGCCGGTTTGCGCGAGCATCATCTCGGTGAACTTGTCCATGCGCGTGGCCGTGGTCGGGCCTGCCGGTCCGACGGCTTCGTCGCGCACCGGATCGACCGGGCCGACGTAATAGATCACGCGGTTCGTGAAATCGACCGGCAGCTTTTCGCCCTTGGCGAGCATGTCGGCGATGCGCTTGTGCGCGGCGTCGCGGCCCGTCAGCATCTTGCCCGACAGGAGCAGCGTCTGCCCCGGCTTCCACGAAGCGACTTCTTCCGGCGTCAGCGTGTTCAGGTCGATGCGCTTGCTGGTTTCCGTGTTCGGCGCCCAGGTGACCTTCGGCCATGCGTCGAGCGGCGGCGCTTCGAGCTTCGCTGCGCCCGAGCCGTCGAGCGTGAAGTGCGCGTGGCGCGTGGCCGCGCAGTTCGGGATGATCGCGACCGGCTTCGATGCCGCGTGCGTCGGCGCTGCCATGATCTTCACGTCGAGCACGGTCGCGAGGCCGCCGAGACCTTGCGCGCCGATACCGAGCGCGTTCACTTTCTCGTGCAGTTCCACGCGCAGCTCTTCGATCCAGTCCTGCGGGCCGCGCGCGATGATGTCCTGAATGTCGATCGGGTCCATCAGCGATTCCTTCGCCATGACCATCGCCTTTTCAGCGGTGCCGCCGATGCCGATGCCGAGCATCCCCGGCGGGCACCAGCCGGCGCCCATCGTCGGCACGGTCTTCAGGATCCAGTCGACGATCGAATCCGACGGATTCAGCATCGCGAACTTCGACTTGTTCTCCGAGCCGCCGCCCTTGGCCGCGACCTGGACGTCGACCTTGTCGCCCGGCACGATCTCGTAGTGGATCACCGCCGGCGTGTTGTCCTTCGTGTTCTTGCGGCCGCCTTCGGGCGGACTCACGATCGATGCGCGCAGCACGTTGTCCGGGTTCAGGTAACCACGGCGCACGCCTTCGTTGATCATGTCGGTGACCGACATCGTCGCACCGTCCCAGCGCACATCCATGCCGACTTTCACGAACACCGTGACGATGCCCGTGTCCTGGCAGATCGGGCGCTTGCCTTCGGCGCACATGCGGCTGTTGGTCAGGATCTGCGCGATCGCGTCCTTCGCGGCGGGGCTCTCTTCCAGCTCGTAGGCGCGGCCGAGCGCCTGAATATAGTCGAGCGGATGGTAGTAGCTGATGTACTGCAGCGAATCGGCGATGCTCTGAATCAGGTCTTCCTGCTTGATGACTGTCATGGCTTGGGCTCTGGGGGACGAAATTATTTGTGCGCGTTCTGTCGGACGCTTCAGTCGAGGGCGCTGCGGGGCGCGACGGTTTCGCTGTGAAAGTGCGTCGGATGCGTATGCGTGGTCAGCCGGTCGACATACGCCATGATGAGCGCGGAAACGAGGAAGGCGACGTGGATGATCACCTGCCACATCACTCCGTAGAACGTGTGCTGGTCGGGGTTGATGAAGGTTTTCAGCAGATGGATCGACGAGATGCTGATGAGCGCCATCGACAGCTTCACTTTCAGCACGCCCGCGTTGACGTGATCGAGCCATTCGGGCTCGTCGGGATGGCCTTCCACGCCGAGGCGCGACACGAAGGTCTCATACCCGCCGACGATCACCATGATGAGCAGATTCGAGATCATGACCACGTCGATCAGGCCGAGGACGACGAGCATGATGTTGGTTTCGTCGAGCGTCATCGCGTGCGTGACGAGGTGCCACACTTCCTTCAGGAACAACACGACGTAGACGGCTTGCGCGACGATCAGGCCCAGATAGAGCGGGACCTGCAGCCAGCGGCTCATGAAGATGACTTTCGGCAGCACTTTCATCGAGCCGGGCTGAGAGGGCGAGGCGGAAGAATGCTTGGGAGCGGACATGGGCGGCTTTTCAGTCGAGGTGGATCGGACCGGAAATGATGACGGGCGAATATGACGAAGAAAAACGTACGATGCGCCGGCAAACGCGCGTTTGAGCGCAATTGCGGTGTCAGGAAGCCCGCTATTGTAGCGCGTCGCCGCGCGGGCCTGCCGAAAGCTTTCAGAATCCGCTGAGGAACGGCCTAGCTGTTTCTAAACACCCGTTTCCCTCGGCACGGTTCCGGTGGCGCGCGATTTGAAACTCGCGAGCGCGATGCCCGTCACGACACACGCGAGCGCGACGCCGTGCGCGAGCGTCGGCCGCTCGTCGAGGAAAGCGATGCCGTAGAGCGCCGCCGCCACCGGCAGCACGGCGCAGAACACGCCGGCGAGACTGCCGTCGACGTGGCGGATGCCTTTCATCCACAGCCAGAACGAGAAGATGCTGGCGGAGAGTCCATACCACAGGACGAGCGCCCACGTGTCCCAGGCGACGCTGGTCCAGTCGAACTGCGCGAGCGAAGCCGCCCCGACGGGCAGCATCAGCAGCAGACCGATGGCGTGTGTGTACGCGCAGATGTCGATGGCGGGCAAAGTCTGCGTGAGACGGCGCGACAGGATCACATAGAGCGATTCGCAGCACACCGCGCCGAGCACCATCAGATTGCCGGGCAAGGAGCTCGCGCCCGTGTCGCCGGCCTGAGCGACATTGATGACGAGCACGCCCGCGATCGCCAGTCCGATGGACGCGAACGCGCGTCCGCCCGGCTTCTCCTTCAGGAAGATCCACGCGAAGAGCGCGACCACGGCCGGAATCGTGCTCGTGATGACGCCCGCCGCGACCGCGCTCGTGCGCGCGACGCCGCCCAGCATCAGCAACGTGAAACCAAATGTGCCGAACAATGCCTGCAGGAAAAGATTGACCCACTCGCCGAGCGCGACGCGCTTCATCTTCGACCAGCGCAACAGCGGCCAGAGCACCGCGAGCGCGATCACGAAGCGCAGCAGCGCGAAGAGCGGAACGGGAACGGAAGCGACGATCGACTTGCCGATGCCGACGTTGCTTCCGACGAGCAGCATGGAGCCGATGAGTAATAGGGCGTAGCGATTCAAGCTGGATACCGCGTGGGTAGTTCAGTTACGATTGTGGGGACGCATTGTAGAAGCCGCGTGGACTCCGTGTATACCCCGTGCCCATTGGGCCGGCCACGTAAGAAGCGGGTAAGTTGAACGGCTTATCTTGAATTCAATGCAGGATGTCATGGGCGGCCGAATGTGCCCTGACATGCTTTTCGTGCCGCCCGGCACGGTTCAACGGAGACAAGGTTGGATACGGGAACGCCGCACGCTTCCCGCGTTCGAACCTCATAAACATGCGGCGCACGCAGCCCATTCAGCGATGCGCGCGCCGCCGGATTTTGGAAACACCATCAGGAGAGGTTGTCGATGTCTGCGATCGAATCGGTTCTTCAGGAAAAACGTGTGTTCCCGCCGTCAGCCAAGGCAACGTCGGGTGCGGCAATCTCCGGCATGGACGCCTACAAGGCGCTGGCAGCGGAAGCAGAGCGCGATTACGAAGGCTTCTGGGCACGCGTCGCACGCGAGACGCTCACCTGGCACAAGCCGTTCACCAAGGTGCTGGATGAATCGAAAGCGCCGTTCTATACGTGGTTCGAGGACGGCGAACTCAACGCGTCGTACAACTGTCTCGACCGTCACGTCGAAGCGGGCCGCGGCAACGATAACGCGATCATCTTCGAAGCCGACGACGGCACCGTCACCAACGTCACCTATCAGGATCTGCTCGAACGCGTCTCGCGCCTCGCCAATGCGCTCAGGAAGCGCGGCGTGAAGAAGGGCGACCGCGTCGTGATCTATCTGCCGATGTCGGTGGAAGGCGTCGTCGCGATGCAGGCGTGCGTGCGCATCGGCGCGACGCATTCGGTGGTGTTCGGCGGCTTCTCGTCGAAGTCGCTCAATGAACGTCTCGTCGATGTCGGCGCGGTCGCGCTCATCACTGCCGACGAGCAGATGCGCGGTGGCAAGGCGTTGCCGCTGAAGAGCATCGCCGATGAAGCGCTCGCGGCCGGCGGCTGCGAAAAAGTGAAGGACGTCATCGTGTATCGGCGCACGGGCGGCAAGGTCGCATGGACCGAAGGCCGCGACGTGTGGCTGCACGAGATCGTCGAAAACGAATCGGCGACGTGCGAGCCGGAGTGGGTGAGCGCGGAGCATCCGCTCTTCATCCTCTATACGTCGGGCTCGACGGGCAAGCCGAAGGGCGTGCAGCACAGCACGGCGGGCATCCTGCTGTGGTCTGCGCAGACGATGAAGTGGACCTTCGACATGAAGCCGGGCGACATCTTCTGGTGCACGGCGGACATCGGCTGGATCACGGGCCATAGCTATATCGCGTACGGGCCGCTCGCGATCGGCGCGACGCAAGTCATGTTCGAAGGCGTGCCGACGTATCCGCACGCGGGCCGCTTCTGGGAAATGATCGACCGCCACAAGGTCACGATTTTCTACACGGCGCCCACGGCCATCCGCTCGCTCATCAAGGTATCGGAAGCGGACGAGAAGGTGCATCCGAAGAGCTACGACCTGTCGACGCTGCGCATTCTCGGCACCGTCGGCGAGCCGATCAATCCGGAAGCGTGGATGTGGTATCACGAGAACGTCGGCAAGGGTCAATGCCCGATCGTCGATACGTGGTGGCAGACCGAGACCGGCGGCCACATGATCACGCCGCTGCCGGGCGCGACGCCGCTCGTGCCGGGTTCGTGCACGCTGCCGCTGCCGGGCATCATGGCCGCGATCGTCGATGAAACCGGTCAGGACGTGCCGAACGGGCAGGGCGGCATTCTGGTCGTCAAACGTCCGTGGCCGTCGATGTTGCGCAACGTGTGGGGCGATCCGAAGCGCTATCAGACGAGCTACTTCCCCGAGGAACTCGGCGGCAAGCTCTATCTCGCCGGCGACGGCGCGGTTCGCGACAAGGAAACCGGCTACTTCACGATCATGGGCCGTATCGACGACGTGCTGAACGTCTCCGGTCACCGTCTCGGCACGATGGAAATCGAGTCGGCGCTGGTCGCCAATCCGATGGTCGCGGAAGCGGCGGTCGTCGGCCGGCCGGACGATACGACGGGTGAAGCCGTGGTCGCGTTCGTCGTGCTGAAGCGCACGCGTCCGGAAGGCGACGAAGCGAAACAGATCGCGACCGAGCTGCGCAACTGGGTCGGCAAGGAAATCGGTCCGATCGCGAAGCCTAAGGACATCCGCTTCGGCGAGAATCTGCCGAAGACGCGCTCGGGCAAGATCATGCGCCGTCTCTTGCGCTCGCTCGCGAAGGGCGAGGAAATCACGCAGGACGTCTCGACGCTCGAGAATCCCGCGATCCTCGATCAGCTCGGCGAAGCGCGCTGATCCTGCGCCGGCCGCTGCCCGAAGCGGGCGCGGTCGATCCTTATTGCCGATGCCATGCGGTTTTGTTAAAAAGCCGCATGTCCGATTTCTCCAGCCCGACGCCCGCCTCACCGCCGCCCGTATCGGCGGCGATGGCGCGTGCGCATCGGCGCTACTGGCGCTTCAACCTCGCGCTGATCGCCGTGCTGATGACGATCGGCTTCATCGTCTCCTTCGGTCTGCCGCTTTTCGCGCAACGCTTCGAGCATGTGCGCGTCGCGGGCTTTCCGCTGCCGTTCTACTTCGGCGCGCAGGGCGCGATTCTCGTCTACGTCGCGCTGATCCTCGTCTATATCGTGCTGATGCAAGTCGCCGATGCGCGCCTTTTGCGTGCCGCCCGCTCGGAACAGGGCGACGAAGCATGAAGCTCACGAACCGGCTGATCCTTTACTACACGCTCTACACGCTCGGCTTTCTGCTTTTCATCTTTCTAATGGAGCGCATCGAGCGCACGACGGGGCCGGGCATGTGGATCGGCTACGTGTTTCTGTTCGTGCCGATCGCGGTGTATGCGGTGATCGGACTTTTGTCGCGCACATCCGATCTCGTCGAATACTACGTGGCGGGGCGGCGCGTGCCGTCCGCGTTCAATGGCATGGCGACCGCCGCCGACTGGCTTTCGGCCGCGTCGTTCATCGGTCTCGCGGGATCGATCTACGCGAGCGGCTACGATGGCCTCGCGTACGTGATGGGCTGGACGGGCGGCTACTGCCTCGTCGCTTTCCTGCTCGCGCCTTACGTGCGCAAGCTCGCGCGCTACACGATTCCCGATTTTCTCGGCACGCGCTTTTCCAGCAATCTGGTGCGCGCGCTCGCGGCCGTCGCGGCGATTCTCTGTTCGTTCGTGTATCTCGTCGCGCAGATTCAGGGCATCGGCCTGATCGCGTCGCGCTTCATCGGCATCGAGTTTTCGATCGGCATCTTTTGTGGGCTCGCGGGCATTCTCGTGTGCTCGTTTCTCGGCGGCATGCGCGCGGTGACATGGACGCAGGTCGCGCAATACATCATCCTCATCAGCGCGATGCTGATTCCCGTGTCGATGATCGCCCATCGCGAAGGGCTCGGCTGGTTTCCGCAATTCAACTATGGACGCGTGATGGAGCGCGTCGAAGCGCTCGAACGCGCGGTCGCCGTCTCGCCCGATGAAGCGCGCGTGCGCGCCGATTTTCAGCGTCAGGCCGCGCAGATTCAGCAGCGCATCGATGCGCTGCCGCGTTCGTTCCACGACGAGCACGCGCGCCTCGTCGCCGAGATCGCCGAATTGCGGCGGCACAACGGTCCGCTGCGCGAGATCAACGAGCGTGAGCGCGAGCTCGCGGCCTTTCCGCGCGATCCCGCCGATGCGCAAGCCAAATGGTCGCGCGAACGCGATGCATTGATTGAGCGCGTCGCCGCGCCCGTGCCGATGACCGAGGCGTTCGCGCCCGGCTCGTCCGGCGACGAGAGTCCGCGGCTGCATCAGGTGAACTTTTTGTCGCTGCTCCTGTGTTTGTCGATCGGCACGGCGAGCCTGCCGCACATTCTCACGCGCTATAACACGACGACGTCGGTGTCGTCCGCGCGGCGTTCGGTCGGCTGGACGCTGTTCTTCGTCGCGCTGTTCTATTTGACGGTGCCGGTGCTCGCGGTGCTCATCAAACACGAGATATTGACGGGACTCGTCGGTCATCGCTTCGCGGATCTGCCGCAGTGGGTCACGCAATGGCGGCGCGTGGAGCCGTATCTGATCCGCATCAGCGACGTGAACGGCGACGGCATCGTGCGCTGGGCCGGCATCCAGATGCAGCCGGACATGGTGGTGCTCGCGGCTCCCGAGAT
Source organism: Caballeronia jiangsuensis (assembly GCF_046030135.1). Lineage (NCBI taxonomy): Bacteria > Pseudomonadati > Pseudomonadota > Betaproteobacteria > Burkholderiales > Burkholderiaceae > Caballeronia > Caballeronia jiangsuensis. Next base: position 19,783 of record NZ_JAQQDB010000013.1, read on the forward strand.
CGCCGGACTGCCGTATGTGATCTCCGGTCTGATCGCGGCGGGCGCGCTGGCTGCTGCGCTCTCGACGGCGGACGGCCTGCTGCTCACGATCGCCAATGCGTTGTCGCACGATGTGTACTACTGCATGGTCGATCGTCGCGCGTCCAGTCAGCGGCGCGTGACGATCTCCAAGATTCTGCTGCTCGGCGTCGCGTTGCTCGCGTCGTATGTGGCGTCGCTCAATGCGGGCAACATTCTGTTTCTCGTCGGCGCGGCGTTTTCTCTTGCGGCGTCGAGTCTCTTTCCGGCGCTCGTGCTCGGCGTGTTCTGGAAGCGGACGACACAGCGCGGCGTCGTCGCGGGGATGATCGCGGGGCTCGTCGTGTGCGTGTATTACATCGTGTCGACGTATCCGTTCTTCGTGCAACTGACGGGCTTCGCGGGGCCGCGCTGGTTCGGCATCGAGCCGATCAGCTCGGGCGTGTTCGGTGTGCCGGCGGGCTTCGCGGTGGCGATCGCAGTGAGCCTTGTCGATCGCAAACCGGATGCGTACACGCGGGCGCTCGTCGATTACATTCGTCATCCGTAGGGGCTGGCGCACACGCGGGAAGTTGGTATAATCGCGGTCTTCCGGAGAGATGGATGAGTGGTTTAAGTCGCACGCCTGGAAAGCGTGTATAGGGTAAAACCTATCGGGGGTTCGAATCCCCCTCTCTCCGCCAGAATCTCAAGCCCTTGATCTTCAAGGGCTTTTTTATGCGCGATTGATATTCGATGTTGCGCATTGTCGATTGGCGTGGCGACGAAACGTCGAGCGCCGCCGTTTCGATGATCGTCTGATTTCGACTTCAGAACCCCGCGCACTTTCATCATTTTCCTAAGCCGTCACCGCCGTCGCGAACCGGGTTCATCGACGATTCACGCAGTCAAAATTTCGGATAACTATATAAAACCGACCGCGCAAGATTCGCAGCACGGCAAGCGCGCGAGTGAAGAAAAGGGGAAAGGCAGGAAGGGATGTCGTAAGAGTAGTGGGCGCCGGTATGGCTGCGCCTCTAATAATGCTCGATGAACTCTCGCACATGGCAGGGCGCAGCGGCCCATGCAACCCACCTCTTACGACATTCAGAAGGATAGTCGATACGCGCCAGAAAGGAATCGGATAAGTCGCGTTATGCGAGCGATAAACCTTTCAATTTCAAGATCGCTCAATGGCGTACCGGCTTTCGGGCGAACCCGGCGATAGGATCGTCGTCCGCCGTGGTGACCGCGGTCTGAACCGGTGCCTTATGCGCCGCCTTCCTGGTTTTCTGCGGTGCAGCAGACTTTGGCTGAGTGTGAGCGATCTCCGCGCTCGACATCCACTGCTCTATGTATCTCGCGCAGGCGGGCGAGGCGCTCGAAAAGAGCGCAACGGTGACCGTCGTCAGAATAACGCTGGGTGTTCGCATGGTTGTGATGTAGTTCTGGAACGATAAGGCACCGCGAAACGATGTCATTCGCGGCATGGAGCGAGATGGAAAAGCTCAGTGAAAGGAGAGAATCATCTGGGCGGTCAGATTCTGGATGTCGCGGCGCATCGATCCGGGATATGCGCAGATCTGTTCGAAACCAAGGCGAGCGCGACTCGCGCAATGCTCGCTGATCTGCACCGATTGCGAGAGCGTCGCGTAGCCGTTCGCATCGACAGAAATCTGCAGTTCCTTCATTTTTCAGGCTCTTGTAAAAACAGAAGGTCCGCATTTAAGCCGCTCAAGCATTAAAAAACGCTCGGACAAATCCGATTACCTCGGCACGCGACGATCCTTTACCTTCGGATGCGCTCGCTCACGCAAAAAGCCGCACGAACGCGCGCCAGAACGCGCTCCAGCGACCCTGCGTGACCGTGCGCGACGCGTCCATGTCGCGCTGCCAGGTTGCGTTTTCCTGATCGTCGCGCGCCCGCGTGACAAGTGTCCCGAAGTACATGGCGAATCCTCTCTGCGGATATCGATGACGGAAGGCGTCGCTGTGAGCGGCAGCCATGCGTTCAGGATGCCTGTGCGACCGCAGTCGCAACACCCGGATGACGGCTGCCAACCGAAGGAGGGAGCGCAGATGGACGAAAGGAGGGACCGGCTTGCGCGCGCGTCAGACGGAATGAGGCAGCGAGCGCAGACGCTTGAGCGCCGCGCGCGATTCGTCGCGGGCCGTCTTGTCGAGCCAGCGCGCCGCTTCGTCGATGGCGTCCTTGTCGTTCAGCGCCCGCGCGACACGTCGCAGGACCGCCTCGCTCGCGAGCACGTCGTGGAGTCGCACGAGCGCGGACTGTGCCGCGAGCAGATGCGTCATCGTGTGCCGATGCCCGCGTTCCAGCACCGGCGCGAACATTTCGAGCAGGCACTGCAGTTTCGTCGCCGCTTCCTCGATGCTGCGCAAGGTCTTCGCATCCACGCGCTTCATCTTCGACGCCCGATGTTCCCGCTTGCTGAGCATGTCATCGGCGAGCGAGACGCGCTGGCGCGCGAACTCTTCCAGCGTGCGATCCTCGCCGCGCGCCTCGAGACGCCGCCGCGCATCCGCGAGCGCGCGACGCAGCAATACATCGACGTGCGCCTTGCGCAGCGTGACGCAACTCATCGCCGATGCGTCGCGACGCTCCAGCCGCAGCGTGCGCACGACCGGCCCGAGGCGCATGCAATCCTCGTTGGCATGCGAGAGGAGATCGCACGCCGCATCGAGTTCATGCGGCTCGCCCGCGATGTCCGCGAGACGTTTGAAGCGCTTGCGCACCACGCGCGCTTCCTTCTCGTCGAGCAGCGGTTCGAACGCCCACCATATTGCGCGCAGCCGGCTCAGCGTCGAACGCAGCCGTTCCAGCAGTTCGATGTCGGTACGCTCGGCCATCAGTTCCGTCTGCTGGAATGCTTCGCTTGCGAGCGGGGCGGTCAGCATGATGAAAGCATCGGCGACGGGCTGATCGCGAAGGGCGTACGGATCGGACACGCGCGCGCGTGACTCGCCGGAGTAAGGGCTGAGCGAACCGCTCAGGCTCTTGCGAACAAGCGCTGGGTCGAAGTTCAGTGTCATCGTCTCTCGGTATGCACTTATATCGCACGACGCTTCTTTTATATTTCGGTTTCGTTCGTGCGCCGGCAGTTTTCGCCGTCATTCGGTGGGCGTGCTGGCCGGAAACATAGACATGCAGAATGTCACTCGTATGACAGCGCGGACTTTTCCCGATGAAATCGTTCTCGCGGCGACGGCACGGCTCTCGCCTGCGCATGGCGAAAGTTTTACGCGAGGTGTTGACACAAAAGATTCACAGTCGGCAAGGTCGGCCGAACGTATGCTTTGCACCGCTACGGTAAACGCGCGAGGCGATCATGCCGGATGTTGCATTTCCCCAGCAAGGCGGCGTGAGCGAACGCGCGCGCCGCACCAGTCTCCTCGTTTTCCTCTTCATTCTCATCGGCGGCGTCGGTTATGTCGGATTGCATCTGGCGACCGATCTCGAGTCCGTCCGGATGAGTTCCGCACTACCTTACTTTCTGCTTGGCGTCGCGCTTCTGATCGCGCTCGGATTCGAGTTCGTCAACGGCTTTCACGACACCGCCAACGCCGTCGCAACCGTCATCTATACGCACTCGCTGACACCGAACATCGCGGTGGTCTGGTCGGGTACGTGGAATTTCATCGGCGTGCTCGTTTCGAGCGGCGCGGTCGCGTTCGGCATCCTGCAACTGCTGCCCGTCGAACTCATTCTCCAGGTCGGCAGCAGCGCGGGCTTCGCGATGGTCTTCGCACTGCTCATCGCCGCCATCATCTGGAATCTCGCGACGTGGTATTTCGGCCTGCCGTCGTCGAGCTCGCATACGCTGATCGGATCGATCATCGGCGTGGGACTGATGAATCAACTGATGCGCGGGCCGAACGGCACGAGCGGCGTCGACTGGTCGCAGGCCGCCGGCGTCGGCAAGTCGCTGCTGTTTTCGCCGATCGTCGGCTTCGTCTGCTCCGCGCTGCTGCTGCTCGCTCTGAAAGCGCTCGTGCGCGTGCCGGCGCTCTACAAGGAGCCGAAGAAGAATCATCCGCCGCCATTCTGGATTCGCGCGTTGCTGATTCTGACGTGCACGGGCGTGTCGTTCGCGCACGGCTCGAACGACGGGCAGAAAGGCATGGGCCTCATCATGCTGATTCTGATTGGCACGGTGCCCACGGCTTACGCGCTCAACAAGGCGGTGAGTCCTTCGGAGACGCAAAGCTTCGTCGCCGTGGCGCACGAGGCATCCGCGACCTTCGCGAAGTATCTGAACAACGCGCCGCCTTCCACCGATGCGCGCGAAGACACGCAGTCCTATGTCCGAACCCGCCAGCTTTCACCCGCGACCTTGCCCGCGGTGAAGCAACTGACCGACATCATCGCGAACCAGGTGAGCGCGTCGGGATCGCTCGCAGCGGTGCCGAAGGACATGGTCGATAACGTGCGCAACAACATGTACCTCGTTTCCGAAGCGATCCGGCTGATGGAGAAGGCGAACACGCCCGCGTTCGCGCCCGAAGATCGCAGCGTGATCGACAACTACAGGAAGCAGCTCGATCACGCGACGAAGTTCATTCCGACGTGGGTGAAGGTCGCGGTGGCGATCGCGCTCGGTCTCGGCACGATGGTCGGCTGGAAGCGCATCGTCGTGACCGTGGGCGAGAAGATCGGCAAGCAGCATCTGACGTACGGGCAGGGCGCTTCGGCCGAACTGGTCGCGATGCTGACTATCGGCGCCGCCGATGCCTATGGCCTGCCGGTCTCGACGACGCATGTGTTGTCCTCGGGCGTCGCGGGGACGATGGCCGCCAACGGCTCGGGGCTGCAATGGAATACCGTGCGCAGCCTCGTGCTCGCATGGATATTGACCTTGCCGGCCTCGATCGCGCTGGCGGCCGCTCTCTACTGGGTCTTCCGAAATCTCTTCTGAGGCCCGGACGTTCAGGCGTTCGCGGGGCGGCCGGTCTTGACCGTTTCGAGCGCCTTGATTGCCTCGACGAGACGCTTCTCGGGCGCGGCGTCGAGCATCGCGAGCGCGGCGCGCAGCAGTTCGCTCTTCTTCACGCGCACGCCGTTTTTCTGGCACTTTTCCTTGAGCGTGGCGATCTTCGCGTAGTCCGACTTGGGCATCGTGAAGCTGTCGCGCACGACCTTTTCCTTCTTCACGCGCCTGGTTTTCGCGTCTGCCCTGGGCTGGCTCTCGACGGTCTTCGCGGTCTTCTTCGCAACAGCGGCGGCTTCGACCGAAGGCGTCTTCGCGGCTGGTTTCTTCGCGGTCTTCTTCGTCGTGGCCGGAGCCGCCGCCTTCGTCCGGGTCTTCGGCGTCGCGGCCGCCTTGGCTTGCGTCTTCTTGGCCACCTTGTCGTCGGCCTTCGCGGGGGCCTCGGCTTTGTCGGCGGCGCCCTTCGGGAAATGGAACGCCTTCTTGGTCGGCGCCTTGACTTGCGGTGTGCTCATCCGTTCTCTCCTCGCGTGTGTGGAGAAAACAGTATATACGGTTTATGCTCGTGCGGGCCGTGCGCGCGTTTCCCTAACGCCCGTCGCATCGACGTGACAGGCGCGCGGCGCGCGAGTTATCTACACGTTTGTCCACTGAAACTGTGGACAAGCCTACTTGCCGTGACCATGCGCGTGATCGTGATCGTCGCGATCATGGTCGTTGCGATCGGACCGGCAAGCCTTGTCGTCGCGGCCCTGTGCGCCGGGCAGACGTTGCGCGACATAGTCCGGCAGATCGGCGGCGTCGATCGCGAAGACGAAGAACTGATTCGGATTGTCGATGCCGTTCGGATGATTCGTGTCCTTCACGGTGCCGACGAAGTCGTTGTCGTTGGCGATGAAAAGCGTGTGCTTGAGCACGCCGCCGACGCGCACGTCCGGCCCGAACGCGAGGCTTTCGAGCTTCGCGGGAATCTCCGTCGATGCGATGCCGTGCGCGTTCAACACGCTGACGACGTCGAGAAAGAGCGTCTTCGCGAGCGCGTAGGGCGCAAGGCCGCTTTCGCCGCTCGTCTGGCTCACGTCTTGCGCGCCGGCGATATCGACGCGATACACGCGCTTGATCTTCGCGGTCGAGTCGTCGCCGAGTCCCTTGCCGTCGCGTTCGTCGAGCAGAAGCTCGTGATCGTTCACCGCGACGATGTCGCTGATCGTCGGATAGTTGGGCGCATCCGCCGTGCCCATGTTGGTGAGCGGATACGCGTATTGCGTGGTCTTGCCCGTGCGCAGATCGATGCGCAGGATGCGCGTATAGGCGCCGTTGGTGCCGCCGTCCTGCAGCAGCGGGCTTTGCATCACGCCGAAGAGCGTGTCGCCGTCGGGAGAGATCGCGACGCCTTCCATGCCCTTGTTCGCGACGCGGCCCGAGGTGTTCTCGCTGATCTCGTCGTTGCCGATCGGCGAGAGCGTCGTCACCGCGAACGACGCCGGCACGCGATAGGCCGCGATGCGCTCGCCCGTGCGCCGGTCGAATCGATAGATGTAGGGGCCGTACTCGTCGGAAATGAAGACGCTCGCGCCGTCGCGCGCCACGCGGATGCTTTCCGGATCGAAGCGGGCATCGCGCGGATAGGTGGACGGCTTCGTCGGCGTGAAGTTGTCCGAGCGGCCCGTGAAATAGTGCGTGTGATCCGACGCGTTCAGCGCGGGCGCGCCGTTGCCGACGTTTGCAGCAGCGCCGTCGCCATAGACGAGCGGTTCACGCGCGTGGAGCAGCGTCGTATCGACGAGCTTCGGATCGAGCGTGTAAGGCAGCTTGCCGCCTTGCGAGCCGGCTTCGAGGCGCAGGATCAGCGTCTGAAAGCGATTGATGTACGACGCGGTGTCGTCGATGGCCTTGTTGTACGAGATCGCGTTGGGGCCGCGGTCGGGCACGGCGACGAACGTGTCGCAGCCGGCATACGCGAGGCCCGAGCCGAGTCCGCCGAGCAGATTGCCCGGCGCGCCGTTTTCGAGCGGGGCGGCGGTCGCTTTCGAGCGATCGGCGGCGTTGCCGCTCAACTGGCCGATCGCGATGAGATCGACGCCCGCCCACGCGGACGAACACGCGACAGTCAACGCGGACCACGCAAACGACAAGGCACATGCACGAGCGCGAACCATGAAGCTCTCCTTTCGATGGATGAAGCGAAGCGTGAGCGAGCCTAGCGGCCGAGTTCGCGCAGATAAGCCGCGCGGAACGCAAAGCCGGTGTTGGCGAAATCGGTGAACACGCCGTCGACGCCGAGCCTGAAGAACTGCAGATATTCGCCGGCCGGATCGCCGTTATAGCTGGCCGCGAGATACTTCTTCTCGTTGCGGAACGTGAAGACGTGCACGAAAAGCCCGGCCTTGTGCGCATCGCTGATGACGCTGGTCGGGGTTTGCGTCGCCGCCTGCGGGGTCGAGCCGGTGAACGGCGTGCCGTCGGGATTGGTGGCGGGGAAGGGCGTGATCCTGAGCGGCACGATTTGCGGCTTCCACGGGCCGATGCCATCCGCGTAGGTCTTGATCTGCGCGAGTCCCGAAGGCGTGAGCATCGCGTCGAACCAGCGCGGATCGCCAGCGACGGTCCAGTCGAACGGCCGGCTGTCGGTGATTTCGTTGTAGATCACCGCGCCGGTGCGGAAATCGATGTCGTAGCCGTCGATCAGTTGCACGACCTTCGTATTCAGGCCGTGCGTGCGCATGTACTGGAGACTGCCCGGCTCGAAGCTCTGCACGAACACGGGCGCGTTGCGGGTGTTGAGGCCGTTGTCGTTCAGAATCTTGATGAGCGCGTCTTCCAGCGGATGACTGCCCGGCGCGCCGCAGCCATTCGCGATCGCCTGGGCGTTGTTCCAGGTCGGGTTCTTCGTCTCCGGATACACAGCGATCGCGCGCCCGGTCGAGGCGCTCTTCGCCTTCGCAATATCGATGATCTGCTGAAACGTGAGTATCGGAAACTTGCCGTTGAACTCGGTGGGGCGCTCGTTCGCGGCGTCGTAGGTCGTGCCGCCGAGGAGCGTGCCGAGTTCGGCGGCGGTGAAGTCGGTGATCGACCAGTCGCCCGTGTGATCCTCGCCATCGACGACCAGCGATTTCAGCACCGACTTCGGATCGGCCGGGTTGGTCAGATCCGTGAGATACCGCGATGGTCCCGTGTCGGGCGTGGACTGCCACTTCACATCGACGAGCACGCCGGGCACGGTGCGCTTTCTCGCCGCCACCGACGGGTTCGTCTTCGCCACATCGGCGATATTGGTGTTATCGGAGAGCCACGGATTGTGCCGCGCGACGAGCACGCAATCCTTCGAAAGATGCAGGTCTTCTTCGAGCGCATCGGCGCCACTATCGGCGGCGAGTTCGTAGGATGGCTGCGTTTCTTCGGGGCGCAGGCCCGGCAATCCACGATGGCCGATGACAAGCGGCATCTGACCGTCGAGCGTGGAGAACGCGGTGGGTGTTGCGGCTGCAGGCGGAGGGGTTGAAGCGCCGTCGCCGTGACAGGCCGCGAGCGCGAATGAAAAAGCGAGCGCGGCGCGCGCCGCGATGGAATGCCTACGATGCGTTCGTGCAAGCTTCATTTCGCTTCCTGTCTGCTTCGAATTGTCCCCGCGCATTATTACGAGCGGCGAGTGACGTTTGTATGACTAAGGAAGCGCCCCTTTAACTGTACGAACTATCGGCTGACTGTGGCGATCGCGGGTTACGAAAAAACGCCGGCGCGCGGCCGGCGTCGTGGACGAAACCGTGGGAGTTACTGCTTGATCGTTCCGGTAGATTGAGAACCTTGCGACTGATTCGGCGACATGCCTTGCTCGCGCTGCTGCATGAGCGTGCCGCTGCCGGACGTGCCGGACTGTACGCCGCCTTGAGAGGCGTCGCCTGTTCGCGGAGCGGGCATCGGCTCGTTTTTGCCTGGCTGCATTTGCTGCTGGCGTTGCATCAACTGATCGCGCGACATTTCCTGCGAAAGTGCGACCGTGCTGGAGAGCGCGAGGAGCGCTCCGGCAATCATGATGGGGGTCTTCATGTTCGTCTCCTTGAAACCGGCGCAAGTCGCGCCGCTTACAGGGTTGTCAGCATCGAACGTGCCGCATTGATGCGAATTAGGACTGTCCTTATTTATGTCTGAAGCGACGATAAACGGTCGATAAACGGATAGCATATTCGGTAGGCGATCAAGAGCGCGACTATTACAATTCGCGATCCAAACAATCTCGAATTGCCTGAATCCGACTCAAAAGGGCTGAACGCCACGGAGTATTTCATGTCGATCTCACTGAACGATTTATTGGTATGGCGCGATCGTTCGCTCGAAGAGTCGGGCGAAGAAGCGCACATGCTGCAAACACTAATCGCGCGCCGGGAAGCGGAGATGCGCGCGAGCATCGCGGATTTGATCGCACTGGCCAGCCAGCGCGAAAACTGGAAACTGCAACGCTGTGCAGCGATTGCGCGGCGCGTCGAGCAAGCGCCTGTGCAGCAACTCGAATCAATTCACGAATTTTTTCAGAATCGCGCCAATGAAACGCAGCGAGTCGAAACGCCTGCGGTACTGTCCGACTTCTTCGCCGATGACCAACAGGAACAGGATGCTCCGCGCGCGCCGGCGGAGATGCCTCACGTGGCTAATATCGGCGTCGACGTGCCTGCGCCGATCGAAAATCTGCATGGCGTGATGCGCATGCTCGAATCGCGCGTCGCCAATACGCCGGGATACGCCTGCGGCGTACAGGGCATTAGAATCATGCGCATGGTCGCGCTGATGTCGAAAGCGCGCTCCGCCCAGATCGCGAAGATGAGAATCAGCGGGACACAAGCGTCTTATCGTCACTCCTGATGTTTCGATAATTTCAATCAGCGCGTTCTGATTTCGTCGCGTTATTTTTTGTGGAATGCGCTTACCGCATCGGCGTTTTTCGCTTCAGTTGAAACGTCGAACGTCTGGCCTATACTTGATTCGACAGCTTATTTGATCAAGAACCAATCCGACGTCGTTCGTCATGCAGAATAATCGCGTTCTGCATTCAGGAAATTCGAATAACGTATGTTGCGGTCCTGTTTTCCGCAATGTCACTGCATGATCGCTGATACTCAACAAGGATCAGCCAGGGAGCCATCGTGAAAAGCCTGCTGAGCAGAAGAGGGAGCTTGCTCGACAATGCACCAACGTTTCTGCGCCAAAAAGCGCACAATCCGGTCCGTTTCGTCGAGCCTGAAATTCACGCGCAAGATGAACCGGACGCCGACGAAGTCCCGGTAACGGCTTCTTCGACACGGGTAACGCCGCTGCGGCCCGCTGCGGTTCCGGTGCAGCAACCCTCCAAGCAGGGGCTGCAAGCCGCGCAACTCACAGAGGTCGATTGGCTCGTCCAGCAAGGCGTGCTCTCGACGTTTCGCACCTTTCAGAGCTTCGGCTATTCCGCAAGTCTGCTGTTCTATCCGCGCGATCTTGTCTACTACGCGGTCCTGTATCACGAGGGCGCGATCTGGCGCGTGCTCAAGGCGGGCGACATCAGCGCAGCCGAGCCGGCATTCCGACATTACGTCGAACAGGCGATGCGCCTCGCCGACGCCGAAATGCGGCGCGCGCATCTCGAGGCGCAGAACGAACAGTTTTCGCGTCTCATCGCGGAATCGGAAGCGCAGATCGAGCGCGTGCGTGTCGACCTCGGTCGAGGCAGTGATCAGGATCAGGAGGTCGCGCTGAAACAGCAGGAAGTACGCAAGGCACTCGCGCAACTGGAAGGGCGTCGCGCCGCCTCGCAGGCGCAACTGAACAAATTGCGCCGCCAGCTTCATCAGCTCGAATCGACAGTGAACGAGAGCGTGCCGCACTTGCCGACCGTGCGATGAAGTCCACATCTATTCGTCCGAAGAAAACTTTCCGATCTCGCGTAGAATCGCCCCTTCGGGCAGCTAGTCGATTTTTTCGGCATACTTCGCACCGAACTTCGCAATATATGTGCTGAGCCCGCGTCCTGCGCGGGCGAGCTGCTTCATTTCCTCTACACGCGCGCGACCGGGCACGCGATAGTCATACAAGTATGTCCCGCCGCTGACAAAGCGCACCTTGATGCCATCGCGCAGGATGTCGAAGGCTTCGACCCCGGAGTTGCCGGCAAGATTTCGGTAGGGTTGCATGGTGCGTTCAAGCTCGAAAATGCGCAAACGATTGCGTGTTCGAAGCTGGCCTAAAGTTTTGTCGGCCGGGACCGTTAAGGGTGTCATGGATAAAGATCAATTCCCGTTCCTCGACTCGGACGACCCGCACTTTCAGCACGCACGCGCGCTGAGCCTTTCGGTCGGAGCGATCCGACGTGCACAGGGCAAGTGCAGTCCGAACGACTTCCCGGTCGGCTCGCTCGAATGGCACTTCGCCATCGAGGATTTCGCAGGCGATGTCCTTCGCGCGCTGATGGGCGAAACGGAAAACACCGACGTTCAAGTCGGCGAGCGTCGCCGCGACTGATCGCTCGCACGCGCTTCGCCGCATCCTGGCCGCCGTTCGGCGGCAATCTCCTTTTGTTTATAGCTTCACGCCGCCCGCTTCGGGCGCATCCACGCCGCCTGGCGGGATCGCGCCGCTCGGGCTGACGTCGCTCGCGCGATCGCTCGACCAGTAGGGCTCGCGTCCGTAATGCTGATGCACGGTGCTCGCCCAGACGCGGTCCGCCATCGACGGCCACGAATCCTTGTCGAAGCCCGGCGAGTTGCGCACCTGCTCGGCGGTCGCGTCGAGCCTGAAGCAGCGGTTGTCAGTATCGAGCGTGAGGGCGCTCCACGGCACGGCCAGCAGCTTATCGCCGATGCCGAGAAAGCCGCCGCTCGACAGCACTGCATACGCGACGCGTCCGCTCGTCACGTCGAGCATGATTTCCTTTAGCGAGCCGACGTCATGGCCGTCGCTGCTCATCACCGAATTGCCGTCGAGCGTGCTCGCCGCCATGACATCGGGTCCTGGGCCCGCGGCCGTCGCCGCGCCCTTGCCAACGATCTTCGCGCCTGCCGAAGACGGCTCCGTCGATTCAATCATGATCCGCTCCCTGACTGGTTGTGGGGATGCGTTTCAATCAGCAACGGTCATACCATGACGCGTCACGGACGTCTGCTAAGCTCGGGATTCGTTCAATCCCGTCGACACCCATGATTGCTTTCGAGGAACTGCTTGCCGTTGCGTACAAGAGGGAGCGTGTGCTGAGCCGCCGGCTTGCCAAAGGCGCGGCGATTTCCGAACATGTGGCTCTCGTCAGGACTCTGGAAAAAGCGGCGGCAGGGCAATCCTTGCGCGATCTGGTCGATGCGCGCCGCGCCGCGCAAACCCGACACGCCGACGCGCTGCGATCGCGCGAACGCCGGCACGCCGAGCGTGCGAATCGCACGAAGCGCAATACCGAGATCGAAACTCACGGATGGCGCGGCTGGTTCGACGGCTCCGCGCTGCCGAATCCGGGCCGTCTTGGGATCGGCGGCGTGCTGTTCGGGCCGCTGGGAGAAACCGTCGAGATCAGCGTCACCGCGGGCATGGGCGACAGCAGCGCTGCGGAATATCTTGCGCTCATCGCCGTGCTCGAGGCGGCGGAGCGCGCAGGCGCCACGGACGCGGTGATCTACGGCGACAGCCGCGTCGTGATCGATGACGCCGGCGCGCTGGACGGCGCAGGCATCCGCTCACTCGCGCATCATGCCGCGCGCGTCCGTACGCTCATTGCGCGGATCGGTGATGTGCGGCTGCAATGGATCCCGCGTGCGCGCAACGTCCGCGCGGACGCCCTGTCGCGCGGGGCGCTCGATTCTGCGCGCGCGACGGTCGAAGCGGCCTGACGCGGCGCGCGCGAGCCATAAGGCATTCATAAGCCGCTGGGTTCAATAATCCCTTCGGTCATTTCAAATCGCGGACGTCCGCCGTCGGCGTGTCGCCGAATGCATCGCTCAACAGATAATCGACGACCTTTTGCGCCGACTGCTCGGGCGTTGCGAGCTGGCCATCGCGTTTGAGCGCGTCGAAGCGTTCACGCAACGGAAAGCGTTCGAGTTCCGTGCCGCGAATTTCGGCCTGCATCTCGGTATCGACGACGCCCGGCGCGACGCTGCAGATGCGCAGCGCGCGATCGCCGTCGAGCGCGACCGCGCGCGCGTGATGATCGAGCGCCGCCTTGGTCGCGCAGTAGATGCTCCAGCCGGGATACGCGTTGCGTGCAGCGCCGCTGGAAATATGGACGATGCGCGTATCCGTCGCTGGCGCGGTCGCCTGGACCACGGCCGCCGCGAGCATCAGCGGGGCGGCGACGTTCACGCTGACCGCCCGCGCGACGGCAGCCGGTTCCTGAACCGCGAGACTGCCGACCGGCGCCAGCATCCCGGCATTGTTGACGAGCAGCACGCGCGCCGCACCGGACACGAAGCCGGACAAGGCTTCGCCCGACAGCCATTCGGTGAGCTTCGTCAGATCGGCGAGATCCAGTTCGATTTCGTGCAAGCGGCCGGGATAGCGCGCGGCGAGTTCGTCGTTGCGCTTTCGGGAGATCGCGAGCACGTCGACGCCTTGCGCGAGCAGAAGCTCCGCGAGCGCGGCGCCGAGTCCGCGGGTGTGGCCAGTGAGGACGGCGCGAGTCTGATGGGACATGAGCGTGATCGGGTTGGTGGAAGTTGTCCCGATTCTACGGACAAGCGTGGCCGCGTGTCGGCTACGCCCAGTCTTGACGATCGCGCAACATGAAAACGTGCGGAAAACGGTCGTTCGTTGGTTCCAGGACACAGCAGCGAGCGGCGGCCTTTTTCTGACTGACAAACGGCTTCACAAAATTGACAATCTTCTTCAAACAAGAATCGCCGGAGCCTTCCATGCCGAACCGCGCCAAAGCGTCCCGAGCTGTGCCGTCGATTTCAGGGGCCGGCCATGCCGTTGCGCCCGACACGCGTTCGCTGACGTTTTCGATGGCGGTATGCGCGACGCTCATCGGCTTGCCGGCGGCAGCCTGGGCGCAAAGCTCGGTGCAGCTTTACGGCGAACTCGACGCTGGCCTTGCCTACACCAGCAACGTGGGCGGCCATTCGCAATATCGGCTGACGAGCGGCACCGTCGATGGCAGCTACTGGGGTTTGCAGGGCTCGGAGGATCTGGGCGGCGGCGCGCGCGCGATCTTTCGACTTGAGCGCGGCCTGTCGGTCGCGACGGGCGAAGGGCTCAACGATCATCCGGTGTATGTCGGCATCGGCTCGGATACGCTCGGGACGGTCACGTTCGGCCGCCAGTACGATTCGATTCATGATTATTTTCAGACGTTCACGCTCACCGGCAACACCGGCGGCACCGCGTTCGCACACGTGCTGGACAACGACAACGCCAATAACTCGTTTCTTGCCTCGAACTCCGTCAAGTACACCAGCGCGAACTACGGCGGCTTCAGCTTCGGCGGCCTCTACGCGTTCTCCAACGAAGCGGGCGCGTTTGCGGACAACCGCGCCTACAGCGTCGGGGCGAACTATGCGGCCGGCTCGTTCAATGCCGGCGCGGCTTACCTGCACAACAACGGGCGCGGCAACACGGCGGGTGGCGCCTACGACTCGCTCGCGCTTCCCGGCTCGGGCAATACGGTCTTCAACGCGAACGTGCAGCAGCAGAACACGTTCGGCGTCGGCGTGAGTTACGAGCTCGGCGAATTCACCCTCGGCGGCGCGTTTTCCCGAGCGATCAACTCCGGCGTCACCGACGCCGATAGCGGCAACCTCCTGCCGTCGCTCGCGCTCAACAACTACGAGATCAACGGCATCTACAAGCTGACGCCGGCCATCCAGTTGTCGGGGATGTACGTGTACACCAACGGCGGCGGCGCGCACTGGCACGAGGGCGCGCTGCAGGTCGACTATCTGCTCTCCAAGCGCACGGATGTCTATCTCGAATCGATCTATCAGCGCGCGTCGGCGGGCGCGCCGGCGGTGATCAACACCAACGATCCGTCGAGCGGGCGCAATCAACTGATGCTGGGCACGGGCATCCGTCATCGTTTCTGATACTTTTGAGGGCGTCGCGCGCGTGCTAATTTAGCGGTCTACTTTCCGCTGGCCAGCAGGTGTCACATGTCGCTCCAGACCTTCTCGATTTTTCTGCCCGCGTGCTTCGCCATCAACATGGCTTTCGGGCCGAACAACGTGCTGTCGCTGTCTAACGGCGCGCGCGATGGCGTGCGCGCATCGGTGCTGGCGTCGTCGGGACGGATCGTCGCGTTCGCGATCATGATTGCCATCGCGGGGCTGGGGCTCGGCGCGCTGCTGCTGGCGTCGCAGACGCTCTTTACCGCGATCAAGCTGGCCGGCGCGGCTTATCTCGTCTGGATCGGCGTGAAGCTGATACGCTCCGGCCCGTCGCTCGTCATCGAGGAGGAGGGCGTGGCGCGCGGCCCCGTGAGCCTCGCACGGCTCACCAAACAGGAATTCTGGGTCGCCGCGGGAAATCCGAAGGCGATACTCGTGTTCACGGCATTCTTTCCGCAATTCGTCGACCGCGGCGCGTACGCGACCAGCTTCGCGATTCTCGGCGCGACTTTCCTGCTGCTCGAACTGGTGGCGATCGTCATCTATGCCGCGTTGGGCGCGCGCCTGCGTTCGCTCTCGCGCGGCGCGCGCGGCTTCACCTGGTTCAATCGCGTGAGCGGGGCGCTCATGATCGGGTTCGGCGTGATGCTGGCTTTCGTCCGCCGGCCTGCGACCTGAACCCACGAATATCGATATCGCGTTAATCGCGCGGATTATTACATTGAGTCATGGGGAATGACGGCGCATTAAGTCTTTAGGGCTATCCCCGAGTGACCCGAAACACAAATGACAACAAAATGCGGCACTCGCGAATCGCAATAAGCTTGCGATTCGCTTAATTCAACTGACACGCACGGAAGCGATCCTTCTGCGCGTTCGAATCCGCAACGATCGCATTCTCGCCATACGCGAGATTTCGGTCAGGAAAATGGAAGTTCAATGAAAGTTCAAAGCTCTGCGCGCCCGGCGATGCTGCGTCGCGCGTCTGTCTCCCGCTCCTTCTCCGATAACGCTTTCCGCCGCATCTGTTGACCGCAAGCAGGCTTTTGCCTGTAATTTGCGATAATCAGGTGCTTCGCCCACGGATAATCGCACGCGCTTAATCCGCGCAATCCGTGCGACTCGCTCGTTTCGTCATTGCTTGCGTCCGGCATATTGAATCGCGCCGATTCGCTTATCGTTGTCTGAAGGATCTTCTCCGATGCTTAATCACTCGTCCGGCACCTCGCAGACGCGCTCGTTCACGACCGTCTTTCTCATCGAAATGTGGGAGCGCTTTGGCTATTACGGAATGGCCGCGCTGCTCGTCCTGTTCATGGTCGACAAGATCGGTTTCGCCGATGACCACGCCAACCTCACCTGGGGCGCGTTCACGGCGCTCGTGTTTTCGGCGCCGTCTATCGGCGGCTGGATCGGCGACAAGGTGCTCGGCACGCGCCGCACCATGACCGCCGGCGCGATCGTGCTCGCGCTCGGCTATCTGATGCTCGCGCTGCCCATCGACACGCTCGGATTCATGTACGCGTCGCTCGGTGTGATCGTCGTTGGCAACGGGCTTTTCAAATCGAATGCGGCGAATCTCGTGCGCCGAATCTACGAGGGCGACGACGCGCGCATCGACAGCGCGTTCACGATCTACTACATGGCGGTGAATATCGGCTCGACTTTCTCGATGCTGGCGACGCCGTGGATCAAGGATCATTGGGGCTGGCACGCCGCGTTCGCCGTGTGCTGCGGCGGCATGGTGCTTGGGTTGCTCAATTTCGCGTTGATGCGCCGTACGCTCGCGCACATCGGCTCCGCTCCGGACGATGTGCCCATTTGCTGGAAGCACGCGTTCACGGTGGCGGCGGGCGGCATTGCGCTCGCCTGCTCGACCGTGTTCATCCTGCAGCACAAGGCGGTGGCCGTCGCGTGCGTTTATGCGGCGGGCGTCGCGATTCTCGCGATCTTCGGCTACATGCTCACGAAATGCGACCGCAGCGAGCGCGCCGGTCTTCTCGCCGCGCTGATCCTGACGCTCCAGGTCATCCTGTTCTTCGTGTTCTATCAGCAGATGTCGACGTCGCTCACGCTGTTCGCGCTGCGCAACGTCGATCCGTCGTTCTCGATCGGCGGCGCGGAACTGTTCACGTGGAGCGCCGCGCAGTTCCAGGCGCTCAACCCGATCTGGATCATGCTGCTGAGCCCGATCCTCGCGTTCGTCTACACGCGACAGGCGCGCCGCGGCCGCGATATTCCCGTGGCGGCGAAATACGCGCTGGGCTTCGTCGTCGTGGCGATCGGCTTCTTCGTCTTTGGTGTGAGCGGACGGTACGCGGTGGAAGGGCGCGTGTCTTCGTGGTTCATGGTGGCGGGCTACGGCCTTTATTCGCTCGGCGAACTGCTCGTGTCGGGTCTCGGCCTCGCGATGATCGCGCGCTACGTTCCGGTCCGCATGAGCGGCTTCATGATGGGCGCATATTTCGTCGCGACGGGCGTGTCGCAGTATCTCGGCAGCGTCGTGGCCAACTTCGCGCGCATGCCGTCCGGGAATCTAGAACCGCTGCAATCGCTGCCGCTGTACACGCATCTGTTTTTCGGGCTCGGCTGGCTCGCGGCGGCCGGCGCGGCGGTCGCGATGGCGCTTCTGCCTGTGCTCGGCAAACTGTCGCGAGCGCATCAGCGCGCGGTGGACCAGGCCGCCAATGTCACCTCGAAGGAGCGCACACAGCCGGCGACGGCGTTGAGTACAAACAACGTTTGACTTCGACGAATACTTCGGTCTATAATTTAATTCTTCAGACGCGGGGTGGAGCAGTCTGGCAGCTCGTCGGGCTCATAACCCGAAGGTCGTAGGTTCAAATCCTACCCCCGCAACCAAATCTTCAAGCAAAGAGCCCGGTTAATCCGGGCTCTTTGCTTTTCTGCGCGCGCTTTCTTCGCTTCTGCTTTATATCGACAGGGCGCGCGCCCAATCTCTCAGTCAAAAAAACGCCTCGCCAAGCACGAAAAGCCTGCATGAGCTTTCACTCATGCAGGCTTTGTGCAATCTTGCCAACTTGTATCGATTGGGGCGCAACTCAAAGTGCGCAAATCCGCGAGCTTTCACGCGACCTGCGCGCGAAACCGCGACCCGATCGATCTCAGGCTGCGATGCCGGTCCTCTCAGGACGGACGAGGGCGCGATGCCCCGCGTCGCTCAATAGAATTTCTTCGGCAATTGCGCGCGACGGATCTGCTTGCGCAGACGAGCGACAGCAGCAGCTTTCTTGCGCTTGCGCTCGGTGGTCGGCTTTTCATAGGCCATGCGCGACTTGAGCTCTTGAATCAGGCCCGTGCGTTCGACGGTACGGCGAAAACGACGCATGGCGACGTCGAAAGGCTCGTTCTCTTTCAACAGTACTTTAGTCATTGAAATCTCGGTTGATCTGGCCCTGCCAGAATTTAGGGCAAAACGCAATTGTACACTTTTTGAGAGTCGGCCTGCACGCACTTTGTACGAAAACCCGTACACGCGGACTCGGGAATCACATCGTAGGTCGTTGAATCGAGACGACAATCCCGAAATACCCGGGTTCAGAATCCGCGCGAACGGACAGACCGCGAATCGGGCGCAGCCTCGCGTGCGTCGGGCTGGTCGATGATCACGTCCGATCGAGCGAGCGCGACGCAGGGCAAAATCCATCCCTCGGTCTTTTCCTCGGCGGTGAGTCCCGGCCACTCGATGCGATACGCGATCTCGCCATCGACGAGCCGGCACATGCATGCGCGGCAGGTGCCGTTGCGACACGATCGCGGCAGCGACAGACCCGCCTGCAACGCTGCTTCGAGGAGCGTGACGCCGTCCCTTACCGCGACGAAGTGCCCGCCCGGATCGATGACCATCGCGAAGGCGCGCGGCGCGTCGTCGCTCACGCTTTCACCTCGACAGCCGCGCGGCCATTGGTGAGATCGCGCAGTTCGGCGGCGGCGGGCTCGCGCGCCACGGCGGGCATGCGCACCACCAGGCGCACGCTCATCCCGTATTCGCTTTGAACGAGTTCGGCATCGTGCTGCTCGATCCAGCGGCGCACGCGGGCTTCGTCGGCGTAGTCGATTTCGATGCCGATCAACCCGCGCTCGATGCGTTCGATGCGCTCGGCCAGTTGCATCGCGCTGGCGATCGCGTCGGTATAGGCGCGCACGAGCCCGCCCGCGCCCAGCTTGATGCCGCCGTAGTAGCGCACGACGGCGGCCAGCACGCCATCGACTTCGTGATGGCGCAGCACTTCGAGAATCGGCCGGCCGGCGGTGCCGGAGGGCTCGCCGTCGTCGGACATGCCCGACTGACCGCCCGCGAGCAGCGCCCAGCAAACGTGCGTCGCCGTCGGATGCTCGGCGCGCAGGCGTTCGAGCTCGCGCATGGCTTCATCGCGGTTCGCGACGGGCAGCGCGAGCGCGATGAAACGGCTCTTGCGGATGTCGATTTCGGCGCTGACGGGAGAGGCGAGGGTATACGTGGGCAAAGCGAGAATGCGCGGAAAGGCAAATGTCGAATCATAGCCGCTCGGCGCGCCCGCTTATGCGGCGGCGTCCGAGGCCGTGTTCAGCGCGCGCTGCATCAGCACCGTATCGACCCATCGTCCGTGCTTGAAGCCGACATCGCGCAGCACGCCGACATGCTCGAAGCCGAGCCGCGCGTGCAGCGCGATCGATCCGGCGTTGCCGCTGTTGCCGATCACCGCGATCATCTGCCGCCACGGTCCGCGTTCGCATCGCTCGATGAGCGCCGTGAGCAGCGCGAGGCCGATGCCGCTGCGGCCAGAACCCTCGGCGACATAGACCGAATCCTCGATCGTATGGCGGTAAGCCGAGCGCGGCCGGTAAGCCGACGCATATGCATAGCCCGCCAGCCGGCCATCGAGCTCGGCGACGAGATAGGGCAGGCCCGCCGCCGCGATCGCCGCGTGACGCGCGCGCATGTCGTCGACGGACGGGGCGACCTCCTCGAAAGTCGCGAGCGCGTGTTCGACGTAGTGCGAATAGATGCGCGCGATGGCGTCGAAGTCCCCGGGCGCGGCGTCGCGCACGAGCGGACGCGGGCAATCGTGTGAGTTCATAGTTGTCGTTCGATGCAAGGAAAATCACCGTTTCTGGTCTGGCCATTTTCGCACGGCGCACGGTCCGCAAAAAAAGGGCTCGCGGGCCGTGCGGAAGCCCACTAAAGGGGCGAGTTTTCGGGCAAAGAAACGTTGAATCGGGCGATGCGCGGCCCCTACACTAGGTCGTTTGTCCGAGACTCTCGCAAGAGCGGCGCAACACGAGCCGACGCAGTCGAGCAGGGAACGAAAAACGCGCGCGCGACGTGCCTCGCGCCGCGGTCCATAACACGCAATGAACAAAATTCAACGTGGTGCGCTGGCGGCGCTTCTGATCGTCATCGTGGTAATCGCGGCGCTTGCGCCAGCGGGGATCGGTTTTCTTTTCGCGCAGCGCAGCCAGCGGCATGACGAGGCCGAGCGCCTCAACACGGTCGCGAGAGCCGCGCTCCATCGCGCCGAAGACGTGACGCGACGTCTATCGGGTGCGCTCGGGGAGATCGGCAAGGTGGCGGCGACGCCATGCTCGCCGCCGTATCTGAAAGAGCTGCGGCGCATCGCGCTCACGCACGAACAGGTGCGCGACGCCGGCGCCTACGATCACGATGGCCGCTGGCAATGCTCATCGCTGCTCGGCGCGGTGTCGGCGGGCGTGCTCGATGGCCTCACGCTGCCGCCGCCCGACTGGCGCTCGCGCGACGGCATCATGGCGTGGTACGGCCTGTCGCGTCTGCCGGGCGGCAAGTCTTCGCTCGTGATGGGCCGAAACGGCTTCTACGTCGCCGCCGATCCTTCGCTTTACGTCGACACGCTCGATGCGAACGACGAAGTCGCGAGCGGCGTCGCCATCATCAACACGGAAGTGAGCCGCGTGATCGCGACCACGCCCGCCACCGACGCCAACGCCATCCTCGCCGTGTATCGCACCGCGCCGCCCGCGCGCGACTGCTCGCCGTATGTCGTGCGCCGTTCGGTGTCGATGCCGCTCGCGGTCGTCGTGAGCGCGCCGCATCAGACGCTGCATCAGCGCCTGCGCACGCTGCCCTGGGGCTGGCTGCTCGGCGGCGTCGTGGTGGGGCTCGCGTGCGCGAGCTGGGCGGCGTTCTTCATCGTGCGCCGGCTTTCTCCGCGCGGCCAGCTGACGGACGCGGTGCGGCGGCATCAATTCATCGTCGCGTATCAGCCGATCGTCGATCTCGGCACGAGACGCTGCGTCGGCGCCGAAGCGCTCGTGCGCTGGAAGTATCACGATCGCATCGTGCGGCCCGATCATTTCATCCCGCTCGCGGAACATCGCGGGCTGATTCAGGCGATCACGGATCAGGTGCTCGATACGATCCTGCTGGAGCTCGGCGATTTTCTTAAGCGCTACCCGGAGTACTACGTGTCGGTGAATCTTTCCGCGCAGGATCTCACGACGCATCGTTTTCTCGACGTGCTCGGCCCGGCGATCGCGCAACAGGGCGTGCGGCCGTCGCAAATCCGTATCGAGGCGACCGAGCGCAGCTTTCTCGATGCCGAAGCCGCCAAGGAAGTCATCAGCGCGTTCCGGGACGCGGGCCACGCCGTGTATCTCGACGATTTCGGCACCGGCTATTCGAGCCTTTCGCATCTGCAGAACTTTCGCATCGACGGCCTGAAGATCGACAAGTCCTTCGTCGATACCGTCGGACAGGATGCGGCGTCGAGCAGCGTCGCGTCGCATATCATCGACATGGCCACGACGCTCGACGTGCAGGTGATCGCCGAAGGCATCGAGCACGAGGAGCAGGCCGCGTATCTGCTCGCGCGCGGCGCCCAGTTCGGGCAGGGCTGGCTCTTTTCCGCGCCGCTCTCCGCCGCGGAATTCATCCGTTACGCGGGCAGGACGCGCGGCGCTTGATCGATACCGAATCGTCCTCACATTAGTCGTTTCCAGACGAGGCACGACCATGAACGACCAGACAGCCACCGCTTTCCTGCGCGACGTGCGGCATCCGCTGCTCGCGCTTCATCGCAGCGTGCTCGCGCATCTGCGCGCGCGCCACGAAGCCGAGTTCGGGCCGGTGTCGCCGGGCGAATTCCTGCAGATCGTGATCAACGGTTCGGCGTATCGCTGGCTCGCGCCGCTGTCGACGCTGATCGCGGCCATCGACGACGTGCTCGACGACGACGAAGCCACCGCCGACGCGCGCATCGCGCACGCGAAGGCGGTCGTCGACATGTTCAGCGCCGGGACGCGCGATCCCGTCTTCGCGGAGCAGTTCCTGCCCTTGCTGCAGGACAGCCCGGAGATCGCCGTGGCGAACGGGCAGGTCGCGCAGCTCGTGCGGAGCGTCGCGCGCGCGTGAAAGGCCGGCGCGCGGTCTATCGAAAATGCGACCTGAAAAACGCAAGTTTCGTCCGCCGCGCGTATGCGGGTTTTCCTGTCTGTCGCGCGCGGGCAGCGTTGCGCGGCGGGCGCATGAGCGCGCCGCCGCTCGCGTCGTCCTGATGCTGCGTCGCAGCAAACACACTTCCTCATCATTGAGCGATTGATCTTCGCTTGCGAGTATCGCCGCCATCGCCGGAGCGTGTCTTTCGAAGCGCGCTCCGTCTCTTTCCGATCAACACGAAAGACGTTGGAGGCGACACTTGAACCTGTACGGCTTCGGCCCGGTCCTTTGGGCGGGCGCTAAGGAAACGCTCGCGCTCGCGGTGCTGTCTCTCGCGGTATCGGTGCTGCTCGGCCTGGCCGGCGCATCGGCGAAACTCTCGCGTCACGCGCCGTTGCGCGGCATCGCGACCGCATACACGACGCTCATTCGCTCCGTACCCGATCTCGTGCTGATGCTGCTGCTTTTCTACAGCATCCAGATCGCGGTGAACAATCTGACCGATGCCTTCGGCTGGGATCAGTTCGACATCGATCCGTTCACGGCCGGCGTGCTCACGCTCGGGTTCATCTACGGCGCGTACTTCACCGAAACCTTTCGCGGCGCGTTTCTCGCGGTGCCGCGCGGCCAACTGGAAGCGGGCAGCGCATACGGCATGAGCGGCATGCGCGTGTTCGGCCGCATCCTCTTTCCGCAGATGATGCGCTTCGCGCTGCCGGGCATCGGCAACAACTGGCAGGTGCTCGTGAAGGCGACGGCGCTCGTGTCGATCATCGGTCTCGCCGATGTCGTGAAGGCCTCGCAGGACGCGGGCAAGAGCACGTTCAACATGTTCTTCTTCATCCTGATCGCGGCGCTGATCTATCTCGCGATCACGAGCGCGTCGAATCTCGTGCTGATGGCGCTCGAGCGCCGCTATTCGATCGGCGTGCGGCACGCCGAACTCTGACCTTTGCCAGCGAGCGACAAGCCATGATCCAGATCTTCGCCGAATACTGGCGTCCGTTTTTGTACTCCGACGGCATGCGCGCGTCGGGCCTCGTCGTCACCTTATGGCTGCTCGCGGCCTCGATCGTGCTCGGCTTTTGCGCGGCGGTGCCGCTCGCCTGCGCGCGCGTGTCGCGCAATCGCTGGCTCTCGACGCCGGTGCGCATCTACACGTACGTGTTTCGCGGCACACCGCTCTATGTACAACTGCTGCTGCTCTACACGGGCATGTACAGCCTGGAATTCGTGCGCACGCAATCCCTGCTCGAAGCGTTCTTTCGCAGCGGCTTCAATTGCGCGATTCTCGCGTTCGCACTGAATACGTGCGCCTACACGACCGAAATCTTCGCCGGCGCGATCCGCGCGATTCCCCACGGCGAAGTGGAAGCCGCGCGTGCCTACGGCATGAGCACCTTCACGATGTATCGCCGCGTGATCCTGCCGTCGGCGCTGCGCCGCGCCTTGCCTTTGTACAGCAACGAAGTGATCCTGATGCTGCACGCGACAACCGTCGCCTTCACCGCGACCGTGCCGGATATCCTCAAGGTCGCGCGCGATGCGAATTCGGCCACCTATCAATCGTTCGAGTCGTTCGGCATCGCGGCGCTCCTGTACGTGGCGATCTCGTTCGCGCTCGTCGCGGCTTTCCGGCGCGCGGAGCAGCACTGGCTCGCGTACCTGCGGCCGGCGGGCGCGGCGCGAACGGCACGGCGCGCCTGAGCGGTAGAATTCGAACCCATGCATCAGTCCCTGTCATCACCCGAGGAGAAAGCGTTGGAGCCAACCGCCAAAGACGTCGCGACCAAGCTCGTCGCCGAGGACATTCACAAGCGCTACGGCGACAACGAAGTGTTGAAGGGCGTCTCGCTCGCCGCCCGCGCGGGCGATGTGATCAGCATCATCGGCGCGAGCGGCTCGGGCAAGAGCACGTTTTTGCGCTGCATCAATTTTCTGGAGCGGCCGAACGCAGGGCAGATCATCGTCGATGGTGAAACGGTGCGCACAAAGGCCGACCGCGCGGGCAATCTCGAAGTCGCGGATCACAAGCAGTTGCAGCGCGTGCGCACCAAGCTCGCGATGGTGTTCCAGCATTTCAATCTCTGGTCGCACATGACGGCCATCGAGAACGTGATGGAAGCGCCGATGCACGTGCTCGGCGTGTCGAAGAAGGAAGCGGAAGACCGCGCGCGCACGTATCTGGAGAAAGTGGGCCTGCCGCCGCGCGTCGAGAAGCAGTATCCGTCGCATTTGTCGGGCGGCCAGCAGCAGCGCGTCGCGATTGCGCGCGCGCTCGCGATGCATCCCGACGTCATGCTCTTCGACGAACCCACGTCCGCGCTCGATCCCGAACTCGTCGGCGAAGTGCTGAAGGTGATGCAGAAGCTCGCCGAGGAAGGCCGCACGATGATCGTCGTCACGCACGAGATGGGCTTCGCGCGCAATGTGTCGAATCACGTGATGTTCCTGCATCAGGGGCGCACGGAAGAAGAGGGCGCGCCCGCGGAAGTGCTGAGCGCGCCGAAGAGCGAGCGTCTGCGCCAGTTCCTGTCGGGCAGCCTGAAATAACGTGGCAGGCGCGCCGCTGCAGGTTGCGATCGTCGCGCTCCCGCCGATGTCGATGAGCGGCATCGGCCCGATCATCGACACACTTTCTCTCGCCAACGAGATCGACGGCCATCGTCTCTACGAATGGCGCATCTGTTCCTGGGACGGCCGGCCCGTGCCGCTTTCGGGCGGCGCGCAACTCCCGGCCGATTGCGCGTTCAACGACGCGGTGCGCTGCGACTGGCTCATCGTCGTGTCGGAGCGCTATCAGCAATTCGCCGATTACCGGCTCTTTCTCGCGAGCCTTGCGCGCGTCGCGCCGCGCACGCCGCTCGTCACCGGCATCCATCACGGCGTGTGGTGGCTCGCGATGGCCGGCCAGCTCGCGCAATATCGCGTCGCGGTGAACTGGGAGACGTATCAGCAATTCACCGAGCAGTTCGAACGCGCGATCGTCAGCCAGCAGATTTTCGAAATCGACCGCGATCGCGCCACGTGTTCCGGCGGCCAGGCGAGCATCGACTTCATGCTCGCGATGATCGCGCGCGACCACGGCCCGGATCTCGCGGAGCGCATCGCGGATTCGCTCGGCATCGGCACCTTGCGCGCGGGCACCGAGCGTCAGCGCATTCCGTTCGTCACCGCGCCCGGCGAGCGTCATCCGCGCCTGAACGATGCATTGCAACTGATGGAAGCGAACATCGAAGATCCGCTCGCCACCGATGAAATCGCGAATCTCGTCGGCATTTCGCGCCGGCAGCTCGAACGGCTCTTTCGCCAGTATCTCGGCGCGATGCCGTCGAAGTATTACCTCAATCTGCGCCTGACGAAAGCGCGCACGCAGTTGCAGCGCACGAGCAAATCTGTGGTGCAGATCAGCCTCGCGTGCGGCTTTTCATCGGCGGCGCACTTTTCCAATGCGTATCGCGACCGCTTCGGCGTGACGCCGCGCGAGGAGCGCCGCAACTGGATCGAAAAGCAGCGCGGCGGCGCCATCGACGAGCCGCGCGGCGGCGCGCTGATCGAGCCGCCCGAACCCGCCTGAAAAGCAGCGAAAAAGCCCATCGAAGCATGTCGCGAACGCGCAAGACGGAACGCGCGCGATTGCCTAATATCGAACCTGACTGCCAAGAACCGGTGCACGACACCGATGCACGAACCTGACGAGGAGTGGCTCATGACCGACATCAATGTGAATCGCGGTACATTCGACGAAGTAATGGTTCCGGTGTTCGCGCCGGCCAGTTTCGTGCCCGACCGGGGCCGCGGCTCGCGCGTATGGGACACCGAAGGCCGCGATTACGTCGATTTCGCCGGCGGCATCGCGGTGACGGCGCTGGGCCACGGCCATCCCGAATTGCTGAAAGTGCTGCACGAGCAGGGCGAAAAGCTCTGGCACATCGGCAATGGCTACACCAACGCGCCGGTGTTGCGTCTCGCGAAACGCCTGACCGATCTGACCTTCGCCGATCGCGCATTCTTCGCGAACTCGGGCGCGGAAGCGAACGAAGCGGCGCTGAAGCTCGCGCGCCGCTATGCAATCGACAATCACGGCGACGACAAGATCGAGATCATCTCGTTCACGCAGTCGTTCCATGGCCGCACGTTCTTCACGGTGAGCGTCGGCGGCCAGCCGAAGTACGCCGAAGGTTTCGGCCCGCAGCCGCAGGGCATCCGTCATCTGCCGTACAACGATCTGCCGAAGGCGCTCGAAGCCATCGGCCCGAAAACCTGCGCGGTCATCGTCGAGCCGGTGCAGGGCGAAGGCGGCGTGCTGCCCGCCGATCCCGCGTTCCTGAAGGGCCTGCGCGAAGCGTGCGACAAGCACGGCGCGCTGCTTATTTTCGATGAAGTGCAGACCGGCGTCGGCCGCACGGGCACGTTCTACGCGTACATGCAATACGGCGTGACGCCCGACATTCTCACGAGCGCGAAGGCGCTGGGCAACGGCTTCCCGATCGGCGTGATGCTCACGACGACCGAGATCGCCGCGCATTTCAAGGTCGGCGTGCACGGCACGACGTATGGCGGCAATCCACTGGGCGCGTCGATCGCGGAGAAGGTCGTCGAACTCATCAGCGATCCGAAGCTGCTCGAAGGCGTGAACGAGCGCAGCCGCGCGATCAAGGCGCATCTTGAGCGTCTGAACGAGCGCTTCGGCATGTTCAAGGAGATTCGCGGGCGGGGTCTTCTGATCGGCGCGGAACTGAACGACGCCTACAAGGACCGCGCGAAGGACGTGCTCAATGCGGCGGCGGCGAACGGCGTCATCATGCTGATCGCCGGGCCGAACGTGCTGCGCTTCGCACCGTCGCTCATCATGCCGATGGCCGATCTCGACGAAGGTTTCGCGCGCATCGGCAAGGCGATCGAACAGGTCGTCGGCGCCGCCGCCGTCAAGTGACCCACAGGACCCGATGATGCTATTCGTCCGTCCCGCAAGACTCTCCGATCTCGACGAGCTCGAACGGATGGCGCGCGCAGCGCTTCCCGTGCTGCACTCGCTGCCGCGCGACAGGCGCGCGCTCGAAACGCGCGTCGCGCTGTCGGAAGACTCGTTTCGCGCCGAAGTCGAATTTCCCGGCGAGGAGTTCTATCTCTTCGTGCTCGAAGATTCGCAAACGGGCAGGCTGCTCGGCACGTCGAGCATCGTCGCGTCGGCGGGCTATTCCGAGCCGTTCTACGCGTTTCGCAACGACGCGCTGATCCACGCGTCGCGCGAGCTCAAGGTGAACCGCAAGATCCACGCGCTCACGATGTCGCATGAACTCACGGGCAAGAGCCGCCTGACGGGTTTCTACATCGATCCGTCGCTGCGCGACGAAGCGAACGAAGCAGCGGCGCATCTGCTGTCGCGCGCGCGCATGATCTACATCGCCGCGAACCGCAAGCGCTTCTCGGGCGAAGTCTTTTCGCTGATGCTCGGCGTCACCGACGATGCCGGCGCGTCGCCGTTCTGGGATGCGGTCGGGCGCAAGTTCTTCGGTCGCGACTTCGAGCAGGTGGAATCGGAATCGGGCGGACGCAGCCGCACGTTCATCGCGGAAGTGATGCCGAGCTATCCGCTCTACGTGCCTTTGCTGCCCGGCGAAGCGCAGCGCGTGCTCGGCGAGCCGAACGAAGGCACGCTGCTCGCCTACGACATCCATCTCGAAGAAGGCTTCGAGCCGGATCGTTTCGTCGATATCTTCGACGCGGGCCCGGTGCTCACGATCGCCGTCGGCAAGAGCGCATCGGCGAGTTCGAGCGAACTGCGCACGGTGCGCGACGGCGCGTCCGAAAGCGGCGCGCCGTATATCGTCGCGGCGGGCGGCGCGCATGAGTTCCGCTGCATCGTCGCCGGACTCGCGGGCACGCGCGCCGACGGCGCCGCACTGACCGCCGCCGCGCGCGCCGCGCTCGGCGTGGAGGACAAGGACACGGTGCGTTGCGTGCCGTTGCATCAGGCATCGGGAGAATTGCAATGATCGTCGTGCGTTGCACGCAGCCGGGCGATGTCGATGCGCTCGTCGCGCTCGCCCAGGAAACGGGTCCGGGACTCACCACGTTCAAGCCGGATCGCGATGCGCTCGCGGCACGCGTCGAACGCGCGCGCCGCACGCTCGACGGCGATGCGCAAGCCTTTGAAGCGGGCTATTTCTTCGTGATGGAAGACACCGCGACGGGCGATGTCGCGGGGGTGTGCGGCATCGAAACGGAAGTCGGGCTGGAGCAGCCGTTCTACAACTATCGCGTGTCGACGGTCGTGCATGCGAGCAAGGACATGGGCGTCTGGACGCGCATGTCGCTGCTCAATATCTCGCACGATCTGACCGGTTATGCGGAAGTGTGCTCGCTGTTTCTGAGCCCGCGTTACCGGACGGCCGGCGTGGGCGGTTTGCTGTCGCGTTCGCGCTTCATGTTCATCGCGCAGTTCACCGATCGCTTTCCGCAGCGTTTGTGCGCGGAATTGCGCGGCCATTTCGACGAGAACGGCGAGTCGCCGTTCTGGAACGCGGTCGGCTCGCACTTCTATCAGATCGATTTCAACGAAGCGGATTACCTGAGCTCACATGGCAAGAAGTCGTTCGTCGCCGAGCTGATGCCGCGCTATCCGGTGTATCTCGACCTGCTGCCCGATGCCGCGCAACGCGCGGTCGGCGTCACGCACAAGGACACGACGCCCGCGCGCAAGATGCTCGAAGCCGAAGGGCTGCGTTACGAGAATCACGTCGATATCTTCGATGCGGGCCCGGTGCTCGAATGCCATACGGCCGACTTGCGCACGGTGCGCGAGAGCGTGCTGGCCCGCGTGCGCATCGGCGATCGCACGGAGACGGACAGCAACGCGAAGAGCCTCGTATCGAACACGCTGCTCGAAGACTTCCGCTGCGGTGCGACGACGGGCGCGGTCGAGAACGGCGCGTTCCTGCTGACGGCGGAAGAAGCCGCCGCATTGCGCGTGAAGGAAGGCGATGACGTGCGCGTGCTGACGTCCTATCCGCGAGCAAAATGAATGAGAGAGAACATGGATATTTCGAACCAGTTGTATATCGGCGGCGCCTGGCAGGAAGGCAAGGGCGCGGCGTTCGCATCGCGTAATCCGGGTTCCGATGAAACCGTATGGCAAGGCCGGAGCGCGTCGGCGGAAGACGTGGATCGCGCGGTGTCGTCGGCGCGGCGCGCGTTCGCTTCGTGGTCCGCGCTTTCGTTCGATGAGCGCGTCGCGATCGCCAAACGCTTCGCCGCGTTGCTGAACGAGAACAAGGAAGCGCTCGCGAGCGCGATCGGCCGCGAGACCGGCAAGCCGCTGTGGGAAGCGCGCACGGAAGTCGCATCGATGGCGGCGAAGGTCGATATCTCCGTGCAGGCATATCACGAGCGCACCGGCGAAAAGCGCGCGCCGATGGCCGATGGCGTCGCGGTATTGCGGCATCGTCCGCATGGTGTTGTCGCCGTGTTCGGACCATACAACTTTCCGGGGCACTTGCCGAACGGGCATATCGTGCCGGCGCTGATCGCGGGTAATGCCGTCGTGTTCAAGCCGTCGGAACTCGCGCCCGGCGTCGCGGCCGCGACGCTCGCACTGTGGATTCAGGCCGGATTGCCCGCGGGTGTACTCAATCTCGTGCAGGGCGAGAAGGATACCGGCGTCGCGCTCGCGAATCACCGGCAGATCGACGGTCTGTTCTTCACTGGCAGTTCGGACACGGGCACGCTGCTGCACAAGCAGTTCGGCGGCCGTCCCGAGATCGTGCTCGCGCTGGAGATGGGCGGCAACAATCCGCTCGTCGTCGCGAACGTCGAAGATATCGATGCAGCCGTGCATCACACGATCCAGTCGGCGTTTCTGTCGGCGGGGCAGCGTTGCACGTGCGCGCGCCGTCTCTTCGTTCCCGACGATGCCTTCGGCGAGCGATTCATGCAGCGCTTCACCGAGGTGAGCGCGAACATCGCTGTCGGCAAATTCGACGATCAACCGCAGCCGTACATGGGCGCCGTGATTTCGGCGCGCGCGGCGGCGCGCCTCGTCGATGCGCAGACGCGTCTGATCGAAGCGGGTGCGAAGCCGGTGCTCGAAATGACGCAGCGCGCCGCGAACCTCGGCTTCGTGTCGCCCGCGATTCTGGACGTGACGAACGCCCGCGACGTGCCCGACGAAGAGCACTTCGGTCCGATGGTGCAGGTCACGCGCTACAGGACTTTCGACGAAGCGATCGAGCGCGCGAACGACACCGCCTTCGGCCTTTCCGCAGGTCTCCTCGCCGACGACGAAGCCGCATGGAAGCACTTCCAGCGCGCGATCCGCGCGGGCATCGTCAACTGGAACCGGCCGACCAACGGCGCATCTTCGGCGGCGCCGTTCGGCGGCATCGGACGCTCGGGCAATCAGCGGCCGAGCGCGTATTACGCGGCGGACTATTGCTCGTATCCGATGGCGTCGGTGGAAAGCGCGCAATTGCAGATGCCCGCGAGCGTATCGCCGGGACTCACGTTTTAAGTACGGGAAATGACCATGCAGGCATCGAAAGCATACGAGGCGAACTTCGACGGATTGGTCGGCCCGACGCACAACTACGCGGGACTTTCGTTCGGCAATGTCGCGTCGCGCAGCAACGAGAAGTCGGTGGCGAATCCGAAGGCCGCCGCGAAGCAGGGCTTGCGCAAGATGAAGCGGCTCGCGGATCTCGGTTTTCAGCAAGGCGTGCTGCCGCCGCTGGAACGGCCCTCGATCAGGCTGTTACGCGATGTCGGCTTTTCCGGCGACGACGCCAGCGTGATCGCGCGCGCCGCGCGTGAAGCGCCCGAACTGCTCGCCGCGGCAAGCTCGGCATCGGCGATGTGGACCGCGAACGCCGCGACCGTGAGCCCATCGGCGGACACGGAAGACGGCCGCGTGCATTTCACGCCCGCGAATCTCGCGGCCAAGCTGCATCGTGCGATCGAGCATGGCGAAACGCGGCGCTCGCTCGGCGCGATTTTCGCCGATGAAGCCCGCTTTCGCATTCATCACGCGCTGCCCGGCACGCCCGCGCTCGGCGACGAAGGCGCGGCGAACCATACGCGCTTCGCTCGTGAGTACGGTGACAAGGGCGTCGAATTTTTCGTGTATGGCAAGAGCGAGTACGGTCAGGGTCCGCAGCCGCAGCGCTATCCCGCGCGTCAGACGCTCGAAGCGAGCCGCGCGGTCGCGCGTCTGCATGGCCTGTCCAATGACGCAACCGTGTTCGCGCAACAATCGCCCGACGTGATCGATGCAGGCGTGTTCCATAACGACGTGATCGCGGTCGGCAATCGCACGACGCTCTTTTGTCACGAGCGCGCGTTCGTCGATCAGCACAAGGTCTATGACGAGTTGCGCACGAAGCTCGACGCGCTCGGCACGCCGTTCACCGCGCTCGAAGTGCTGGAAAGCGAAGTGAGCGTGGAAGACGCGGTCTCTTCGTATCTTTTCAACAGCCAGTTGCTGTCGAGTACGGATGGCAGGCAACTGCTCATCGTGCCGCAGGAATGCCGCGAAAATGCGCGCGTGGCGGCTTATCTCGATTCGCTCGCGTCGCGCAAGACGCCCATCGACGAAGTGCTCGTCTTCGATTTGCGCGAGAGCATGAAGAACGGCGGCGGTCCGGCGTGCCTGCGTCTGCGTGTCGTGCTCGATGAAGCCGAGCGCGCCGCGGTCAATGCGCGCGTATGGATGAACGACGCGCTATTCACCCAGCTCGATGCGTGGATCGACAGACACTATCGCGACCGGCTTGCGCCCGCCGATCTCGCCGATCCGAAGCTGCTCGCGGAATCGCGCGCGGCGCTCGACGAACTGACGACCATCCTCGGACTCGGTGCCGTCTATGACTTCCAGCGCTGATTCATCCCTGCTCGACGATTTCCTCGCTTTCACGCTCGAAGGCAGGCGTCCTGCGACGAACGCCGGAACCGCGCCTTCCGGCGTGCGCTGGACATGGCAGGGCGAAGGCGTGTTGCTGCTCGAACCCGCGCGGGAACCGGCGCACAGCGTGCTCGTATCGGCGGGCATTCATGGCGATGAAACCGCGCCGATCGAGATGCTGTCGCCGCTCGTCGCGGATATCGCGCATGGCCGCGCGCCGCTCGCCGCGCGCGTGCTGGTCGTGCTCGGCAACATCGGCGCGATGCGCGCGGGCGATCGCTATCTCGACGACGACCTCAACCGCCTGTTCAGCGGCCGTCATGCGCGTTTCGAGAAGAGCCGCGAAGCACCGCGCGCCGACGAACTGGAGCGCGCCGCGCTGGACTTCTTCGCTGCCGTTGAGCATCCGAAGTGGCACATCGATATGCACACGGCGATCCGCGCATCGGTGTTCGAGCAGTTCGCGCTGTTGCCGCACACGGGCGCGCCGCTCGCACGCGCGATGTTCGACTGGCTGCGCGATGCGCGTCTGCAAGCCGTGCTTTTGCATCGCGAGAAGGGCAATACCTTCACGCACTTCACCGCCGAGAAAGCGGGCGCGCTCGCGTGCACGCTGGAACAGGGCAAAGTGCGGCCGTTCGGGCAGAACGACCTTGCGCGCTTCGCGGCATCGGATGCGGCATTGCGCCGCCTGATCGCGGGCGAGGCAGCCACGGAGCAGACGCCGTTGCGCGTGTTCACGGTCGTTGCGCAGATCGACAAGCAAAGCGAGCACTTCGTGCTGAATGTGGCGAGCGATGTGCCGAACTTCACCGCATTCTCCGCAGGCACCGAACTCGCGCGCGACGGCGACTATCGCTATCGCGTGTCGCACGATGAAGAACGCATCGTGTTTCCGAATCCGAAGGTCAAACCGGGGCTGCGCGCTGGCCTGATGGTTGTCGATACGACCGAATCGACGCTCGCCTCTCTCGATTGAATCCGGTTCGCACGCGCTACAATCGCGCCCCGGTGTCGGGTGCGAATGGGAAATTTTGTGCCGCATGCTTCATCGGATGTGCGAAGCCGCATCATGACACCAGAATCGAACCGCAATGGAAGGAGATGGAAGTTGAAGAAATCGTATCTGGTCGGTCGCAAGTTGGCCGCGTTCGCGGTGCTGGGCGCCACTATCGGCACGGGCGTCGCCGCGTTGAATGCGCATGCAGCCGATAACATGAAGGAACTGCGTTTTGGCGTCGAAGCGTCTTATGCGCCGTTCGAATCGAAGTCGCCGAGCGGCGAGTTGAAGGGCTTCGATATCGACATCGGCAACGCGGTGTGCGCGAAACTGAAGATGAAGTGCGTGTGGGTCGAGAATTCGTTCGACGGCCTCATTCCCGCATTGCAGGCGCGCAAGTTCGACGGCATCAATTCGGACATGACGATCACCGACAAGCGCAAGGTCGCGATCGACTTCACGGACCCTATCTATACGATCCCGAATCAACTGATCGCGAAGAAGGGCAGCACGATCCAGCCGAGCGTCGATGGTCTGAAGGGCAAGCGCGTGGGCGTGCTGCAAGGCTCCATCCAGGAGACCTACGCGAAGGCGAAGTGGGCGCCGGCGGGCATCGATGTCGAGTCGTATCAGGCGCAGGACCAGATCTACGCGGATCTCGCGTCGGGCCGTCTGGATGCGGCGTTCCAGGATGCCGAAGCGGCGTCGAAGGGATTTCTGAAGCAGCCGCAGGGCGCGGGCTTCGCGTTCGCGGGACCGGCTGTGTCGGATGACAAGCTGCTGGGTTCCGGCGTGGGCTTCGGCGTGCGCAAGAACGACAAGGCGCTGAAGGAATCGCTCAATCGTGCGCTGAAGGAACTGAAGGACGATGGGACCATCGATCGCTTCGCGCAGAAGTATTTCGATGTGAAGGTGGTGTTGAAGTAAGGCGACATGCAGGCCGGATGTGAAAAGCCCGCTCGGGGAAACCGGAGCGGGCTTTTATTCGTCTGGCTGGCTCAAGAGCACATGCAGATCACCGACAGGTAATCGGCCAGTTCTTCGCGCTCGATTTTCCCTTCTGCGACTTCGACCATCACTTCGACGAGATCGTCCTCGATTTCGAGCGTGGAGGAAAGGTCGTAGCCCTGGACGCTCAGATACGTCAGGGCACAGACCAGAGCCGTGCGTTTGTTCCCGTCATTGAAAACATGGCCCCGAGCGATCGCGACCGCGTACATCGCCGCAATGCCGAAGATATCGTCCAGTCCTGCGTAGTGCGCATGATTCTCGACTCGCGCGAGCACTGCCTCGACACCGCCGGGGCCCGCTTGCGCAAATCCGGGCAAACCGCCTTCGAGGTCCAAAATGTCATCGTGTACTGCAATGACATAACGAGCGTTGAGCAGCATCAGCGCTTGGCGAGTGCCTTGATTGCGATGTTGTGCGTCTGAATGATCTTCCTCACCGCAGCCGACACACGCTCGCGCGATTCCGGCGTCGACATGTCGATGTCACGGTCGGCTTTCGGCGCGATCTTCTCGCGCGGCGGAATAGCCGAAACGGCTATCCGTCCAATTTTTTTGGGTTCCATTCGAGCTTCCTGCTTTTGCGATCGACTCGTGCATTTTAACGGCATCGCGAATGGCACGGAGAATTGCTCAACTCGAAGGCGCAATCACCACCGTACAAGTCGTCCCCGCGCTCAACAGCACCCCCTCCGGCACGTCATCGATATGCAAACGCACCGGCACGCGCTGCGCCAACCGCACCCAGTTGAACGTCGGATTCACGTCGGCGAGCAGTTCGCGGCTCTGCGGATTGTCACGGTCATAAATGCCGCGCGAGATGCTCTCCACATGCCCCTTCAGCTCGCCGCCGCTCATCAGGCGAATCGACGCCTTGTCGCCGATACGCACGTGCGGCAGCTTAGTTTCCTCGAAGTAACCGTACACCCAGAACGAATGGCTATCGACGATCGCGAGCTTCGCCGCGCCCGCCGTCGCATAATCGCCGCGGAACACGTTCAGGTTCGTCACATAGCCATCCACCGGCGAAAACACCTTCGTGCGCTCGAGGTTAAGCTTCGCGGCGTCGAGCGCGGCCTGCGCCTGCTGCAACTGCGCTTCGGCGGTCGATGCGGTCTGCATCGCGTTCTCGCGCGCTTCCTTCGACACGACCTGGCTGTCCATATCGGCGCGGCGCGCGGCATCCGCACGGCGCATGCGCAGTTCGGCCGCGCGCGCCGCGACGCTCGCCTGCGCCTGCTCGACCGCGATCTGATAGTGCGACGGATCGATTTCCATCAGCAGATCGCCTTTCTTCACGAGCTGGTTATCGCGAACCGGCAACTGCACGACCGCGCCCGACACATCCGGCGCGACATTGACGACGTCCGCGCGCACGCGGCCATCGCGCGTCCACGGCTCGTCCATGTAATGCACCCACAGCACGCGCCCGATGATGAGCGCGACCGCGAAGATGGCGATCGTCAAGACGAGACCGATTATTTTCCGAAGAATCATGATGCAACTCTTTGTTCAGCTTGGAGGAAAGTGACGCCGCTCATCGATACGCGGCGAGCCCGAGCGTGCCGCAGATGCACACGAGCAGACTTGCCCGAAAGAGCGCCGGATGCCAGACCACGCGATAGAGCCCCGTCAGCGAGAGCACCCGATCGACGACCCACGTGATCATCGCGCCCGCGATGAAGAGCAGCAGTATCGTCGGCACATAGGCTTCGAGGATGGCGACATTACGCGGGAACATGGGGCGCTCCTTCGGGCGTGGGTTTTTCGGCGGGCGCGAACTGCGCGAACGGGGATTCGTGATCGAGCAGCGCAGTGCGGATGAAATGCAGATGACTCGCGATGCGCTGCAACCGGTGTCTGTCTTCGCGCGGTCGATCGGCCGACGCGAGTAGCGCCTGCGTATCGGCGATCGCACGTTCCGTCGCGGCGAGCGCGGCGT
This sequence comes from Caballeronia jiangsuensis, assembly GCF_046030135.1. Lineage (NCBI taxonomy): Bacteria > Pseudomonadati > Pseudomonadota > Betaproteobacteria > Burkholderiales > Burkholderiaceae > Caballeronia > Caballeronia jiangsuensis. The sequence continues at coordinate 56,042 of NZ_JAQQDB010000013.1, forward strand.
CGAAGCGCTTCGCCTGCGGCCGATCGAAGAGCCGCGCGACGGCATCGAGCGTCGCATCGACCGGGCGTCGGCATGAGATCGGCTCACGCGGCAGCGCCGCCATTTCGCGCCGCAAGTCGATCACCGCATTGCCGAATTCGAGCACCGCGAAAAGCCATTGCAGCGCGTCGCGTTGCAAATCGGCACGGCCGTTGGCGAGCGCGTTGATCTGCGAGAGCAGATCGCGCGTGCGGCTCTCGAAGTGCGTCGTGAGACTGGCGAGCCGTCCGCGGCGCGCGTTCACGACTTCGCGCCGCAAGTCGCCGAGCAGCAGATGACGCAGCCACGGCGCATCGGTCGGCAGGAGCACGGCGAAGGCGATCGCGGCGACGATCATCGACAGCACGAGCGCGAGCGCATCGTTCATGAAGCCGGTCGGATCGTAGTGGACCAGATTGTCCGGGCCCGCGAGAAAGCAGAAGAAGATGCAATAGCCGATGCCCACGCCCGCGAGCGTGCGCCGCGTGCTCAGATACGCGCCGAGCAGCAGCGCGGGCGCGAGCGCGGCGCACATCATCGCGAAGCCGTCGATATGCGGAAACACGCCGAACACGACGATCATGCCGACGACGCTCGCGAGCATCGTGCCGATCGCCATTTGCGCCGACATGAGCGTCGGTCGCGGCGAGGACGATGCCAGCGCGCACACGGCCGCGGCGTTGAGCACCATCGTGCCGCCGCTCGGCCAAGCGGTTTCGATCCAGAATGCGGAGAGAATGAACATCACGACCGCGCCGCGCAGGCCCGAGATGGCCGCCGCGAGCAGGTTGGTCTTCGGCACGTAGCGCGCGATCCAGCGCTCGCGTTCGTGCGACGGCGATGTCAGCGACGCATACGTTTCGGCATACGCGAGCATGTCGTCGACGAAGCGGTAGAGCAGTTCCGCGGCGGTATCGAATTCGAGCTGCGCGAAGTCCGGATTCGTTTCGAGCGAGACACGCGCCGCGCGCACGCGCTTCGGCAGCGCGGCCTTGTAATCGCGCAACTGCGCGGCGGCGTGCGCGGCATCGGCGGCGTTGCGCACCGGCTCGCCCGACAGCGACAAGAGCGGCGGCACTTCGCGAAAGAACGGTTCGAGCGCGGCGATGGTCGTCGCCGATGCGTTCTCGCGTAGCCGGTTCATCAACTGATGCAGCGCGTGAAAGCGCGTCGACGCGCTCATGAATTCGCTGTTCAGACGCGCGAGCCGCCCGCCGCGCATACGCGACTCGGGATTCTCGAACACGGCGACACTGCGCGCAGCCTCGAAGCCGACGATATCCGACACGAACGCCAGGTTCGTCCGCTCGATCTGCGCGCGTTCCATGTTGCCCGACAGCGCGCGGCACACGTAATCGACGAACTGCGTGAAGCGCCGGCGCACCGTCGTCTTGACCTGCTCGCCCGCATGCTGCGGAAAGATGAGCGCGCTCACCGCGCCGGAACACACGATGCCGAGCGTCACTTCGCCGACACGCGTGAGCGCCGACAAATACGCGGCCTCCGGATGCTGCGCCGCCGGAATGCCGATCAACGCGGCCGTGTAGCCCGCGAGCACGAAGCCGTACGAGCGAAAGTTGCGGTTGCGCGCCGCGCCCGCCGTGCAGATGCCGACCCACAGCGCCGTCGCGGACAGAAACAGCACCGGCTGCTGCGAAAACAGGCTGATGAAGACCATCATCACGACGAGGCCGACCATCGTCCCGCAGAAACGATAGAAGCTCTTCGCGAGCACCATGCCGCTCTGCGGCTGCATCACGACGAACACGGTGGTCATCGCGGTGCGCGGCTGCTGCATGTCGAGGCGCATCGCGATCCACAGCGCGAGGAGCGCGGCGAGCACGGCCTTGAAGATATAGACCCACGCGAGACCGTCGGTGCGCGCCCAGTCGAGCAGGGCCAGCCTGAGCGACGGACGTTCGATGAGCGTAGCGGGCGTCGACATGCTCAGTTGCCCGCCTTGCTGAACGGTCCGATGTGCTTCGACGGCGCGAGCGCGGTCTGTTCCGGCCCGTTCGACGGATCGTCGATGCCGCCGCCGAGCGCCGACGTGAGCGTCGCGTAGGACGCCAGCCGTTGCGCGCGCACGCGTGCCTGTCCGTCCTGCGCCTTGAGCAACTGCGTCTGCGCAATGAGCACGTTCAGGTAATCGGTGAGCCCGCGCTTGTAGCCTGCGTTCGCGAGATCGTAGTTCTTGCGCGCGGCGGCGACGGAGCGGCCGGACGCTTCGAGTTGCGTGTCGAGCGAATGCACGCGCACGACCTGATCGGCGATGTCCTTGAGCGCCGCGACGAGCGTCGCGTTGTAGTGATCGACGGCCTGATCGTATTGCGCCGATGCCGCGCCGAGCTGCGCGCGCAGGCGTCCGCCTTCGAAGATCGGCAGCGAGATCGCCGGGCCGAAGCTGTAGCCCGACGCATCGCGCGTGAGGAAGCTGAGCAGCGCGCCGCCCGCGAACGCCTGCGTCAGAGAAGCCGCGAGATTGATGTTCGGATAGAAACCGGCCTTCGCCACATCGATGCCGCGCGCCTCTGCCGCGACCAGCCAGCGCGCCGCGACGATATCGGGCCGATGTCCGACGAGTTCCGCCGGCAGCGCAGAGGGCAGGGGCAGCGGCGTCGCGAGCGAGAGCGCCGGACGCGTGAGCGCTTCGCCCGCGCCGGGACCGTCGCCAGCGAGCGCGGCCAGTTGATTGCGCGCGAGCTGGATTTCTTCCTTGTAGACATCGACCTGACGCTCGTACTCGGGCAGCGGCGCTTCGGCCTGGCTCACCTCGAGCTGCGTGCCGAGGCCGCCTTTCAGACGCCGCCGCGCGAAATCCGCGATGCGCTCCTGCTGTGCAAGCGTGTCCTGCGCGATATCGAGCAGCGCGAACGACTGCGAGAAGCCGATGTAAGCGCGCACGACGTTCGTTTCGAGTTCGAGCTGCGCGGCGCGCGCATCGGCGGCGCGCACATGGGCGACGTCGAGCGCGCGTTCGGCGTTGTTGTCGTCGCGATGCCAGAGATCGAGGTTGTAGGACAGCGAGAGGGCGGCGGTGTTGTCCCAGGTGGTCGTATCGGCGTATGGACCGGGGCCGTAGAAATCGTTATTGGGCCAGTTCTTGCGCGACACGCTCATCGCGCCGTCCACGTGCGGCAAGAGCTCGGAGCGCGCGACGCCCGCCTGCTGCTGCGCCTCGCGCACACGTGCGGCTGCCATCGCGAGCGTGGGGCTGCCGTGGGTCGCGCGCGAAATCCAGGCGTCGAGTTGCGGGTCCTCATAGGCGCGCCACCATTGCGCCTCGGGCCATTGGGCGTCGGCATTGGCGGCGCGAATGGCGCTGCCGACATCGAGCGTCGCTGCGTCCTTGAGCGAATCCTGCGGCGCGTTCTTGCCCGTGCTCGCGCACCCGGCAATTGTTAATATCGCTGTAAGAACGACGGCACAAGCAGCGCTTTTGGACACGCGTCCTCGCACGATTCACTCCCAAATTCGAATTAGATTCAAGGGAGTAATTATATTTTTGCGCGGATTGTCGAATAACCCGTAAGGATGCAAAGCATTCTTACGATACTTGTGATAATCGTTGTTACGAGCCGTGCAACAATTCGATCCACGAACAGTTCTTGAAGACGGAAAAGCGCCATGGACACGCTCCAGAACATGCGCGTATTTGTGCGGGTCGTCGAAGCGGGCAGCTTCACCGCCGCCGCGCAGCATCTCAATACGACGACGGCCTATGCCTCGCGGGCCGTATCGGACCTCGAAGCGCATCTGCGCGCGCGCTTGCTGAACCGCACGACGCGGCGCATCGCGCTCACCGAAGCGGGCGAGCGCTATCTGCAGCGCTGCGAGCAGATTCTTGCCTATGTCGATCAGGCCGAAGCCGAAGCCGGCGACGCCCACGCGCGTCCTTCCGGCAAGCTCAAGGTCCATTCGATGACGAGCTTCGGCCAGCACTACATCGTGCCGATGATCTCGCGCTATCAGGAGCGCCATCCATCGGTGCAGGTCGATCTGACGCTCGCGCAACGGGTGCCGGACCTGCTCGACGAAGGCTATGACGTGTCCGTCGTGCTCGCGTCCGATCTGCCGGATTCCGGACTCGTTTCGGCGCGGCTCGGCTCGGTGTACAGCATTGCGTGCGCTTCGCCGGCCTATATCGAGCAGTACGGCGCGCCGCACGTGTTGTCCGATCTCGTCCGCCACACGTGCCTGCATCTGATGACGCCTGTGTTTCCGCCGGATCGCTGGGTGTTCGACGGCCCGAACGGACAGGAGACCGTGAGCCTCGGCCCGTCGACGTTTACGGTGAACGTCGCCGAAGCGATGGTCGTCGCGATCCGCGAGAGCATGGGCATCGGCGTGCTGCCGACGTCGTCCGCGCTTCCCGGCCTGCGCGCGGGCACGCTCGTGCGCGTGCTGCCGCAATACACGATGCAGGAGCTGAATGTCTACGCGCTCTATCCGTCGCGCCAGTATCTCGACGCGAAAATCCGCACATGGGTGGAGTTTCTGCGCGAGGCGTTGCCCGATACGCTCGCGGCGGACGCGGAATCGTTGAAGGAATTCGTCGTCACCTGAAGCTGCGGGCGCTCAGTTACGAAAAAAGCCGCGCCGCAACACTTGCTTACGCACGATGTGCCCGCAGCTTGGTACTTTCTGCACTGGTTCCATCGCACTTTTAATCGGGATAGGTCACATGAGTACGCCACTTCTGCTCGCACTCGCCGCGCTTCTGGTGCTGATCGCCGTTCCGGCGTCGCGCGATTTCTTCAACGCCATGCGTGGCCAGTCGGAGCGCAACGCGAAGCGGCGTCTCGTGCCGGTGCGCATCGACGACGATCCCGAGGCGCGGATGCGCCGCATGCGCGATCCATACGATCGCTGAAGTTCAGAGCAGCGTTTCCAGCGGCTCGATGAGTCGCGGCTCGTCGTTGGTCGCACGATTCACATCGCTCGATACGCGATGCCACACGAAGTGCGACGCCGGCACGCCGTCGGCTTTGACGAGCGCCGCGAGATCCTCGAGTGACGCGGCGGGATCGAGCCAGCGTCGCGCGACGGCGGGCGAGAATACGAGCGGCCGGCGGTCGTGCACATCGATCAGGCCTTCGTCCGCCGCAGCCGTCACGATGACGAAGCCCGCGCCGGGCGCCGCGGCATCTCCGTCGCGCATGATGCTGGTGAGCGCGGCGAGGTACATCGGCTCGCCGTCCGCGCGTTGAATGAAATACGGCTGCTTGAAGGGCTTCGCCGCCGGATCTGCCGGGCGCGGTTCGATGCGCCATTCGAACCAGCCATCGGCGGGCACGAGAATGCGCGCCTTCTTCCACAAGTGCTTGAAGTAGGCGCTCGTCGCCGCAGTCTCGACGCGCGCATTGATGGTCTGCGGCAACTTCTTCTGGATGGCCCACGGCGGGCAGTAGCCCCAATGAACCGCGCGGATCGTTTCGTCGGGATAGACGGCGAGCGGATGCGTGCCGGGCGACAGGTTATAGCCGGGACGCCTGTCGGCGGCGTCCACGAGCACGAACGGATTTTTCAGATGCAGGCGCTGCGCGTAATGCGTCGGTAGTCGGTACTGGCTGATTCGGCCGCACATGGCGTCCCTCCGCAAAGTCCAACACGGTTCCGTGCTTCCTGATTCGTTGCTGCGCTATATCTCGACGACCTTGTCCCACGCGAATTCGGGATTCTCCCATTCCTGGCGGCGCCGGCTGAAATAGCCGCGCGGATTGCACACGACCCGCGTGCCCTCGACGACGTAATCGAACGACGTATGTGTATGGCCGTGAATCCACAGCGATACCGGCGCACGCGCGAGCGACGGCAGGTGATTGACGAAGCCCGCCGACACGAGATCTTCCGCATAGCGCGGCGCGAGGCTCGCGCGCATCGGCGCGTGATGCGTGACGACGATGGTCTGTCCCATGAACGGTTTCGCGAGCTCACTTTCGAGCCACGCGCGGGCCTGTTCGTGCAACGCGAGCGAGTCGTCGGGCGCGAACTCGCGGTGCTCGCCGTCCGGCTCGGGCCACGCGAGCTGGATCAGGCCTTTGTAGTCGAGCATGACCTTCGTGCACGCCTCCTTGGCGTTTTCGATGTCCGCGTCGCCGGACCCGAACAGCGCGAAGTCCGTCCAGAGCGTCGTGCCGAGCACGCGCCACGCGCCACGCCGATCCACCAGCGACGCGTTGTTCAGATAGTGCACGTTGTCGACGCTGCGCGCGGCGTCCTGCATCGCCGCTTCCATCGCGCCGAACTCTGCGTCGTAATACTCGTGATTGCCGGGCACGTAGATGATAGGGACATCGGAACCGAAATTTTCCGCGGCCCAGCGCAAACCTTCGGCGTGGTTGTGTATGTCGCCCGCCAGCACGACGAGATCGGCCTCGGCGTAGGGAATCGCCAGCGGCTCGTCGCATTCGAGATGCAGGTCCGACAGCACGCGAATCTTCATGCGATGTTCTCCTTCGCAAGCGCCGCGCTCCAGCGCACGACCTTGCCGGGATTCATCAGGTTGTCCGGATCGAGCGCGGCCTTGATCGTCTGCATGAGGCGCACTTCGACCGGCGACTTGTAGTGCATCGCTTCATCCACTTTCAACTGACCGAGGCCGTGTTCGGCGCTGATGCTGCCGCGATGCCTGTGCACCTGGTCATACACGAGCGCGTTGATCGGCGTCTGGAATTCGTCGAGAAACCGTTTCGCATCGACGCCTTCGGGCGCCTGCACGTTGTAGTGCAGATTGCCGTCGCCGAGATGGCCGAACGTCACCATGCGCACGCCGGGCACCGTGTCCGCGATGATCGCATCGGTTTCGTCGATGAAGCGGCCGATGCTCGAAATGGGCACGGCGATGTCATGCTTGATGTTCAGACCTTCCTCCGCCTGCGCAAGCGGAATATGCTCGCGCAAACTCCAGAACGCCTGCGACTGCGCGAGACTTTCCGCGACGACGGCGTTTTCCACGATGCCTTTTTCTAGCGCGTCTTCCATCAGCCGTTCGAACAACGTGCGCGCGTGCGTGTCGCTTTCGCTGTCGGAGAGTTCGAGCAGTACGGTCTGTCCGTGCGGCTCGTCGAACGGATAGCGCAATTGCGGGAAATGTTTGCCGACGAGGCGCATCGAGAAGTCGGACATCAGCTCGAAGCCGGTCAGGAGCGCGCCCGCGTGATGCTGCGCGAGCGAGAGGAAATCGAGCGCGGCGTGCGGCGACGCGAGCCCGGCCAGCGCCGTGACCTTCGCGACCGGCGCGGGATGCAGCTTCATGACCGCAGCCGTGATGATGCCGAGCGTGCCTTCCGCGCCGATGTAGAGATCGCGCAGATCGTAGCCGGTGTTGTCCTTGCGCAGCCCGCGCAGGCCGTCCCAGATTTCGCCCTGCGGCGTCACCACTTCGAGTCCGAGGCACAGCTCGCGCGTGTTGCCGTAACGCAGCACGCCGGTGCCGCCCGCGTTCGTCGATAGATTGCCGCCGATCGTGCAACTGCCTTCGGCGGCGAGACTCAACGGAAAGAGCCGCTGCGCACTGGCGGCGCGCGCCTGGATCTCGGCGAGCACGACGCCCGCTTCGACGGTCATCGTATTGTTGTGCGGATCGACGCCGCGAATGCGATTGAGCCGCTTCAGGCTGATGACCGCCTGCACGCCGCTCGTATCGGGCGTCGCACCGCCGACGAGGCCGGTGTTGCCGCCCTGCGGCACGATCGCGATGCGATGCTCGCGTGCGAGCCGCACGACTGCCGCGACCTGCGCCGTATCGGCGGGCAGCAGCACGGCGCATGCGTTGCCGCGATAGCGCTTGCGCCAGTCGACGAGATAGGGCTCGGTATCGTGGGCGCCGGTCAGGACATGCGGCGCGCCGAGAACGTCGGCGCAGGCGGCGATGAAAGCTTCGGTTGCGGTCATGGGCAGATCAACAAAATTTCGATGGAGCGTAGTGCACAGTATCGCGCAGGCAGGCGGCGCGCGATCCTCGTCCGAATGGCATAGGCCTGCGCGCCGGATGGCGTTTCGTGCTACAAAGCATCACGTCTGCACGACGCATGCATCGAAAAAGCGGGTTATTCAGCTTTTTTTCGAACGTGCGTCCAGCCGGGCGGCACGTTTGAACGGCGCGACATACGCGAGCGCGCAGACGAAAAACGCGAGCGCGAGGAGCGCTTCGAGCCAGGCGAGCGAAGCGGAAAGGCCCGCATCCGTCATGCCCCGCACGACGCCTTCGGCCAGATAGAGAAGCACGAGCATCGACGCCCATTGCAGCGTATAGACGTTCCTGCGAGCGACGCCCGGCAGCGCGCACGCCAGCGGCAGCGCCTTCAACGCGAGCGCCCATGCGCCGGGCCGCAGCGGCGCCAGCCAGAGCTCCCAGACGAGCGTGAGCACGATCAGTGCGGCGAGGCTCGCAAGCGCGGCCAGCGCGAACGCGGCGTTCGATCGTGCGTTGGCGGCGGCGGGCGCGTTCATCGGCCGGCTCATGCCGAACGTGCGCCGCGCACGAGATTGAGCGCGGTGCGCGCGAGCCGGGCCCCGAGCGCGATGGCGAGCGCCTTCTCGTCGGCGGAAATGCCGTGGCGCTGGTTTTCGTCGCCGCCCGCGCGCGCGTGGTGCGACGCGCCGTAGGGCGTGCCGCCGCTTTGCGTCGTGGTGAGCCGCGACTCGGTGTACGGGATCCCGACGATCATCATGCCGTGATGCAGGAGCGGCAGCATCATCGAGAGCAGGGTGCTTTCCTGGCCGCCGTGCAGACTGCCGGTCGACGTGAAAACGCTGGCGGGCTTGCCCGACAGTGCGCCGGAAAGCCATTGCGGCGTCGTGCCGTCGAGGAAGTATTTGAGCGGCGCGGCCATGTTGCCGAAGCGCGTGGGCGAGCCAAGCGCGAGACCCGCGCATTCTTCGAGATCGCGCAACTCGGCGTAAGGCGGGCCGTCGGCGGGAATGTCGGGGTGAGTGGCTTCGCAGACGGTAGAGACCGGCGGCACCGTGCGCACGCGCGCTTGCATGCCGGGCACGCTGTCGACGCCCTGGGCGATCGCAAGCGCAAGCTCGCGGGTCGCGCCGTGGCGGCTGTAGTAGAGCACGAGGATGTCGTTCATAAGGCTTTTTTAGTGAACGGCTATTATAGGTATTGGGTGATTTTCGTGGCGAGACGCGGCGTGGAGCGTGCGGGCCGCCACGACGGGAGAATGCGTTTGCAGCACGTTTCCATCGATCTCGCGGCGGTCAAGCGCCTCGCCAGTTTTGTCGCGCGACGCATCGGAGAAGATCGCGTCGCGCAAGTGGCGGGCAGCCTCACGTTCACGAGCGTGCTGTCGATCGTGCCGCTCGCCACCGTCGCCTTCGCGCTCTTTACTGCGTTCCCGATCTTCGGCTCATTTCAGGCATCGTTGCAGGATTTCCTCGCGGTGCACCTGATGCCGCCGCAGATCAACGACCAGATCTTCAAGTATCTGAACCAGTTCGCGTCGAAGGCAAAGGGGCTCACGACCGTCGGCATGATCATTCTGTTCGTGACTTCCGTCATGACGATGATGACGGTCGAGTCTGCGTTCAACGTGATCTGGCGCGTGAAGAAGGCGCGTCCGTTCGCGCAGCGCGTGCTCGTCTACTGGTCGATCATCACGCTCGGGCCGATTCTCTTCGGCTGCAGCCTGTCCATCTCCTCCTACGTGTTCGCGCATTCGGTCGCGTTCGCGGGCTCGCACAACCTGATGCCACCGATCGTCGAATGGGCGCTGACGGGCGTGTCGCTGCCGCTCACGGCGCTCGCCTTCACGATCATTTACGTCTACATGCCGAACTGCAAGGTCGAGTGGCGCGATGCGATCGTTGGCGGATTGATCGCGGCGGTCGCGTTCGAGCTCGGCAAGCGCGGCTTCGGCTATTACGTGCGGCGCATTCCGACCTATACCGCCGTCTACGGCGCGTTCGCCGCGCTGCCGGTCTTCCTGTTGTGGGTCTATCTGTGCTGGATGTTCGCGCTCGTCGGCGCGATGGTCACGTCCGCATTGCCCGCCATTCGCACAGGCCAGTACCATCGGCGCGATTTTCCAGGCAGCGATCTGCTCGATGCGCTCGAAATCCTCGCGCGGCTCGTCGAGGCACGCGACGAAGGCAAACCCGGCCACACCGCATTGCAGCTTTCCAGCATGGCCCGCTGCGATCTCGATACGTCGACCCGCCTGATCGCGCGGCTCGATGCGCTCGGCTGGATCGGCCGGCTGGAGGATTCGCGCACGCCGCGTTATGTGCTGATCGCCAATCCGAGCCAGATCACGGTGACGATGCTCTTCGAGCAGTTCGTGATCGACCGCGCCGAGCTGGAATATCAACTGAAGCTCGACGCGGCGCAGGTCGGTTGCGCCGCGCTCATGAGCGCGCTGGAAAATGACAAGCTGGAGATCACGCTCGGTTCGCTGATCGCGGCGCGCGTGTCGGCGCTGACGAGCGCGCGCCCACGCGAGACGCCGCGCTCGTCGATGCCGGGGCAGCCCGCGTGAGCGCGTGCCGGGCGTCGATCAAAGCGAGATCTTGCCGACGCAGATGTCCTTGAACATCACCCAGTCGCCCATCAGGCTGTAGACCGGATGGCGAAACGTAGCAGGGCGGTTCTTTTCGAAAAAGAAATGGCCGATCCACGCGAAACCGTAGCCGCACACGACGGCTGCGGGCAGCCAGAGCCAGTCGCCGGTCGCGATCGTCATCGCGACGCAGCCGATCACGCCTAGCGAGCCGATGAAATGCAGCCTGCGCGAAACCAGATTTCGGTGTTCGTCGAGATAAAAGGGATAAAACTCGGCGAAGTTCGCGAAATGTTCACCGTGTGCGGTGTGCGCCATGACGGCCTCCCTGATGATGCATGCCGGTGTCGTTCGGGCGATGCGCGCCTGTCTGACGATTCACCAGCAAGAACCATTCTGCGACTGCGATGCGCGCCATGCAAGCGGCTGCGGCGAGCCTGAGCGGTCCGCCGCACGTCTGGAATCAGCCGGACGTCGTTTCCGCCTTGGCGGAGGCGAGCGCGAATGCGAACAAGGTGTCCAGCGTCGCGTCGGGCTGCTCGGACATCAGCGCGTGTCCGGCGTCCAGTTCCACCGATTGCACTGTCGCGCCGCCTTTGCGCAGCGCATCGACGAGCGCCCGGGCGGCTCGCGGCGGCGTCATCATGTCACGCTTGCCGCTCACGATGCACACCGGGCAGCGCACGGCGGCCGCCCGTTCGAGCGCATCCGCGTAGGTATTGCAGGCGCTGAAATCGGTATGAAAAAGGAGCGCTTCGCCGCGCAGGCTCACGCGTTCCATGAGCCGCTGATTCACGCCCTGCAACCAGAAACCCGGCGCGGGGCTCGACGGCTTCGCGGCGATCGTCGAATGCGACCACTGATTGACCATCGCGATGGCTTCGGGCTCGTGCTCGCGGGCGGCGTCGAGCAGCGTGTCGGAGACGGCCATCGGCGCGGCGGTCGCGAGCAGGGCGAGGCCCGTCGTGCGATCGGGATAGCGGCCCGCGACGTCGAGCGCGATCAGCGAACCCATGCTGTGGCCGACGAAGATCGCCTTTTGCACGTTCGCCGCGTCGAGCACGGCGATCACCCAGTCGGCGAGTTCGTCGATCGTGGGCAGAGCGGGGCCGTCGCTTCGTCCGTGACTCGGTAGATCGAGCGCCAGCACGCCGAAGCCGTGATGCGCGAAATAGCGCGTCTGCAACGCCCATACGCTGTGATCGTGCTCGGCGCCATGAATGAACACGATGGCGGGCCGGGCTGCGTTGAGCGGCTTGCCGCCGGTGTAGACGTAGGCGGCGCGGCCGTGGACATCGAGGATCATGCGCGGCTCCCGAGCGGCGCGGCCGAGCCGGCGTCCTGGCCGCTTTCGGCGGCTTTCTGCGCGGCCTTCAGCCCGCGTTTGAGATCGTCGATGAGATCGTCCGGGTCTTCGAGTCCGATCGAAAGACGGATGCGCCCCGGCCCGATGCCCGCGGCTTCGAGCGCGGCGGCATCCATGCGGAAGTGCGTCGTGGAGGCGGGATGGATCACGAGCGAGCGCGCATCGCCGACGTTCGCGAGATGCGAGAACAGCGTGAGCGTTTCGATGAACTTGCGCGCAGCCGGCACGCCGCCCTTGAGATCGAAGCTGAACACCGCGCCCGCGCCGCGTGGCAGCAGCCGTCCGGCGAGCGCGTGATCGCGATGCGTCGGCAGTTCGGGATAGGCCACGCTTTCTACCGTCGACGAACTCAGCAGGAACTCGATCACCTTGCGCGTGTTCGCGACATGCCGATCCATGCGCAGCGGCAAGGTTTCGATGCCTTGAAGCAGTTGCCAGGCCGCTTGCGGATGCAGGCACGCGCCGAAATCGCGCAAGCCTTCGCGCCGGGCGCGCAACAGGAACGGTGCGACCGTGCTCTCTTCGGCGAACACCATGCCGTGAAAGCCGTCGTAGGGTTCGGTGAACTCCGGGAAGCGCCCGCTCGCGGTGAAATCGAAGGTGCCGCCATCGACGAGCACGCCCCCGATCGTCGTCCCGTGGCCGCCGAGAAACTTGGTGGCGGAGTGATAGACGAGGTCCGCGCCATGCTCGAACGGGCGCAGCAGATAGGGCGTCGTGAACGTGGAATCGACGAGCAGCGGCACCGCGTGCTCGTGCGCGATTTCCGCGACGCCCGCGATATCGAGCACGTCTAGGCCCGGATTGCCGAGCGTTTCGCCGAAGAAGAGCCGCGTGTTCGGCCGTGCGGCCGCGCGCCACGCGTCGAGATCGTGCGGCGGCACGAAGGTCGTCTCGATGCCGAAGCGCCGCAGCGTGTGATGCAGCAGGTTGTGCGAGCCGCCGTAGAGCGCGCTCGACGCGACGATATGCGAGCCCGCGCCCATCAGCGTCGCGATGGCGAGATGCAGCGCGGCCTGGCCGCTCGCCGTGCCGATCGCACCGACGCCGCCTTCGAGCGCCGCCACGCGTTCCTCGAAGACCGCGACGGTCGGATTCGAGATGCGCGAGTACACGTGCCCCGAGCGCTCCATGTTGAAGAGCGCGGCGGCGTGATCGCTGTCGCGGAAGGTGAACGATGTGGTCTGATAAATCGGCGTCGCGCGCGCGCCCGTGGCGGGATCGGGCGCGGCGCCCGCGTGCAGCGCGAGCGTGTCGAAGCGGTTGGCTGGCATCATAGGCGGCCGGCGCGCGAGGCGGCGCCGGCATGCGGCGAAAAATGAGGGTCAATCATCCTAACATCGGATGCACGCGCCCAAACCTAGGGCGAACGCTTGTCAAAAAAACGCGCAAAGCCTTGTCCGTTCGGCTGATGCGGGCCATGTTCGCTTTCCTTTTGCGGGCCTTTCCGATAGCATCGACCTATGGTTTCATCACCGTTTGGGCATCTGAACAGGCATTTCGCGAGGAGACAGTCATGCGAGTCAGCGACATTCTGAAAGTGAAGGGCAACACGCTCTTTACCGTGACACCCGATACGCCGCTCTCCGACGCGATCGACACGATGGCCGCGCACGATATCGGCTCGCTCGTCGTCATGGAGTACGGCGATCTGGTCGGCATGCTGACCTTCCGCGAGATCATCCTGACCTTGCACAACAACAGCGGCTCGGTCGGCGCTACGACCATCCGCAAGATCATGGACGACCATCCGCTCACGTGCACGCCGGAAACGGACGTGAACGAGGTGCGCCGCATGATGCTCGAACATCACGTGCGCTATCTGCCGGTCATGGAAAAGCGTCAGCTGATGGGCGTCATCTCGTTCTACGACGTGGCCAAGGCCGTCGTGGAAGAGCAGGGCTTCGAGAATCGCATGTTGAAGGCGTATATCCGCGACTGGCCCGAGCAGCAGGAAGAAGCCCGCTGAGCGTCGCCGAGCGTCGATACCATGCGGCGAGGCGTCGCGCTTCGCGGCACGGTGTATCAGCCGATGCTTCGCGCAGAATTCAGCATATGCAGCGCGCCCCTCATGGCGCGCTTTTTTTTGGTCTCCTGAGGGCGAAGCCAGCCTTCGGCCCGCTTTTCGTTTCATTCGGATTCGATCGCCGTACGCACGGGATCAACACCGAACCTAACCTGTACGCAAGACATGAGTGACAAACCGATGCGCGACTCGTCGCGCACTTCCCGACGTTCGCATGCCGAAGGCGAAGGCCAGTTCAGCCTTCTGCGCGAGCGCCGCTTCGCGCCGTTCTTCTGGACGCAGTTCCTCGGCGCGATGAACGACAACATCTTCAAGGTCGGCTTCACGTCGCTCGTGACGTTCCAGGCCGCGCGCTTTTCCGGCGTCGATCCGAAGACGGCCGCGTTTCTGATTTCCGCGATCTTCATCGTGCCGTTCGTGCTGTTCTCGGCCACCTCCGGGCAGATCGCCGACAAGTACGACAAGGCCGTGCTCGCGCGTCTCGTGAAGAGCTTCGAGATCGTCGTGATGCTGATCGGCGGCGCGGGCTTCCTGTTGCACAGCGCGCCGCTTCTCTATGCGTGCACGTTTCTGATGGGCGTGCATTCCACCGTGTTCGGGCCAGTGAAGTACGCGTATCTGCCGCAGCATCTCGATTCGCACGAGCTCGTCGGCGGCAACGGGCTTGTCGAGATGGGCACGTTCGTCGCGATCCTGATCGGCACGATCATCGGCGGCGCGGCGGCGGGCGCGACGGAGCATGGCGCGATGCTGCTCGCCGTCGCGTGCATCGCGTTCGCGATCATCGGGCGTGTCGCGTCGGCGTTCGTTCCGAAGTCGGACGCGTCGCAGCCGGATCTGCGCATCAACTGGAATCCGTTCTCCGAGACGTGGCGCAACCTCAAGCTCGCGAAATCCGATCGCACCGTGTTTCTGAGCCTGCTCGGGATTTCGTGGCTCTGGTTCGTCGGGGCGACCTTTCTCACGTCGTTCTTCAATTTCGCGAAGGACGTGCTGTCCGCGGATCCCGATGTCGTGACCATACTGCTCGCGACGTTCTCCATCGGCATCGGTACGGGGTCGCTCCTGTGCGAGCGGCTTTCGAAGCGCCGCGTCGAGATCGGGCTCGTGCCGCTGGGCTCGATCGGCATCAGCGTGTTCGCGATCGATCTTTTCTTCGCGAGCCATCGCATCGCGCCCGCGGGGCATTTGCTCAACGTCGGCGAATTCCTGCTGGCGCTGCCGCACTGGCGCATTCTCGCGGACCTGTTCCTGCTCGCGATGTTCGGCGGCTTCTACAGCGTGCCGCTCTATGCGCTGATTCAGGCGCGCAGTCAGCCCACTCACCGGGCGCGCATCATCGCGGCGAACAACATCCTCAATTCGTTCTTCATGATCGTCTCCGCGCTGATGGCGCTCGCGCTGACGTCGTTCGGCGTCGGCATTCCGGGGCTTTTTCTGACCACGGCGCTGCTCAATGTCGTCGTCGCGGTCTATATCTATTCGCTCGTGCCGGAGTTTCTGCTGCGCTTTATCGCGTGGATTCTGGTGCACACGTTCTATCGCATTCGTCTCGTCGGCGCGGAGCGTATTCCGTCGCATGGCGCGGCCGTGCTCGTGTGCAATCACGTGAGTTTCGTCGATGCGGTCGTCATCATGGCCGAAAGCCCGCGGCCAATCCGCTTCGTGATGGATCACCGCATCTTCCGCACGCCGTTCGTCGGCTGGATGTTCCGTCATGTGAAGGCGATTCCGGTCGCGCCCGCGCACGAGAACGCCGACATGCTCGAACGCGCCTACGCGGCGTGCGGGCAGGCGCTGAAAGACGGCGACCTCGTCTGCATCTTTCCCGAAGGCAAGCTCACGCGCACGGGCGAGATCAATCCGTTCAGGCATGGCATCGCGGAGATTCTGCGACGCCATCCGGCGCCCGTCGTGCCGATGGCGCTGCGCGGGCTCTGGGGCAGCGTGTTCTCGCGCCACGAAGACGCACAATGGCCACGCCCGATCCAGCGCGGTGCGATGACGCGGCTGACGCTCGCGGTCGGCGAGCCGATCGCGCCGGAAGACGCGACGCCGCAGCATCTGCAGGAAGTCGTGAGCGCGCTGCGAGGCGCCAGGCGCTGAGCGCGACGGCTGGCATAATATCGGTTTCCCCGACACTTTTTTTCAGGTCGACGCTCATGTCCGGCAATACCCTTGGCACGCTCTTCACCGTCACGAATTTCGGCGAGTCGCACGGTCCGGCGATCGGCTGCGTGATCGACGGCTGCCCGCCCGGCATGGCGCTCACGGAAGCCGATATCCAGATCGAACTCGATCGCCGCCGCCCTGGCACGTCGCGTCACGTCACGCAACGGCAGGAGGCGGATCAGGTCGAGATTCTCTCCGGCGTGTTCGAAGGCGTGACGACCGGCACGCCCATCGCGCTCCTGATCCGCAATACCGATCAGCGCAGCAAGGACTACGGCAACATCGCGCAGACGTTCCGGCCGGGTCATGCGGACTACACCTATTGGCAGAAGTACGGCGTGCGCGACTATCGCGGCGGCGGCCGTTCATCGGCGCGTCTGACTGCGCCGACCGTCGCCGCGGGCGCGGTTGCGAAGAAGTGGCTGCGCGAGAAGTTCGGTCTGGAGACGCGCGGCTGCATGAGCGCGCTGGGTGAAATCGAGATTCCGTTCGTCGACTGGCAGCATGTGCCGGAGAACCCGTTCTTCTCGCCGAATGCCGAGATCGTGCCGCAGCTCGAAGCGTACATGGACGGACTGCGCCGCGATGGCGATTCCGTCGGCGCGCGCATCGAAATCGTTGCGTCCGGCGTGCCCGTCGGTCTCGGCGAGCCGCTGTACGACCGGCTGGATGCGGACATCGCCCACGCGATGATGGGCCTCAATGCAGTGAAGGCGGTCGAGATCGGCGCGGGCTTTGCGAGTGTCGCGCAACGCGGTTCGCAGCACGGCGACGAGATGACGCCCGAAGGCTTCGCGGCCAACAACGCGGGCGGCATTCTCGGTGGCATTTCGAGCGGGCAGGACATCCGTGTGTCGATCGCGATCAAGCCGACGTCGAGCATTCGCACGCCGCGTCAGTCGATCGACAAGCAGGGCGCGAGCGCGACCGTCGAGACCTTCGGCCGTCACGATCCGTGCGTCGGCATTCGCGCCACGCCGATCGCCGAAGCGCTGCTCGCGCTCGTGCTGATGGATCACGCGCTGCGTCATCGCGCACAGTGTGGCGACGTCGTCGTCGAAACGCCGAGAATCGCTGCGCAAATGCCTTCGAAATAAAAAACGGGCGCCGGTTTGAAACCCGGCGCCCGTTTTTCTTTCAGCGGCCAACAATCACATGTTCGGATAGTTCGGCCCGCCGCCGCCTTCCGGCGTGACCCACACGATGTTCTGCGTCGGGTCCTTGATGTCGCAGGTCTTGCAGTGCACGCAGTTCTGCGCGTTGATCTGCAGGCGCTCGCTGCCGTCGTCGGACTTGACGAACTCGTACACCGCGGCCGGGCAGTAACGGCCTTCCGGACCGGCATAGGTGCGCAGGTTCACGTTGACCGGCACGCTCGAATCTTTCAGCGTCAGATGCGCGGGCTGGTTCTCTTCGTGATTCGTGTTCGAGATGAACACCGACGAGAGCCGATCGAACGTGAGCTTGCCATCGGGTTTCGGATAGACGATGGGCTTGCACTGCGACGCCGGCTTCAGCATCTCGTGATCCCAGTGCTGATGATGCAGCGTCCACGGCACGTTGCCGCCCATCACTTTCTGCTCCAGACCGACCATGAAGGTGCCCAGATACAGGCCCTTGCTCATCCACTGCTTGAAGTTGCGCGCGCGATGCAACTCGGTCTTGAGCCAGGACGTGTCGAACGCTTCGGGGTAAGCGGTGAGTTCGTCGTTCTGACGGCCCGCCTGCACGGCTTCGAACGCGGCTTCCGCGGCCATCTTGCCCGACTTGATCGCCGCGTGACTGCCCTTGATGCGCGATGCGTTGAGGAATCCCGCGTCGTCGCCGGCGAGCGCGCCGCCGGGGAACGCGAGCTTCGGCAACGACATCAGGCCGCCAGCGGTGATCGCCCGCGCGCCGTAGGAGATGCGCTTGCCGCCTTCGAGGAACGGGCGGATCGACGGATGCGTCTTGTAGCGCTGAAATTCCTCGAACGGCGACAGATACGGATTCGAATATCCGAGCCCGACGACGAAGCCCACCATGACCTGATTGTTATCCATGTGGTACAGGAACGATCCGCCGTAGGTGTCGGGATCGAGCGGCCAGCCCGCGGTGTGGATCACGAGTCCCGGCTTGTGCTTGACCGGATCGATTTCCCACAGCTCCTTGATGCCGATGCCGTACACCTGCGGATCGGAATTCTGGTTGAGCTTGAACTTTTCCATGAGCTGACGGCCGAGATGCCCGCGCGCGCCTTCGCAGAAAAGCGTGTATTTCGCATGCAATTCCATGCCGAGCTGGAAATTCTCGGTCGGCTGGCCGTCCTTGCCGACGCCCATGTTGCCCGTGACGACGCCCCGCACGGAACCGTCCTCGGCGTAGAGCACTTCGGCGGCCGGGAAGCCGGGGAAAATTTCGACGCCGAGCGCTTCCGCCTGCTGGCCGAGCCAGCGCGTGACGTTGGCGAGCGAAATGACGTAGTTGCCGTGATTCTTGAAGTTGTCGGGGAGCAGCCAGTTCGGCACCTGCTTCGCGTCGTTCTGCGTCAGGAAGAGGAACCGGTCCTCCGTGACTTCGACGTCGAGCGGCGCGCCTCTTTCCTTCCAGTCGGGAATGAGTTCGGACAGGCCGCGCGGGTCCATCACCGCGCCGGACAGGATGTGCGCGCCGATCTCGGAGCCTTTCTCCAGCACGCACACGCCGATTTCGACGCCTTTTTCCTCCGCCAGTTGCTTCAACCGGATGGCCGCCGACAAACCGGCCGGCCCGCCGCCGACGATGACGACGTCGTATTCCATCGATTCGCGGGGACCGTATTGCTCGATGAGGCTCGCCGGGGTCATCAATGCTCCTATGTACCGTTAGAATGCCCTTTCGGGATCGCGTATTTTCAGGGAAGGTGAGGCGGGCTGCAACCAAAGCTCGCCAATTTAGCACGATCGTACTATTATTGAGACACCCGCGCTATTGGTGTTGACGCTAACAGCCTGCATTGGCGCATCTTGCGCGTCCGCCGAGGCTGAGCCAACCAAAATAAGGAAGCACAATGGGCCGTTCGATCAACCTGGAAGGCAAGGTCGCGCTGATCACCGGCGCGTCAAGTGGTTTGGGCAAGCGTTTCGCGCAAGTGCTGTCGCAGGCGGGCGCCAAGGTGGTGCTCGCGAGCCGCCGCACGGAGCGCCTGAAGGAACTGCGCGCTGAAATCGAGGCGTCGGGCGGCGCGGCGCATGTCGTCTCGCTCGACGTGACCGACTATCAAAGCGTGAAATCGGCGGTTGCGCATGCCGAGACGGAAGCCGGTACCATCGACATCCTGGTCAATAACTCGGGCGTGTCGACGACGCAAAAGCTGACCGACGTCTCGCCCGCGGATTTCGAGTTCGTGTTCGGCACGAACGTGCGCGGCGCGTTTTTTGTCGCGCAGGAAGTCGCGAAGCGCATGATCATGCGCGGCAACGGCGCGGCCAAGCCGGCGTATCGCATCATCAACGTGGCGTCCGTGGCCGGCTTGCGCGTGTTTCCGCAGATCGGCCTCTACGCGATGAGCAAGGCCGCCGTCGTGCAGATGACGAAAGCGATGGCGCTCGAATGGGGCCGCCACGGCATCAACGTGAACGCGATCTGTCCGGGTTATATCGACACTGAAATCAATCACCATCACTGGAAGACCGAGCAGGGGCAGAAGCTCATTTCGATGCTGCCGCGCCGCCGCCTGGGCACGCCGAACGATCTCGACGGTCTCTTGCTGCTGCTCGCGGCGGACGAATCGCAGTTCATGAACGGCTCGGTGATCTCGGCGGACGATGGCTTTTCGCTCTGAACATCGCCCTTATTCTGATAGCAGGCAATGACCACGCATAACGATTTTCATACTGTATTCGAACTGTCCATGCCGATCCGCTGGGGCGACATGGACGCCTTCGGCCACGTCAACAACACCGTCTATTTCCGCTATATGGAGCAGGCGCGCATATCGTGGTTCGAAGAGATCGGCATCGCGGGCGGCAACGGCGAAGGGCACGGGCCCGTGATCGTGAACGCGTCGATGGAGTTTCTGAAGCAGCTTCACTATCCCGGCGACGTGATCGGGCGGATGTTCGTCGGCAAGCCCGGACGCAGCAGCTTCGACACGCGCTTCGAGCTCTTTCGCGCCGATGCGCCCGGCGTGCTCCACGCGCGCGGCGCGGCGAAGGTCGTGTGGATCGACTATGCCGCGGGCAAGTCGGTGCCGATTCCGGATTACCTGCGGCGGACCATCGAAACGAGTTCGCCCGTCGCACTCTGATCGTGCATGTCAGGTGCCGAGCAATCGCTGTAGCAGCTCGGTGGCATTGCCCGTGTCGTACTTCCTCATGAGCCGCGCACGGTAGATGTCGACCGTGCGCGGGCTGATATCGAGCACGCGGCCGATCTGCTTGCTCGTCTTGCCCGTCACGAGCTGCGCGGCGATTTCCCGTTCGCGCGGCGTCAGTTCGATCGCGACCCGCCGCGTCGCGCTCAAATCTTCGAATGTCCAGACGCCCGCCGCATGCGGCGCGGCCCGATCGAGCGCGCGTCCGGTCACGTGGCACCAGAACAGTTCGCCGTTGCTGCGCTTCATGATCCGGTCGTCGCTGTAAGTGCCTTCCTTGCTGATATGCGCGGCGATGCGCTCGCCGATGCGCGCGAATTCGTCCGGCGATGGATACAGCACCTCGAACGACTTGCCGATGAGCGCGTCGCTCATATAGCCGAAGATCGCGCAGACCTGCTCGTTGCAGTCCTCGATGATGCGCTCGCGCGAAAGCACGAGCCCGACGGGCGCGAGATGAAACGCGGTTTGATAATCCAGTGCACGCATGTGAAATCGGGCGCGCGTGCGCTTGCGTTTCGCGGCGAAAAGGCGCCGGGAACCAAACGTGCGCGGGCAAAGACTTATGTATTTTTGCGTATTGTGCCGGATCGCCGGCTCAAAGTACTCTTTCGCCATGCCAAAAAGGCCGCGCGACGCGCTAAACACAGCGCGGGCCGGCATCAAAAAGCCGATTTTCAGTTGGTTTCAACATGGAAGGGACAATCAGATGAACAAGGTCTATCCCAGCGCGAAGGATGCGCTCGCGGACATCGTCAAGGACGGGCAGACGTTTGCCGTCGGCGGTTTCGGGCTGTGCGGCATTCCCGAGGCGCTCATCGCCGCGCTGCGCGACACGGGCGTGAAGGGCATCACCTGCATCAGCAATAACGCTGGCGTCGATGGCTTCGGCCTCGGCCTGCTTCTGGAAACGCGCCAGATCAAGAAGATGATTTCGTCGTACGTCGGCGAAAACAAGGAGTTCGAGCGGCAATATCTCGCCGGCGAACTCGAACTCGAATTCACGCCGCAAGGCACGCTCGCCGAGAAGCTGCGCGCGGGCGGCGCGGGCATCCCGGCGTTCTTCACGAACACCGGTTTCGGCACCGTGATCGCCGACGGCAAGGAAACGCGCCAGTTCGGCGAGAACCACTACGTGCTCGAACATTCGCTCACGGCCGATGTCTCGCTCGTGAAAGCCTGGAAGGCCGACAAATCCGGCAACCTGATCTATCGCCGAACGGCGCGCAACTTCAACCCGAATTGCGCGATGGCCGGCAAGATCACCGTCGTCGAAGTGGAAGAGATCGTCGAGACGGGCGAACTCGATCCGGACATGATTCATACGCCCGGCATCTTCGTGCAACGCATCGTCCTGAATGCGCATCCGGAAAAGCGCATCGAACAACGCATCGTCCGCGCGAAAGGAGAGTAATCATGGCATGGACTCGAGACCAGATGGCCGCACGCGCGGCGCAGGAACTGCAGGACGGCTTCTACGTGAACCTCGGCATCGGCCTGCCAACGCTCGTCGCCAATCATGTGCCGGACGGCATGGAAGTGTGGCTGCAATCGGAAAACGGCTTGCTGGGCATCGGCCCGTCGCCGTATAAAGACGAAGTCGACGCCGACCTCATCAATGCAGGCAAGCAGACGGTGACGACGCTGCCGGGCTCGTCGATCTTTTCGTCGGCGGATTCGTTCGCGATGATCCGCGGCGGCCACATCAACCTGGCGATCCTCGGCGCGATGCAGATCAGCAAGAAGGGCGATCTGGCCAACTGGATGATCCCCGGCAAGATGATCAAGGGCATGGGCGGCGCGATGGACCTCGTCGCCGGCGTGAAGCGCGTCGTCGTGCTGATGGAGCACGTTGCGAAGGGCGATCAGCACAAGATTCTCGAAGAGTGCTCGCTGCCGCTGACGGGCGTGGGCGTCGTGAATCGCATCATCACGGATCTCGGCGTGATCGATGTCACGGACAATGGACTGAAGGTCGTCGAACTGGCGGACGGTGTGACCGCCGAGGAAATCCAGAAGAAGACGGGCGCGCCGCTCGATGTCACGAGCGTGAAGTAACGCTGACGTGACGCAACGCCGCTTGCGCGGCGTGAGCGCGGCTCGGAAACCATCGCGGGCGGGCGAAGCTTTTGAAGCTTCGCCCGCTTTGTTTTTTGCGCGATCGGCCTCATCTTCGGTGCGCGCGGGCGGGTCGTCCGTTTGGCCAGCGCGCGCTCGATCGGGCGTGATGCGCTTTACAATCGTTTCGACACTTGCCACGAGGAAAACTCTCCATGACCGCATCCATCGTCGTCGAAGCAGTGCATTCCGATTTGAGCGATCCGCGTCAGCGCTTCGTGCAATGCGCGAGCCCGGCGGGTCTGCATCGCATGGCCTATACGGAGTGGGGCGATCCGGCGAATCCGCGCGTGCTGCTGTGCGTGCACGGACTGACGCGTTCGGGCCGCGACTTCGACAAGCTCGCGCAGGCGTTCGCGCACGACTATCGCGTCGTGTGTCCGGACGTGGTCGGGCGCGGCCTGTCCGACTGGCTCGCCGACTCGCGCTACTACGGCGTGCCGCAATATGTCGCCGACATGGTCACGCTGATCGCGCGCCTGAACGTGGAGACGGTGGACTGGTTCGGCACGTCGATGGGCGGGCTCATCGGCATGGCGCTCGGCGGGCTGCGTAATACGCCGATCCGCAAGATGCTGCTCAACGATGTTGGGCCGCATATCGAGCCGATCGCGCTACAGCGCATCGGCGACTATCTCGGCAAGCCGGCGAGCTTCGCGTCGCTCGACGAAGGCGTGCGGCATGCGGCGGCGCTGGCGTCGTCGTTCGGGCCGCTGACCGATGCGCAATGGACGGACATCAATACGCCGCTGCTGCATGAGCGCGACGGCGCGTGGGGCTTTCGCTACGACCCGGGCATCGCGACGCCGTTCACGTCGGCGACCGAAGAGCAGAACGCGGCCGGCGAGGCATATCTGTGGAACGCGCTTGCGTCGATCAGGACGCCCGTGCTCGTCGTGCGCGGCGAGACTTCGGATTTGCTCTCGCGCGAGACGGTCGCGCAAATGGTCGAAAAAGGTCAGGCCGTGACGAGCGCCGAGATTCCGGGCGCGGGACATGCGCCGGCATTTCTTGTGGAAGATCAAATCGCTGTCGCCAGGGGGTTCTTTCTCGGGAATGGCGGCAGCGGGGCATAATATTGGGCTGAGCGTACGCTTGTGCCGGTTTTTCACCATTCATCGATCAGGAACACACAATGGCAGTCATTCGTCATCACGTCGGCCCGCGCCTCTCCGAAACGGCCATCCACAACGGCACGGTCTATCTCGCCGGCCAGATCGCCGAAGACACGGACCAGGACATCACCGGTCAGACGCGCGAAGTGCTCGGCCACATCGACCGCTTGCTCGAAGAAGCGAACAGCGACAAGTCGCATCTGCTGACGGTGCAGATCTATATCTCGGACATGATTCACTTCCCGGGCATGAACGCCGTGTGGGACTCGTGGGTCGCGGAAGGCAACACGCCGCCGCGCGCGACGGTCGAGTCGAAGCTCGCCAATCCGGCGTGCCTCGTCGAAATCGTCGTGATCGCCGCGCAACGCGACTGATTCGTCACATCGCCTGAAGCAGTGGCATTACCCGCATGACTTCGACCGCCGCCCCCGCCGAAACGCTGCCCGAGCCGTCCATCGACGACGCGCTCGCGTTCGTGCGCGAGCACGCGAAGGATGCGCGCGTCTCGACCGGCGAACTGCTCGCGGATCACGCGGCGGGCACCGCGCGCATCATGCAGACGCTCAACGTCGATTCGCACGCGATCGCCGCGGCGGCGCTGTTCGTGCTGGCGCCGCATCTCGACGATCCGGAGAAGGTCATCACCGAGCGCTTCGGCCCGGAAGTGCAGCGGCTCGTCGGCGACGTGCGCAAGCTCCTGCGGCTCGGCTCGCTCAGCTCGCGCGCGACGCTCGCGCAACTGCCCGAGAACACGCGCGATGCGCAGGCCGCGCGTCGCGCGCAGGTCGAGTCGCTGCGCAAGATGCTGCTCGCTTTCGCGCAGGACATACGCGTCGTGTTGATCAGGCTCGCGTCGCGCGTGCAGACCTTGCGCTATCACGCCGCGCACAAGACCGATCCTTCGCCGGACGTGCCGCGCGAGACGCTCGAAATCTACGCGCCGCTCGCCAATCGTCTGGGCATCTGGCAACTGAAGTGGGAACTGGAGGACTTGTCGTTCCGCTTCGAAGATCCCGTCACGTACAAGCGCATCGCGAAACTGCTCGACGAGCGGCGCGTAGAGCGCGAGAGCTATGTGACCGAAGCGATCGCGCGCCTGCAAAAAGAGCTCGACACCGCGCACATCAAGGCGGAAGTGAGCGGTCGGCCGAAGCATATCTACAGCATCTGGAAGAAGATGCGCGGCAAGCATCTCGACTTCGCCGAACTGAACGACGTGCGCGCGTTTCGCGTGATCGTCGGCGACATCAAGGACTGCTACACCGTGCTCGGCATCGTGCACAACCTGTGGCAACCGGTGCCGCGCGAATTCGACGACTACATCTCGCGTCCCAAGCCCAACGGCTACAAGTCGCTGCATACGGTCGTGATCGGCGATGACGGGCGCGCGTTCGAAGTGCAGATCCGCACGCAGGAAATGCATCAGTTCGCCGAATACGGCGTGGCCGCGCACTGGCGTTACAAGGAAGCGGGCGCGCGCGGCTATGCGGGGCAAGTGACGGCGAGCGAGAAATACGACGAGAAGATCGCATGGCTGCGTCAGCTTCTCGCGTGGAAGGATGACGTCGAAGGCGAGGGTCAGGGCGAGCAGCGGGGCTGGCAGCATCTGCGCGACGCCACGCTCGACGACGATCATATCTACGTGCTGACGCCGCAGGCGCGCGTGATCGCGTTGCCGCAAGGCGCGACCGCCGTCGATTTCGCGTATCACCTGCATAGCGAACTGGGGCATCGCTGCCGCGGCGCGCGCGTCGACGGCGCGATGGTGCCGCTCAACACGCCGCTGCAGAACGGGCAGACGGTCGAGATCGTCGCGGTCAAGGAAGGCGGGCCGTCGCGCGACTGGCTCAATCCTCAGCTCGGTTATCTGCATAGCGCGCGGGCGCGGCAGAAGGTGCGCTCGTGGTTCCTCGCGGCCGACGCGGCCGAGCACATCGCGGCGGGGCGGGCGATCGTCGAAAAGACTTTGCAGCGCGAAGGAAAGACGTCGGTGAGCCTGGAGCAGCTCGCGACGAAGCTCGGCTTCAAGACGCCCGAGGATCTTTACGCGGTCGTCGCCAAGGAAGAGTTCAGCCTGCGCAACATCGAGCAGGCGCTTTCCGACGCGCCGCCGCCCGAGCCCGAGCCGGAAGCGCCGGAGCAGTTCGAGAAGCGCAGCAGCGGGCAAAGCGTCGCGCACGGCGCGTCGACAGGCGTGCTCGTCGTCGGCGTGGATGCGTTGCTCACGCAACTCGCGCGCTGCTGCCGTCCGGCGCCGCCCGATTCGATCGCGGGCTTCATCACGCGCGGCAAGGGCATGTCGGTTCACCGCACCGATTGCGCGACGTTCAAGCGCATGGCTCAGCGCTCGCCCGAGCGCGTCCTGCACACGACCTGGTCCGCCGATGTGATGAACGGGCGCGGATCGTCGGTGTATCCGGTGGATCTTTCGGTGGAATCGGCGGACCGGCAAGGGTTGCTGCGCGATATCTCCGAAGTGTTCGCGCGCGAGAAGATCAACGTGATCGGCGTGAAGAGCCAGAGCCGCAGGAATATCGCTTATATGCAGTTCACGGTGGAAGTGTCGAGCGCGGCGCAGATTCAGCGCGCCTGCACGCTGCTCGATGAAGTGCAGGGTGTGATTCGCGCGTCACGTCGCGCGTAATAGGCAGGTGTTGAACGGATCGGCGAATATTTTCGACTTTTCTGAAGATAAGCACTTGCCAAAATCCGAAACGCTCCATATAATCTCACTTCTTTCAGGCTCGTAGCTCAGCTGGTTAGAGCACCACCTTGACATGGTGGGGGTCGTTGGTTCGAGTCCAATCGAGCCTACCAACGAAAACGAAACTCGGCGGACCCTGGTTCGCGGAATTTCAAACCGCAAGAAGCGCTCAGCGCAAAAGGCGAAAAGAAATGGCACGTCGAACGTTGACCGAAACAAATTCGGAGCGACGCTAGTCGAGGACCTATTTCGCCTTCTGCCAAATTGTTTCGCGGTATGTGTGAAAAGTGAATGCGGCCCCTCGATAGCGGGGCCGCATTTTTTTTGCCTTGCGATTTTTGAAGTGAATCGCGTGGCAATGCTTAAATCGAAATCGCTCGGCATGCGCCGGCGTCTTGGAGAACGATATGGTTTCGGTACGTTTGCCTGATGGGTCGGTCCGACAATACGACCACCCGGTGACCGTCGCGGAAGTCGCGGCATCGATCGGCGCGGGCCTTGCCAAGGCGGCGCTCGCCGGCAAGCTCAACGGCGAACTCGTCGATACCTCGTTTCTGATCGACAAGGATTCGTCGCTTGCCATCGTCACTGACAAGGATCCGGAAGGCGTCGATGTCGTGCGCCATTCCACCGCGCATTTGCTCGCTTATGCGGTGAAGGATCTGTTCCCCGAAGCGCAAGTGACCATCGGTCCGGTCATCGACAACGGCTTCTATTACGACTTCTCGTACAACCGTCCCTTCACGCCCGAAGATCTCGAGAAGATCGAAAAGCGCATGCAGGAACTGGCGAAGAAGGACGAGCCGGTGTCGCGTCGCGTCGTCTCGCGCAACGAGGCGGTGGAGTACTTCAAGAGCATCGGCGAAAACTACAAGGCCGAGATCATCCAGTCCATTCCGGAAAGCGATGAGATTCGCCTTTACGGGCATGGCAACTTCATCGACCTGTGCCGTGGCCCGCACGTGCCGTCCACCGGCAAGCTGAAGGTCTTCAAGCTGATGAAGGTCGCGGGCGCGTATTGGCGCGGCGATTCGAAGAACGAGCAGTTGCAGCGTATCTACGGCACCGCGTGGACCAAAAAGGAAGATCAGGACGCTTATCTTCACATGCTCGAAGAAGCCGAGAAGCGCGATCACCGCAAGCTCGGCAAGCAACTCGACCTGTTCCATCTGCAGGACGAAGCGCCGGGCATGGTGTTCTGGCATCCGAAGGGCTGGTCGCTGTGGCAGCAGGTCGAGCAGTACATGCGCCGCCGCGTGAACGATGCCGGTTACCTCGAGATCAAGACCCCGATGGTGATGGACCGTTCGCTCTGGGAAGCGTCGGGCCATTGGCAAAACTATCGTGAAAACATGTTCACGACCGAGTCGGAAAAGCGTGACTACGCGATCAAGCCGATGAACTGCCCGGGTCACGTTCAGGTGTTCAACCACGGCCTGCGTTCGTATCGCGATCTGCCGCTGCGTTACGCGGAATTCGGCTCGTGCCATCGCAACGAGCCGTCGGGCGCGCTGCATGGGCTGATGCGCGTGCGCGGCTTCGTCCAGGACGATGCGCACATCTTCTGTACCGAAAATCAGTTCATCGCGGAATCGATTGCGTTCAACACGCTCGCGATGAGCGTGTACAAGGATTTCGGGTTCGATCACATCGACATCAAGCTGTCGCTGCGCCCCGAGCAGCGCGCGGGCACCGATGAAATCTGGGATCGCGCGGAGCAGGGCTTGCGCGAGGCGCTGACCGCTTGCGGTCTGCAGTGGGAAGAACTCGCTGGCGAAGGCGCGTTTTACGGTCCGAAGATCGAGTACCACATCAAGGACGCGCTCGGCCGCTCGTGGCAATGCGGCACGCTTCAGCTCGACATGGTGCTGCCGGAGCGTCTCGGCGCTGAATACGTCGCGGAAGACAACAGCCGTCGCCGTCCGGTGATGTTGCACCGGGCAATCGTCGGATCAATGGAGCGATTTCTCGGCATTCTGATCGAGCACCACGCGGGCGCAATGCCGCCGTGGCTCGCCCCGACCCAGGCGGTTGTGTTGAATATTGCCGAAAGTCAGGCTGAATATGCGGGTAATCTGGCCCAATCGTTGCAAAAACAAGGGCTTAGAGTAGAGTCCGATTTGCGCAACGAGAAGATTAGCTATAAAATACGCGAGCACACGCTGCAAAAGGTGCCGTATTTGCTGGTCGTCGGCGACAAAGAGCGTGATGCGCAAACCGTGGCCGTGCGTGCTCGTGGCGGTGTCGATCTGGGCGTGATGCCGGTCGACGCATTCCTCGAACGTCTGCAGCAGGAAGTGCGGGCGTTCAAGTAAGTCACTCGCAGCGCGGCTTGTTTTTTCATTTTTAGAGGAAACGTAACATCGCTACTGATAAGTCGTCACATCGCATCAACGGTGAAATTACCGCGCCGGAAGTGCGCTTGGTCGGAGTGGACAACGAGCCGCTCGGAATCGTGAAGCTGGCCGAAGCTTTCCGTCAATCGGAACAGCTCGACGTGGATCTCGTCGAAATCGCGCCGCAGGCGTCACCGCCTGTCTGCCGTTTGATGGACTACGGCAAGTTCAAGTATTCGGAAGCGAAGAAGCAACACGAAGCGAAGTTGAAGCAGAAGATCGTGCAGGTGAAGGAAGTCAAATTCCGCCCCGGCACGGACGACGGTGACTACAACGTCAAGCTGCGCAACCTTACGCGCTTCCTCGAAGACGGCGACAAGACGAAGATCACGTTGCGTTTCCGCGGCCGTGAAATGGCGCACCAGGAAATCGGCATGCGCATGCTCGAGCGACTGAAGTCCGATCTGGACGAATTCGGTCAGGTCGAACAGATGCCGAAGATGGAAGGGCGCCAGATGATCATGGTGCTTGCCCCGAAGAAAAAGGGTAAGTAAGCACGAGCGGTAGGACGATGGATCGCGCGCCGTCGCAAGGCGGCTGGTGCGGCATTGTCGGAAGTTTCAGGGTGTTGCCGCTTCGGCGGCGGCGCTCATGAAAGACAGCGGTTCTTCACTGAGCCGCTGGCACATAAGTGGAGCGTGGGTTTCGAAGGGCGGGAAGGGGTTCGCAGGCAGTATCGGCGAATCAGCCGCACACCCATGACCATCTAATAAACTGGAGTTGTTTCATGCCGAAGATGAAGACCAAGAAGAGTGCTGCAAAGCGCTTCGTGGTGCGTCCGGGCGGTACCGTCAAGCGCGGTCAGGCCTTCAAGCGCCACATTCTTACCAAGAAAACCACCAAGAACAAACGCCATTTGCGTGGCTCCACGGCTGTTCATGATTCCGATCTGAACTCCGTCCGCGCAATGCTGCCGTTCGCCTAACCTCAACTTAAACTCATAGGAGCGCAACATGCCTCGAGTAAAACGTGGGGTTACCGCACGGGCCCGTCACAAGAAGATCATCCGTCTGGCCAAGGGTTACCGCGGCCGTCGCAATAACGTCTATCGCATCGCCAAGCAGGCGGTCATGCGCGCAGGGCAGTACGCCTACCGCGATCGCCGCAACAAGAAGCGTGTGTTCCGCGCACTGTGGATCACGCGTATCAACGCGGCGGTGCGTCAGCACGACATGACCTACAGCGTGTTCATCAACGGCCTGAAGAAGGCGTCGATCGAACTCGACCGCAAGGTTCTGGCTGACATGGCTGTGTTCGACAAGGCTGCTTTTGCTGCGATCGTGAAGCAGGTGAAAGCCGCCGTTGCAGCCTAATTGCGAAATTAGTACTGCGTGGTTCGCCTCTTCGTCGCCGGGTTGTTGACGGCGGCGGGAAGGCAGAAAACGGGGCTCTCACCGAGCCCCGTTTTTGTTGGTCGGACGGTTTTGCACATCGCATGCGAGTCTGCAGGCGTGGATGAGCAAAACCGAACCTCAGTTTGAACTTCGACGTTAAAAGATGGGATCAATGGATCTGGACCAGATTGTCGCCGACGCTAAAAGCGCCTTTGAACACGCCACCGATACCACCACGCTCGAAAACGAGAAGGCCCGGTTTCTCGGCAAGTCCGGTGCGCTGACCGAATTGCTGAAGGGTTTGGGCAAGCTCGATCCGGAAGCGAAGAAGAGCGAAGGCGCGCGTATCAATCAGGCAAAGCAGCAGGTCGAAGCTGCGCTCAACGCGCGCCGTCAGGCGCTCGCGGACGCGTTGCTGAACCAGCGTCTCGCGGCGGAAGCCATCGACGTTACGCTGCCGGGGCGCGGTGCGGGCGCGGGCACGCTGCACCCGGTGATGCGCACGTGGGAACGCGTGGAGCAAGTGTTCCGCACGATCGGCTTCGACGTCGCCGACGGTCCCGAGATCGAAACCGACTGGTACAACTTCACCGCGCTGAACAGCCCGGAGAACCATCCGGCGCGCTCGATGCAGGACACGTTCTACGTCGACGCCAATGACGCCGATGGCCGGCCGCTCCTGCTTCGCACGCACACGAGCCCGATGCAGGTGCGCTACGCGCGCATGAACAAGCCGCCCATCAAAGTGATCGTGCCGGGCCGCACGTATCGGGTCGACAGCGACGCCACGCACTCGCCGATGTTCAATCAGGTCGAAGGCCTGTGGATCGAAGAGAACATCAGCTTCGCGGATCTGAAGGGCGTCTACAGCGACTTCCTGAAGAAGTTTTTCGAGCGCGACGACATTCTCGTGCGCTTCCGTCCGTCGTACTTTCCGTTCACGGAACCGTCCGCCGAAATCGACATGATGTTCGAGCATGGCAAGAACGCGGGCAAATGGCTGGAAATCTCCGGCTCGGGTCAGGTGCACCCGACCGTCATTCGCAACATGGGCCTCGATCCTGAGCGCTATATCGGTTTCGCGTTCGGCAGCGGGCTCGAGCGCCTGACGATGCTGCGCTACGGCGTGCAGGATCTGCGTCTGTTCTTCGAGAACGATTTGCGTTTCCTGCGCCAGTTCGCGTAAAGCGGCGGCCTTGCCTGCGACGTTCGGCGCGCGAAAGAGCAGCCGAACGAGACTCCAAACATTTCGAACGTAGACACACATGCAATTCCCAGAATCCTGGCTCCGCAGTTTCGTCGATCCCAAGCTCTCCACCGACGAACTCGCGCACGCGCTGACGATGGCCGGTCTCGAAGTCGAAGACCTGCGTCCGGTCGCGCCGCCGACCACGAAGATCGTCGTCGGGCAGGTGCTCGAAGTCGCCAAGCATCCGAATGCCGACAAGCTCAATGTCTGTCAGGTCGACGCCGGCACGGGCGAGCAGTTGAACATCGTGTGCGGCGCGCCGAATGTGTCGCCGGGCATCAAGGTGCCGGTGGCGCTCATCGGCGCGGTGCTGCCGCCGGCCGAGGCGGGCGGCGAGCCGTTCGCGATCAAGCCGACGAAGCTGCGCGGTGTCGATAGTCAGGGCATGTTGTGCTCGGCGCGCGAACTGAAGCTGTCGGAAGATCACAGCGGCCTGCTGATCCTGTCCGCCGATGCAAAGGTCGGTCAGGACATCCGCGAGGCGCTCAACCTCGACGACACAGTGTTCGAGATCAAGCTCACGCCGAACAAGGCGGATTGTCTGTCGGTGTTCGGCGTCGCGCGCGAGACCGCCGCGATCACCGGCGCGCCGCTCAAGCAACTGGACATGCCCGCGGTCGAAACGAAGCTCGACGAAAAGCTGCCCGTGAAGATCATGGCGCCCGACCTGTGCGGCCGCTTTTCCGGCCGTGTGATCCGTGGCGTGAACGCGCACGCGAAGACGCCGCAATGGATGGTCGAGCGTCTCGAGCGCGCGGGCCAGCGCAGCATTTCTGCGCTCGTCGACATCTCGAATTACGTGATGCTCGAACTCGGCCGCCCGTCGCACGTGTTCGATCTCGACAAGATCCACGGCGCGATGGAAGTGCGCTGGGGCAAAAAGGGCGAGTCGCTGAAGCTGCTCAACGGCAACACCATCGAGGTCGATGAAACGGTCGGCGTGATCGCGGACGATCACCATCTCGAAAGCCTGGCCGGCATCATGGGCGGCGATAGCACCGCCGTGTCGCTCGACACGACCAACATCTATCTCGAAGCCGCGTTCTGGTGGCCAGACTCGATTCGCGGCCGCGCGCGCAAGTACAACTTCTCGACTGATGCGGCGCATCGCTTCGAGCGCGGCGTCGATTACTCGACGACCGTCGAGCACATCGAACGCATCTCGCGCCTGATCCTCGACATCTGCGGCGGCGAGGCCGGTCCGGTCGACGATCAGATCGTCAACGTGCCCGAGCGCAATCCGGTATCGATGCGCGTGTCGCGCGCGCATCGCATCATCGGCGTGGAGATTGGCGCCGAGGAGATCTCGCAGATCTTCACGCGCCTGAACCTCGCGTTCGAGCGCGACGGCGATACCTTCAAGGTCACGCCGCCGCCGTACCGTTTCGATATCGAGATCGAGGAAGACCTGATCGAAGAGGTCGCGCGCATTTACGGCTTCGAGAAGATTCCGGCGCGGCCGCCGGTCGCGCGCAGCGAGATGCGCATCACGAACGAGACGAAGCGCTCGATCCACACGCTGCGCCATGAAGTGGCCGCGCGCGACTACTCGGAGACGGTGAACTTCAGTTTCGTCGATGCCGAGTGGGAGAAGGACTTCGCGGGCAACGACAACCCGATCAGGCTGCTCAACCCGATCGCGAGCCAGCTCTCGCTCATGCGCACGACGACGTTCGGCAGCCTGATCGAAGTGCTGCGCCATAACCTGAACCGTCGCGCGGACCGCATTCGCGTGTTCGAGGCGGGTCGCGTGTTCCATCGCGATGCATCGGTGAAGGCGGGCGAACTCGCGGTCGAAGGCTTCGCGCAACCGAAGATGATCGGCGGCCTCGCGTATGGTCCGGTGATCGAGGAGCAGTGGGGCGCAGCTTCGCGCAACGTCGACTTCTTCGATGTGAAGGGCGACGTCGAAGCGCTCTTCGCGCCGGTCGCGCCGCGCTTCGTGAAGGCGGAGCATCCGGCGCTGCATCCGGGACGCAGCGCGCGCATCGAAGTGGCGGGGCGCGCGGTCGGCTGGATCGGCGAACTGCATCCGCGCTGGCTGCAAAAGTACGATTTGCCGAACGCGCCGATTCTCTTCGAAATCGATGCTGACGCGCTGATGGATCGTGCGTTGCCGACGCCGTCCGAGGTGTCGAAATTTCCGCCCGTGCGGCGCGATATCGCGATTGTCGTGGATCAACACGTGCCGGTTCAGGCGCTTCTCGACGAGCTCGAAAACGCCCGCTCGGAGGCCGCTTGCAGACACGTCACAAGGGTTGCGCTTTTCGATGAATTTCGTCCAAAATCAAATACTTCCGGCGGCTTGGGAGCACATGAGAAAAGTCTTGCCTTCCGTGTAACGTTGCAAGATACTGGCGGCACGCTTCAGGACGAAACGGTCGATACGGCTATCAAAACGCTGGTGGATCGCCTGGCTCGAGTACACGGCGCGCGGTTACGCGGATAGCCTGCAGTTGGCCCTTTCCGTCTCAATCGCCAAGTCTTCAATGTGGCAAGCGCCGGTCTACCGATATGAACCAAATGAACTCGAGTGATTTCGAAGCCCTTCTTTCGGCGCAGCGTAGCGCCATGACCCGAGATACCCCGACCACGAGCGCGCCCGGCGACACACCGACGCTCACCAAAGCCGAACTGGCCGAGATGCTGTTCGATCACGTCGGTCTGAACAAGCGCGAAGCCAAGGACATGGTCGAAGCCTTCTTCGAAGTCATTCGCGATGCGCTGGAGAGCGGCGAGAGCGTCAAGCTCTCCGGCTTCGGCAACTTCCAGCTGCGCGACAAGCCTCAGCGTCCGGGCCGCAACCCGAAGACGGGCGAGGCCATTCCTATCGCCGCGCGGCGGGTCGTCACGTTTCATGCAAGTCAGAAGCTGAAGGCGCTGGTCGAAACGGGAGCGGAGACCGATCTCACTCGCTGATGTCCCGGCGGCGCGCGGAGACTCGCGCCGCGCTGCATGACCACCGCGCTTCAATCGACATCACTCATAACGATGGTTGATCGACGATGGAAAAAGTCGTCTTGCCTCCGATCCCCGCCAAGCGTTACTTCACGATTGGCGAAGTCAGCGAGTTGTGCGGCGTCAAGCCTCACGTGCTGCGCTATTGGGAACAGGAGTTCACGCAACTAAGACCGGTCAAGCGGCGGGGCAATCGACGCTACTATCAGCATCACGAAGTCTTGCTGATCCGGCGCATCCGTGACCTGCTGTACGAGCAGGGTTTCACGATCAACGGTGCGCGCAACCGGCTCGATTCACAAGGGCGCGCGATCAGCGACGAAGCCGAGATGGACGACGCCCAGGCGTCGGCGCAAGCGCAACCGGGCGTCGATGTCGATCAGCTTCGCAAGGATATTCTTCAGGTGATCGATCTCCTGGGCGGATGAGTGCCGCCGTGATCCGCATCCAAAATGCCGCGATTGGTCGCGGCATTTTTTTCGTCCGTACGACGCGCGCTGCACGCCGCCGGCGACGGCAGTAGCATGGTTGCTTGCTGTTTCCTCGTCGCCGCGCCGGGCGTGGGCGCTGCGGCTTTATCACATCGATTCAGGAGGGCTTATGCGAGTGTTGCTCGTTGGCGCAACCGGGATGTTGGGCACGGAGATCAAACGGATTCTCGAGCCCGCGCACGAAGTGATCACCGCGAGCCGCAAGGGCTCGGACGTAGCCGTCGATTTGTCGGACAAGGCGAGCATCGTCGCGATGTACGAGAAGGTCGGGGAGGTGGGCGCTGTCGTGTGTGTCGGCGGCGCTGCGAAGTTCGCGCCGCTCGATGCGCTCGCCGATGACGACTATGCCTTCAGCCTCGCGAACAAACTCATGGGGCAGGTGAATCTCGTGCGCTGCGCGATCGGCCATGTCGATGAAGGCGGTTCCGTCACGCTGACGAGCGGCACGCTCGCTCAAGATCCGATGGTCGGCAGCGCGGCGGTGAGCCTTGTGAACGCGGGCGTCGAAGGATTCGCGCGCGCGGTCGCGCTCGAGTTGCAGGGCAAGCTGCGCGTGAACGTCGTGAGTCCGGGCTGGGTTTCGGAGACGTTGGCGTCGATGGGAAAGGATGGGTCGCAAGGCATCGCGGCGGCCGACGTGGCGAAGGTGTACAAGCGCGCCGTCGACGAGAACATGACCGGGCAGACGCTGCCCGCGGCTAAGACTTGATGCCCGCGCGAAAGCGCCGCTTCGGGCCGGCCGCCGTTTCGGAACGGGTGACCGGCATCTTCACGTTGATCGACCAATAGACGATGCTCGGCCCGACGCCCCACGGCGGATAGATGCGCCAGTCGTCGGTGCCGTGGTGGAAGAAGTAGAGCGCGAAGCATCGACCGGGCGTGGTCGCGCTCACGCACACATAGCGGCTGCCGCCGGGATAGATGCGCCCGAAGCGCGTGACGCGCGCGCGGCTCGCCGGATCAAACCATCGGGCGACTTCCGCGTGCAAGGCGGAGCAGGTTCGACCAGATCGGATACGCCGCTGTTGGGCGGTCGCTAGGACAGACAAAGGCATGGCGCGCCGTTCCTTATATATCACCTTAAGACTAAGGCTTAAATCACTGACATACAAGTGTTTTTTTGGCTTTTACGTCTGAGTAAAGAGGCGCTGGGCGTCTGTATTGCGGCCGTGTTCGGTCAGCGCGAACGGTGTCAGATGCTCATGCCCATCATGGCGGTCGCGTTGGTCAGGGTTTCCTCTTCGGCGCGGATCCTGAGCATGGCGTCTGCCAGGCGATAGTAGAGTTGCGCGCGCTGTTCGAGGAGCTCGGGTGGCGCGTCGATGGGAAGGCTGTCGCCAGCCATTGCGCCAGCCAGCGCCTGCCCCGCGAAGTAGTCTCGCAGTGACATGCCGTAGTTGCTGTTGCCGGGAAAAGCGCGCGGGTTGTTGAGCTTGTTATATGCCATTGTTCGTGCTCGTCTTCATCGATACGACGGCCTGTGATCGGCCAAAGAAAAAAGGCTCTCCGGCGAAAGCCGGAGAGCCTTTGATTTCTGGTCGGGGCGAGAGGATTTGAACCTCCGACCACCTGCACCCCATGCAGGTACGCTACCAGGCTGCGCTACGCCCCGAAAGAGCAAAAGTATATCAGAGAGAAACGAATAGTAGAACTGCTCCGAACAATTTCGCTGTTGCACTCACCAAATTCACTCGCTGCGCGTCAAAGCGTCAACTCGGATTGCGTGTAAGGCGAGGTTTGAATCTGCACCGCGCCTTCGCGCTCCGTTTCGCTCCGGCCGTGGGCATTCGCGCGCGCGAAGCGCTGACGCCGACGAAACCTCAATGCCATCAGCAGCGATATCGCGCACGGAACCAGATACGTGACGATCCGCTCGCTCCACGCGATCCTCGATCCGAGGCTGTCGTATTTCGTGCGCTCATGGAAGCCCGCGGATGCAAACACCATCGTCAGCGTGAAATCCAGAAGCATCGCCAATACGCAAAGAGCCAGGAAGAGCAGTGCGCCGTTCCATTTCAGCGCGCCGAGGCTCGCGTTCACGGCGCGGCAGATAAAGAGCGCCAGGCCAAGCAAGGTCAGACTGAAGGTCAGGGGAAGCCAAGGGAAATCCATATCGCGCGTGCCTCGCTTTCGGGTAACAGGGACGATCCCGGGCGGCGCAAGATGTAATTTCCTGTCGCGTCTCGAGCGCCGATCCGGAACCGGCGCGATATTCACACGCGAGACTCATCGATAAAATAAGAGTAATCCTAATTAAATTGGCCGATCGGCCAACGACTCCGAGAGGAAGTCGATGAAGGTCCGCACCTTCGTCGTCATGTATTTTCGGCTCGTGTACACCGCGTACACCGACGGCGCGAACGCCGTATAGCTCGGCAGCACGCGTACGAGCGAGCCCGACGCCAGTTCGGGTTCGACGATCCACGCGGGAAAATACGCGAGCCCGAGTCCGGCGCGCACGAGCTGCAATGCCATCGACGTATCGTTGGTCTTGAGCACGGCCTGATTCTTCACGGTGAACACGCCGTCCGGCCCGGTCAGCGTCACGGAGTCGACATTCGTGTACGTCGGCAACACGAAACGATGGCGCGCGACATCGTCCGGATGGCGTAGCTTGCCGTGCTGTTCGAGATAGGCGCGCGAGCCGGCGAGCACGAAGGGCATCTTGCAGAGCGGCCGCACGATCAGCGAGGGCGAGGGCTCGGACGTCGCGCGGATCGCCATGTCGTAGCCTTCCTCGACCAGATCGACGAAACGGTTCTCCAGCCGAAGGTCGACGAGCACGCTCGGATAGCGCGCCTGATACGCGACGAGCAGATCGGCGAATGTGCGATTGGCGAACCAGCCCGGCGCGGTGACCTTGAGCACGCCTTGCGGCTGCGCGGTCTGCACGCCGACCGCGGCTTCCGCCGCCTGCAGGATGTCGAGCGCCTCGCTGCACTGCTCGTAATAGACGCTGCCGGCTTCCGTGAGGCTCAGATGGCGCGTCGTGCGGTTCAGGAGGCGCACGCCCAATTGACGCTCCAGATTGGCGACGTGCTTGCTCGTCATGGCGGTGGAGATGTCGAGCCGTTCCGCGGCCTTCACGAAACTTCCCGCGTCGACGACTTCGCGAAATACGCGCAGGCTGGTCAAAGCATCCATCGATCATTTCCTGTGCGGAAACAAAACGCCAATATTAGCCGGATTTATCGACGGGCGGTGTCTGCCTAGACTTGAGGCAATCCACCTTCATAGGAGTATTCCGATGTCT
This sequence comes from Caballeronia jiangsuensis, assembly GCF_046030135.1. Lineage (NCBI taxonomy): Bacteria > Pseudomonadati > Pseudomonadota > Betaproteobacteria > Burkholderiales > Burkholderiaceae > Caballeronia > Caballeronia jiangsuensis. Next base: position 94,083 of record NZ_JAQQDB010000013.1, read on the forward strand.
ACGACTCAGGTTCGCTCAGCCTCGCCCAGCGTGCCCGCGCTGGCCAGCCACGCGCACGCGCTGTTGCGCATCGTCGCTTCGTATCTGTTGCTCACGCACGCGAGCGCCAAGCTGTTTCACGTTCCGCATATCGCGATGTTCGACGGCTTGCCGCTCTTCTCCTTGCTCGGTGCGGCAGGCGTCATCGAACTGGTTGGCGGCGTGCTCGTGCTGATCGGCTTTTTCACGCGCGCAGCGGCCTTCGTGCTGTCGGGAGAACTGGCGTTCGCATATTTCATCGGACATGCACCGAATGGGCATTTCCTTCTGCCGCTCCTGAATCAGGGCGAGCCGGCCGTGCTGCTCTCGTTCATCTTTCTGTTCATCGCGGCGGCGGGACCGGGCGCGTGGAGCATCGACAACCGGCGTTAAAGCTACTTGGGCCACTCGTCGAGCTCGTCGTTGAAGAGCGACGCGACGATCCGGCGCAGCCACATCGTGCGCGCGTCGTTGTGGAACTTGCGATGCCAGTGCTGCTTCAGATCGAAGCGCGGCAGCGCGAGCGGCGGCTCGGCGAGCGTGATCGACGCATGCTCGGCGACATACGCGAAGCCGATCGCATGCGGCACCGTGGCGATCAGATCGGTGCGTGACAGGATGAACGGCAGGCTCATGAAGTGCGGCGTTTCGAGCACGGCGCGGCGGCGCACGCGTTCCCTGTCAAGAAAATTCTCCAGAATCTCCTGGCTGCGGCCTTCGGCGCGCACGACCGCGTGGCCGGACTGCATGAAGCGCTCGAGCGTGAGCGGCTCGCTCGCGAACGGATGATCTCGCCGCATCAGACAGATGAAGCGATGCGAGAAGAGCCGCTGCTGAAAGAAGTTGTTGCCGCGCAGGTCCGGAAAATAGCCGACCGCGAGATCGATGTCGCCCGTTTCGAGCCCGCGCTCGACATCGCCGTGCGACACCGACACGGAGCGCAGATTCGCGTTTGGCGCTTCCTTCGCGAACGCCTGCAGGAGCCGCGGCAGAAAGACGATTTCACCGACATCGGACAGCGCGATCGAGAAAGTGTCCGTGCTCGCCGACGCGTCGAAGTGCTGCCGGTCGAGCAGGCCGCGCTCGATGCACGCCAGCGCCTCGCGCGCCGCGGGCACGAGCGCGATGGTGCGCGGAGTCGGTTCCATGCCGCGCGAGGTGCGCACGAAGAGCGGATCGTTGAAGTGCTCGCGCAGGCGCGCGAGCGCCGTCGACACACGCGGCTGGCTCACGCCGAGCCGCTCGGCCGCGCGGCTCACGTTGCGCGTCTCCTCGATGGCGACGAGGTACGGAATCAGATTCAGATCGAGGTCGTTCATGGCGTGATGTTCCGCCAACGATGTTGGCGCGCGGCATTCTCCACGTCAACGCGCGCCATCAGCCGCGCCGCGCGACCATGTCCGACACGCGCTGCGCCGCTTCCTGCAAAGGCTCCAGAAACGCCTTAACCATCTGCTTCGCGTTCTTGCGCTGGGCGTTCCCGCTGATGTTCAGCGCCGCGATCACGCGTCCCTGCCGGTCGCGGATCGGCGCGGACATCGAAATCAGTCCTTCCTCCAGTTCCTGATCGACGATCGCCCAGCCCTGGCGACGCACGACGGCGATCGCTTCCTTCAACGCGTCGCGGTCGACAATCGTGCGCGGTGTGCGCGCGACGAGCGAGCTCGCATCGAGCACTTCGTCGAGACGCGCATCGTCGAGCGCGGCGAGCAGCACGCGGCCCATCGACGTGCAGAACGCGGGCAGCCGGCTGCCGATCGACAGATTCTGCGTGATGATCTTGTGCGTCGGCACGCGCAGCACATAGACGATTTCCGCGCCGTTCAGCACCGCCGCCGAGCAACTTTCGTGAACCTGCTCGACGAGGTCTTCCATCACCGGCTCGGCGAGATTCCAGAAGGGCATCGAAGTCAGGTACGCGAACCCGAGATCGAGGATTTTCGGCGTAAGTTGAAAGAGACGGCCGTCAGCCTCGACGTAGCCGAGCGCCTGCAGCGTCAGAAGAATGCGGCGCGCGCCCGCGCGGGTGAGGCCGGTCGCGGCGGCGACATCGGTCAGTGTCTGAGCCGAGCGGTTCGCATCGAACGACCGGATCACCGCCAGCCCGCGCGCGAAAGACTGGACGTATGCGTCACCGGGGCGCGCTTGGGCGTCTTGCGGCTCGGCATCCGGATTGAGCGTGGCTGAATTCTTCATAAGGCTCGTCAGGAAAGAGGCGGACGGTCGGCGACTCCGTGAAAACCCGAGGTTTGCAGATGCTTCGTTGACACGACAACGAACGCAGGACTAACATGCCGATGTTCGCTAAACGAATCCATGTTCGCATAACGAACATTTCGAAGCAAGTCTGATTACCAACTGGTAAACCCGAATTCGGGAAGCGCGATCGCGGATCGGCAGTCCCGAAACAGGAGAAGGAACGGCACATGATCAACAAGATTTTCGATTCGCTCGCCTCGGCCGTGACCGACGTCCACGACGGCGCGACCATCATGATCGGCGGTTTCGGCACGGCGGGCATGCCGTCCGAGCTGATCGACGCGCTCATCGAGCAGGGCGCGCGCGAGCTCACGATCGTCAACAACAACGCCGGCAACGGCGACACGGGCCTGGCCGCGCTGCTCAAGGCCAAGCGCGTGCGCAAGATCATCTGCTCGTTCCCGCGTCAGACGGATTCATATGTGTTCGACGCGCTCTATCGCGCGGGCGAAATCGAACTGGAACTGGTGCCGCAGGGCAATCTGGCCGAGCGCATCCGTGCCGCGGGCGCGGGCATCGGCGGCTTTTTCACGCCGACCGGCTACGGCACGAAGCTCGCGGAAGGCAAGGAAACACGCGTGATCGACGGCAAGCACTATGTGCTCGAAGCGCCGCTGCACGCGGATTTCGCGCTGGTGAAAGCATTCAAAGGCGACCGCTGGGGCAATCTGGTCTATCGTAAAACTGCGCGCAACTTCGGCCCGATCATGGCGAGCGCCGCGAAATCGGCGATCGCGCAGGTGTCGAAGGTCGTCGCGCTCGGCGAGCTGGACCCCGAAAACATCGTGACGCCGGGCATTTTCGTGCAGCGCGTCGTGGAAGTGCCGCAAGCCGTGCATCAAGCCGAACTCGCAGCTTAAGGACGAAAAGCCATGAAGAAACTCACTCGTGACGAAATGGCCAAGCGCGTGGCCGCGGATATTCCCGAAGGCGCCTACGTGAATCTGGGCATCGGCGTGCCGACGCTCGTCGCCAATCACCTCGCGGCAGATCGCGAAATCTTCCTGCACAGCGAAAACGGTCTGCTCGGCATGGGCCCGGCGCCCGCTGCGGGCTCCGAAGACGACGAACTCATCAACGCCGGCAAGCAGCACGTGACGTTGCTCACGGGCGGTGCGTATTTCCATCACGCGGACTCCTTCGCGATGATGCGCGGCGGCCATCTCGACTTCTGCGTGCTCGGCGCGTTCCAGGTATCGGCGACGGGCGATCTCGCGAACTGGCACACCGGCGCGCCCGACGCGATTCCGGCCGTCGGCGGCGCGATGGATCTCGCGATCGGCGCAAAGCAGGTCTATGTGATGATGGAACTGCTCACGAAGCAGGGCGAAAGCAAGCTGGTCGCGGAATGTTCGTATCCGGTGACGGGCGTGCAGTGCGTGGACCGCGTGTACACCGACCTCGCCGTGTTCGACGTGACGCCGGAAGGCTTCGTCGTGCGCGAGATCGTGGAAGGCCTGTCGTTCGAAGAATTGCAGAAGCTGGCCAAGGTGCCGCTTCAATACGCGCCGCTGACCGAAGCCGCCTGAGCCTGAGAGACACAAGAGAACTGGAGCAACTGATGAAAGAAGCTTTCGTATGTGATGCCATCCGCACGCCGATCGGCCGTTACGGCGGTTCGCTGTCCTCGGTGCGCGCCGATGATCTGGGCGCCGTGCCGCTGCGCGCGCTCGTCGAGCGCAACAAGGAAGTGGACTGGGAAGCCGTCGAGGAAGTGATCTACGGCTGCGCGAATCAGGCGGGCGAAGACAATCGCAACGTCGCGCGCATGTCGGCGCTGCTCGCGGGCTTGCCGATCAGCACGCCGGGCTCGACGGTGAACCGCCTGTGCGGTTCGGGCATGGACGCGATCGGCGTCGCGGCGCGCGCGATCAAGGCGGGCGAGACGAGCCTGATGATCGCGGGCGGCGTCGAAAGCATGAGCCGCGCGCCGTTCGTGATGGGCAAGGCGACGAGCGCATTCTCGCGTTCCGCCGAGATCCACGACACGACCATCGGCTGGCGTTTCATCAATCCGCTGATGAAGAAGCAATACGGCGTCGATTCGATGCCCGAGACCGCCGAGAACGTCGCGGACGACTACAAGATCAGCCGCGCCGATCAGGACGCGTTCGCCTTGCGCAGCCAGCAGAAGGCGGCGCGCGCGCAGAAAGACGGCACGCTGGCGCAGGAAATCGTCGCCGTGACGATTCCGCAGAAAAAGGGCGACGCGCTCATCGTCGATAAGGACGAGCATCCGCGTGAAACGAGTCTCGAAGCGCTCGCGAAGCTGAAAGGCGTCGTGCGTCCGGACGGCTCGGTGACGGCGGGCAACGCGTCGGGCGTGAACGACGGCGCGGTCGCGATGCTGATCGCCGACGAAGAAAGCGCGAAGCGCCACGGCCTCACGCCGCGCGCGCGCATTCTCGGCCTCGCCACCGCGGGTGTGCCGCCGCGCGTGATGGGCATCGGTCCGGGTCCGGCATCGCAGAAGCTGCTTGCGCGTCTTGGCATGACCATCGACCAGATGGACGTGATCGAGCTGAACGAAGCGTTCGCGTCGCAAGGACTGGCTACGCTGCGCATGCTCGGCGTCGCCGACGACGATCCCCGCGTGAACCCGAACGGCGGCGCGATCGCGCTCGGCCATCCGCTCGGCGCGTCGGGCGCGCGTCTCGTCACGACCGCGAGCTATCAGCTTCATCGCACCGGCGGCCGCTTCGCGCTGTGCACGATGTGCATCGGCGTGGGCCAGGGCATCGCGATGATCATCGAGCGCGTCTGACCCGATGTTCGCATCCACGGGACGTCTCACCGATCTCGTTTGCGGCAACGCCGCCGCGAACGAAATCTGGTCGCCGCGCGCGACCGTGCAGGCGATGCTCGACGTCGAAGCCGCGCTCGCGCGCGCTTCGGCGCTGCATGGCGTGATTCCTTCGGGCGCGGTCGAGGCGATCGTCGCCGCCTGCAATGCTGACAACATCGACGCAAACGCGCTGATGACCGGCGCGCAAGCGGGCGGCAACCTCGCGATTCCGCTCGTCAAGCAACTGACGGCCGTCGTGAAGGCGAGCGATGCCGAAGCCGCCAAGTACGTGCACTGGGGCGCGACGAGTCAGGACATCATCGATACGGGCGTCGTGCTGCAATTGCGCGCGGCGCTCGATCTGCTCGATGCCGATTTGCTCGCACTTTCCGATGCGCTCGTCATCCAGGCTCAAGCGCACAAAAAGACGCCGATGATCGGCCGCACCTGGCTTCAGCAGGCGCTGCCGATCACGCTGGGCCTGAAGTTCGCGCAATGGCTCGATGCGGTGACGCGCCATCGTGAGCGTCTTGGCGAGTTGCGGGGACGCGCGCTGGTGCTGCAATTCGGCGGCGCGGCGGGCACGCTCGCGAGTCTGCGTGACAAGGCGCTGCCGGTCGCGGCATCGCTGGCTGAAGATCTGAATTTGACGCTGCCCGCGCTGCCGTGGCACACGCAGCGCGACCGCATTGCCGAAAGCGCGTCGTTCTTCGGCATGTTGACGGGCACGCTCGGCAAAATCGCGCGCGACATCTCGCTCATGATGCAGACCGAAGTCGGCGAAGTCGCGGAACCCGCTGCGGCAGGCAAGGGCGGTTCATCGACGATGCCGCACAAGCGCAATCCCGTCGGCTGCGCCGCGGTGCTCACCGCCGCGACGCGCGCGCCGAATCTCGTCGCGACGATCTTCGCGGGCATGGTTCAGGAGCACGAACGCGCACTGGGCGGCTGGCAGGCCGAATGGGAAGCGCTGCCCGATCTCGCACGTTTAACGGCAGGCGCGCTCGCGAACATCGTGGGCATCGTTCCGTCGATGGAAGTCAACGTCGAACGTCTCGCGCACAATCTCGATGCGACGAACGGCCTCGTGCTCGGCGAAGCGGTGATGCTCGCGCTCGGCGACGCCATCGGCAGGCTCGATGCGCACAAGCTCGTCGAAGGCGCATCGAAGGCATCGGTCGCGAACGGCACGGCGCTCTTCGACGAACTCGCCGCGAACGAAACCGTCACGCGTCATCTGTCGCAAGTTCAACTGAAGCAATTGCTCGATCCGGCGAACTACGTCGGTCAGGCGCAGGCGTTCGTCGCCGCCGCCATTGCGAGCGCCAACTCGAAAAAACAGGAGCAGTAAAAACATGCCTCTTGCCGAAGTGAACGGAACGCGGATTCACTATCGCATCGATGTCACGGCGGGCGACAACGCGCCGTGGCTCGTGCTGTCGAATTCGCTCGGCGCCGATGTCTCGATGTGGACGCCGAACATCGAAGCCTTCGCGAAGCATTACCGCGTGGTGCGTTACGACACGCGCGGCCACGGCCATTCCGATGTGCCGCCGGGGCCGTACACGATCGATCAACTGATCGGCGATGTGATCGGGCTGATGGATCATCTGAAAATCGAGCGCGCGAATTACTGCGGCCTGTCGATGGGCGGGCTGACCGGCATCGGTCTTGCCGCGCGTCATCCGGAGCGCTTCTCGCGCGTCGTGCTGTCGAACACCGCCGCGCTGATCGGCTCGGACGCGGTGTGGACGCCGCGCGCCGTGAAAGCGCGCGAGCCGGGCGGCATGCCCGCGCTGACCGACGCCGTGATCGCACGCTGGTTCACCGCGCCGTTCATCGAGCGCGAGCAACTCGAACTCGCGAATATCCGCGACGTGTTTCGCCACACCTCGGGCGACGGTTACGCGTCGAACTGCGAGGCGATCCGCGACGCCGATCTGCGCGACGAAGCCAAAACGATCACGCTGCCGGTGCTCGTGATCGCGGGCACGCACGATCTGTCGACGACGGCCGAGCAGGGCCGCGAACTGGCGGGTTACATCGGCGGATCGCGTTATCTCGAACTGGACGCGGCGCATCTGTCGAACATCGAAAAGCGCGACGACTACACGCGCGCCGTACTCGATTTCATCGGAGAACAACAATGACCGACGACGAACGCTACGAAGCCGGGATGAAGGTGCGCCGCGCGGTGCTGTCCGATGCGCACGTGGACCGTTCGCTCACGAATCGCACGGAGCTGACGACGGAGTTCCAGAACTTCATCACGCGCTATGCATGGGGCGAGATCTGGACGCGCGAGGGCTTGCCGCGCCACACGCGCAGCCTTCTCACGATTGCGATGATGGTCGCGCTGAACCGCAGCGAGGAACTCGCGTTGCACTTGCGCGCGGCGAAGAACAACGGCGTGACGCAGGACGAGATCAAGGAAGTGCTGTTGCAGACGGCGGTCTACTGCGGCGTGCCGGCGGCCAATTCGGCATTCCACCTCGCGCAAAAGATCTTCGACGAGGAAAGCAAGGCGTAGTCACGCAACGCGTTCGACACGTTCGACAGAAAGCCGTCTCCGGGCAACCGCAGACGGCTTTTCGTTTCTAGGCTCAGAACGCGTAATACGGTCCCGGTCCCGCCGGCGTCGCGCGTCCTTCGAGCGCGGTGAACACGCGGCGCCCGTAGAAGAACGGCAAGCCCCAGTCGAAGAAGCCGCTCGCCGCGCCGGCGAGATTGTCGAAGGCGAAGTTGCCCGTACCGAACAACGCCGTCGATTGCGCGACCGTGAAGCTCACCGCGCTTTGCGCGCCGCTCGACGAGCGGATCGTCGCCGCGATCGTCTGCGGTGCGGACGGGCAGTACCACACGCCGCATCGGGCAAGCGTCGTCGACGGGAAGAAGACGCCGTTCGATCCGCTGTCGATGAAGCTCGATCCGTACTGGCTGCCGCCGAAATCCGTCGTGACATAGCCGGACACCGAGCTCGACTTGAGGACCGTCGCCGAGCCGAGCAGGTTGTTCGATTGCTAGCCGATGCCGAAGGTCATCGTTCCGGTCACGGTGGCCGCGCCGCTGTCCGGTACGTCGGGGAGCTCGATGAGCACGCCGTTGTTGTCGGTGGCGAAATTGGCGACCGGATTGGTCACCTGCTGCGCGACGGCCAGCGTGCTCGCGACGCAGTTGCTGGAGATGCAACTGTAGTACCAGCGCGGCAACGCAGACACCGCGCATCCGGCGCCGCAATCGGCGGTGAAGGGCCCGACGCCGAGTATGCCGTTGCCGCGCAAGGACGACGCGGAGAGCATCGGCAGGCCGGACTGGCTGCAATCCTGCGGAGCGCCGGATGCGGCGCTATCGGCGATCAACTGGACCGATGTGGAGCGCGCGACCTGGCCGGCGAGCCGGACATCGGCCGTACGCACCGCGCCCCACGTATAGCCGGAACCGAACACCGCGCATTCCGCGACGATCGCGCTTTGATTGCCGCCTGCGACGAGCGGCAACGCAATCGACGGGCTGAGCGCGGATGCGAGCACGCGCAGGCCATGCGAGCCGGTATCGACCTGAATGTTATCGATGGTCTGACAGGTGTTCGTGCCGGGCACGCAGATCGTCACGCTGGTTTGCAGCATGTTGCGCGTGTTGGTCGGCGTGCTGGTGACGCGGATCGTCTGGACGTTGGGCGTCGTCGATTGCGGCACGCTCGTGTTCGCGGACGAAGTCGGCGGGGCGCTTGCGGGCACGGCGGCGCTGGCTGTGTTCGGGGCGCTCGCCGTCACCGGCGCGCTTGCCTGCTGGGGCGGCGCGGCGGAACTGCCGTCCGAGCCGCCGCCACCGCCGCAGCCGTGAAGCAGGACGCAGAGCGCGAGCAGGGGCATCGAGAGAAGGGCGCGAGTGTTCATCGTCGGCTCCTTACTGGATGTCGGTCGACATCACGCCCGGCGGCAGGGCGCTCGCGAGCCATGCGCGTCCGCTGAACTCGCGCAGCCGCACACGATTTTCGACGACGAGATCGCCTTGCTCGACGCGCGTCGCATGCAGGCCGGCATCGCCCACCGACGCATTCGCGCCTTGCCTGAACGTCTCGAAGTACGCGCCGAGCAGCGAGTGGATGTCCGGCATGGCCGGCCCGCGCCAGGAAACCGCGTACACCGCGCCACTCGAATCGACATACTCACGCACGACGATGCCTTGCGCGTCGATCGTTTCGCGATATTGCACGAATGCGTCCTGCGCCTTCTGCACGACATCGCCAGCCGACGCTCCGGCGGCGCGCCCGGTCGCGCCGAGTTGCGCGAAGGCGGGCGCGGTCGCGCTGCTCGCGAGGATCGTCAGGCCCGCGATCACGTAGTGAGGAATTCTGATCTTTCTCATGTGCTTTCTCTCCGTTAATTAGGACTCTTCTTATTTTCTGGAAGAGATTTTAGAGATAAGCACGACGAGGCGATACGGGGCGACAGGCGGAAGCAAACGGGTCGATTCCGCAAGTCGAACCGATGAAACTTCATAAGAATCATTATGTTGCAAACGGCGACAGGTGGAATTGCCGTTTTTTGTGATTGTCATAAATTGTCAATTCGATGCGGAGCGACTTAAATACGAGATGGAAATGCGCTATTTAGCTGCTTCCAATCCGCATTCAGCGGCGAAGAGCAACTTTTAAAATGTGCGCGCTCCAAACGTCCGCCAGAGGCCGCCCGGTCCTCTTTTTTTCACGGCGCGGCGCCGGACCGGTAAAATGCTGGGTTGATCCACGGAAGAACGCCCGTGGCGTAGCGGAAGGACTTCTCCAAATGACAGATTTTCGTGTAACCAAGCGCATGACTGCGCTTTTCGCGGTGGCCGGAATCGTGGCGGGATGTGGCTCGTCCAATCCCAACGCATTCAACTACAAGAGCGATCAGCGTTCGAAACAGGTGTCTCTCGCCGTTCCGCCGAATCTGCTCGACGAAGCGGCCGACCAGCGCTCGCTGCCGCCGCAGGGCGGTCAGACGTCGCTGTCCGAGCTCCAGCAAGTCCAGAAAGTCGCACCGAACGCGCCCACGGTGGTTCCGCCGGTGTCGGGCATGCACGTGCAACGCGACGGCACCGAGCGCTGGCTCGTCGTCGATGGCAAGACGCCCGATCAGGTGTGGCCGCAGGTCCGCCGCTTCTGGCAGGAGCAGGGCTTCCTGCTCGTCGTCGATCAGCGCGACAAAGGCGTGATGGAAACGGACTGGAACGAAACCCATCCGCAGATTTCGGACGGCCTGATTCGCGACACGCTCTCCAAGGCAACCGGCAATTCGTATGTCACGGCCGAGCGCAACAAATACCGCACGCGCCTCGAAACGGCGCCGAGCGGCGGCACCTACGTGTTCATCAGTCAGAAAGGCATGCGCGAGGCGCTGACCGGCGTGAACAACGATTCGAGCCAGTGGCAGGCGCGCCCGAACGATCCGGCGCTCGAAAACGAATATCTGAAGCGTTTGATGTCCTCGCTCGCGATGGCCGATCAACGCGCGGCTTCGGGCGGCGCGACGCCGCTCGACACGCTGGCGCCGGCCGGTGCAGCCGGTGCGGCGGGCGCCGCGAAGGGCGGCGATTCGAAGGCCGCGTCGGTTGCGGCGCAGAACGTCACGAACGCGGGCAACTCGCCGATCCGCAACGAAGTCGTGCCTGAGGCCACGTCGTCGCAACTGACGTTGCCGGAAGCGTATGACCGCGCGTGGCTGCGCGTGGGCATCGCGCTCGATCGCGCCAACTTCACGGTGGACGACCGCGACCGCAGCAAGGGCGTCTACTTCGTGCGCTATGTCGATCCGACGGACAAGACATCGGCGGAACAGGGCTTCTGGAGCCAGGTGTTCCACGGCCGCAAGGAAATGAAGGCGAAGCAATATCAGGTCAACGTGCGCGCCGTCACCGAGCAGCAGACGCGAGTGGCGATCGTCGACGAAAAGGGGGATCTCGATTCATCCCCGCAGGCGCGCCAGATCATGGCGTTGCTCGCCGACCAGATCAGCTGAGCATTTCCAGGCTCGATCGCCCGAAAAACCGCCTCGTTCGCGAGGCGGTTTTTTTATGGCCTGCGCCGCCGCCACATCCGCGCAAACGATTTATTCAGCATGCATAGAAATGCGAGCGTCGGGTAAGAATTGCGCAGACAATTCTTTCTATCGGGAAATGTGCGCAAAAGCTTATAGAAATGAACGCGTGGACAGTACATTGCATCAATGGCGTAATTCACCCGCCCGAAGCTCTTCGAAAGCGCGCTCATCAGGCGTGTCGCACCGTACAAACAGACGATTGGTTCGCTACGCGCGAACCCCGATGGCCCCGTCGCCTATCCTCGTAGGGCGACGGTTTTTGCCCGCGTTTCGCTTGGAACGCGGGCTTTTTCTTTTGACACGCTAATCGGGTGTTTTCGGCGATGTCCGTCGCGCACGGTTATGCTCCTGATTTCATCGTTTCAACGAAAACAGGAGAACACTCATGTCGGAAATTGCCGTCGTCGCTATTTTCGTCGCCAAGCCGGGCAAGGAAGAGGAGTTGAGGCAAGTGCTCGAAGCCAACGTCGAGCCGACGCGCAAGGAACCGGGCGCGCTGCAGTATGACTTGCACCGCGACATCAAGGAGCCGCGGCGCTTTATCTTCGTCGAACGCTGGGAGAGCGAAGCCGCGCTCGCGAAGCACGGCGAATCGGCGCATATTCAGGCGTTTCGCGCCAAAGCGCCGGATCTATACGAGCACGGCGAGGTCCGCGTCGCGAGCAAGATCGTCTGACGGCGAAGACCGTCTTCAGTGCGTTTCGTGCGGCACGTCGAGGATGAGGATGATGGTCCAGTCGGCGTCGCCATCGTGATGATACTGGCGCTCCGCGACGATGAACGGTTGCTGCTTGCCGCTCGGCCCGAGGAAAAGCACGTCGCCTTCCATCGGCAGACATTCGACCGGCGGCAGCGCCAGATACGAGTCCTTGTTCACGTTGCGCGGCATCAGTTTTTCGATCTTGCGCGATGCCGCTTCGGTCCATTCGATATCGAGCTGGATATTGCTCATGCTGTCGTTCGCACGGTGAGTGCGCTCCACGGTTGAATCGTTGAAAAGACGATGCGCAATGTAGCACACGCCGTGCTCGATCCATGAGGCGCGCCAAACGGAAAAACGGCCCTGGGGCCGTTTTTCCGTCATGCGTCAGAACCCTCGAAACGCTCAGATTTCCTCGTACAGCGGCAGCGTCAGAAACTCGGTGAATTGCGCCGATGTCGACATTTCCTCGAAGATTTTCGCGGCGCGCTCGTAAGGCTTCGTGTCCGCGCCAGTCGCGCTGACGGCCTGCTTCACCTTCTCCAGTTCGTCGATGGTGATGTCGCGCACCATCGCGGCCGTGACCTTGCGGCCGTCGTCGAGCTTGCCCTTCGGCGAGCGGATCCATTGCCACACTTGCGAGCGCGAAATCTCCGCGGTCGCGGCGTCTTCCATCAGGTTGTGGATCGGCACGCAGCCATTGCCCGCGAGCCACGAACCGAGATAGTGGACGCCGACGTTCACGTTGTTGCGCAGGCCCGCTTCGGTGATCGGCTCTTCCGGACGGAAATCGAGCAGATCGTGCGCGGTAACCTGCACGTCGGTGCGCTGCTTTTCGATCTGATTCGGCTTGTCGCCGAGCACCTTCACGAACTCTTCCATCGCCACAGGCACGAGCCCCGGATGCGCGACCCAGCCGCCGTCGTAGCCGTCGGTCGCATCGCGCGCCTTGTCGGAGCGCACGCCGCCCATCGCCTTGTCGTTCGCCGCCGGATCGTTCTTGATCGGAATCAGCGCGGACATGCCGCCGATCGCCGGCGCGTTGCGCTTGTGGCAGGTCTTCAGCAGTTCGAGCGCGTAGGCACGCATGAACGGCGAGGTCATCGTGATCTTCGCGCGATCGGCGAGGCAGAAGTCCGTGTCGTTCTTGAACTTCTTGATCGCCGAGAAGATGTAATCCCAGCGGCCCGCGTTGAGCCCGGAGCTATGCTCGCGCAGCTCGTACAGGATCTCGTCCATTTCGAAAGCCGCAAGAATCGTTTCGACCAGCACCGTCGCGCGAATCGTGCCGCGCGCAATGCCGACGCCTTCCTGCGCCGCGACGAAGATGTCGTTCCACAGGCGCGCTTCGAGATGGCTTTCCATCTTCGGCAGATAGAAGTAGGGGCCGCTGCCGCGCGCGATCAGCTCCTTCGCGTTGTGAAAGAGGAAGAGCGCGAAATCGAAGATCCCGCCCGACACGCGCTGACCGTCGATGCTCACGTGCTTTTCATCGAGATGCCAGCCGCGCGGACGCACGATCAGCGTCGCGATCGTATCGTTGAGCTTGTACGACTTGCCGTTCTGCTCCAGCGAGATCGTGCGGCGCACGGCTTCCTTCAGGTTCATCTGGCCGACGATCTGGTTGTCCCAGTTCGGCGCGTTCGAATCCTCGAAGTCGGTCATGTACGAATCCGCGCCGGAGTTGAGCGCGTTGATGATCATCTTGCGCTCGACCGGGCCCGTGATCTCGACGCGCCGGCGTTGCAGATCCTTCGGCAGCGGCGCGACTTTCCAGTCGCCTTCGCGGATCGATTTCGTCTCTGCGAGGAAGCCGGGGCGCTCGCCCGCGTCGAGACGTTTGGTGCGTTCGACGCGCGCCGCGAGCAGTTGCTGGCGGCGCGGCTCGAACTGGCGATGCAGCGAAGCGACGAACGCCAGCGCCTCGGGCGTCAGGATGGTCTCGTAGCCGGGCTTGATGTCGGCTGAGATTGCCATGCCTTTCGGAAGCGAAAGCGGATTCGATGGATGCGTCATGGTTTTCTCCTTGGTCGGTCAGACGGTTTTGCTAGTGGTTGTGCTTGAAACAATGAAAAGGCAGCCGCCGGCTAAGTGCCGGGCGGCCGGCGTGCGCTGCCTGACTTGCGGCCCTTCGATGCGGCCGCTGCGCGCGCAGCGCCGCCTTCGATGAAAGCGATGAGTTCGGCCATGCCGCGGCCGCTGCCGTGCGGCGTGACGCCGAGTTCCTCGAACGGCAGCGCGGCGCGGTTGATCCAGAAGGTCGTGTAGCCGAACCATGTCGCGCCGGCGACGTTCCAGCCGTTGCTCGACGCGAACACGATGTCGCGCGCGGCGGCGCCGAAGGCACGCGTGCCGAGTTCGTATGCGGCGGCGGCGGGCTTGTAGGCGCGCGCCGAATCGGCCGACAGCACGTGATCGAAAAGCCCGCTCATGCCGGCGCTTTTCACCGCGACGTCGAGCATCGGCGGATTGCCGTTCGAAAGAATCGCAAGCGGCATCGCGAGGCCGTCGCGCAACGATCTGAGCGCGGGCACGGTGTCGGGAAAGGCGGAAAGGCACGCGTATTCATCCATCAGCCGCTTCTCGGCGGCGCTCGTCAGCGCGTCGGCGAGTTTCAGACGCGCGGCGGCGTGGCGCAGCGCATCGATCGTGATCTTCCAGAAAGGCTCGTAATGCGCGCCCGCCGGATCGGCGAGCGTGCGCAGTTGCGTGTATTCGATCTGCTTGCGACGCCAGAGCTTCGAGAGCGCATCGCCCTGGCCGGGAAAAAGCTGCTCGGCGGCCGCGACGACCGAATGGACGTCGAAGAGCGTGCCGTAAGCGTCGAAGATGACTGCTCGGGGAAGCATGGAGGATTCGAAGGACGATGCGGGTGTCGTTATGGCCGACATAGCCGTGCGCTCCGTTCAGAGGTCGGAATCGATTGTATTCGTGATCTGAGTGATGGAAAAAGCACCGCAGCATCACTTGATCTTTTACTTTTGCTTATCTAATCTGAGCGTGCGTACCCTTATTGACGACGAACACGCATGGATCGATTCAAGCAGATTGAGACCTTCGCCTCGGTTGCCGCGAAGGGCAGCCTCTCGGCGGCGGCGCAGGCGGAGGGCATCGCGCCGGCTGTCATCGGGCGCAGGCTCGATGCGCTCGAAGAGCGGCTCGGCGTAAAGCTGCTCGTGCGTACCACGCGCAGAATCACGCTCACTTTCGAAGGCTCCGCGTTTCTCGAGGACTGCCAGCGCATCATCAACGACATGCAGAACGCGGAGGCGAGCGTCTCGGCGGGCGGCGTGAAGGCGAGCGGGCATTTGCGCGTATCGGCGCCGGCGGGCTTCGGGCGGCGTCACGTCGCGTCGCTCGTGCCGAAGTTCACGACGCTGCATCCGGACGTATCCGTCAGCCTCGATCTGACCGACCGCATGGTCGATCTCGTCAACGAAGGCTTCGACTGCGCGGTGCGTCTGGGCGAACTGCCGGACTCGTCGCTCGTGTCGCTGAAACTCGGGGAGAACCGGCGCGTGTGTGTCGCATCGCCCGACTATCTCGCGAAGCGCGGCGAGCCCGCCGATCTCGCCGCGCTCGCGCATCACAACTGCCTCGCGCTCGGCGCGTCGGCGAATCAGCAGCGCGGCTGGGTATTCGAGCAGGACGGCAAGGTCGTGACGATCAAGGTTTCCGGCACGATGGAGTGCTCGGACGGCGCGGTGCTGCACGAATGGTGTCTCGAAGGCCGCGGCCTCGCGTGGCGCTCGTGGTGGGAAGTGGGCGAGGACATCGGCGCGGGGCGTCTCATGAGCGTGCTCGATGCGTTCGCCGCGCCGCCGATCGGCATTCATGCGGTGTTTCCGCAGAGAAGGCATTTGCCGTTGCGTGTGCGATTGTTTCTCGATCTGCTCAAACATACGTATAACGCGACAGGGTATTGGGGGTGAGTCCCTGGAGAAACTTCGGATTCCTATGCGGGCGCAGAGCGACGGCCCGAAGCGGCGCTTCGCCGCGCACTTTCATCGAAACTTTCTCCGCTTCCATCCCCGTTACTACAATACAACCACGCACCTACACGTGACGGGGGACGCCATGTTCAAACACATACTCGTGCCGACCGACGGCTCCGAGCTATCGCAAAAGGCCATCGACGGCGCGATCGATCTCGCGCAATCCGTTGGCGCGCGCATCACGGCTTACGCGTGCCTGCCGCAATATCCGTATTCACCTTTCGCCGATGTCGCCGTCGAGCCGCCCGACGACTTCCACGCCCGCGCCGAAAACGAAGCGCGTGAGCACCTGCGCGCGGTCGAGCGCGCCGCCGAGAGCGCCGGCGTGGCCTGCACGAGCGTGACGAGCATCGATGCCGCGCCGTATATCGGCATCATCGAGGCAGCCGAGCAAAACGGCTGCGACGTGATTCTGATGGCATCGCACGGACGTCGTGGCCTCGGAAGCTTGCTTATCGGCAGCGAAACGCAGCGCGTGCTGACGCATACAAAGATTCCGGTCATCGTGTACCGCTGATGCTCAAACGAAAAGCGCACGCGATGCGCTTTCGTTTGAGCGTCGGGCCGTGGCGCATTGCTGCATGCGCCACGGCCGATGCTTCTTTTCACCGCTCTCCCTGATTCAACCTGCCTGACGCGGTATTACGCGACCTTCTTGTCGAAGAACTGCTCGTCTTCGGTCGATCCGTGCAGCGCGGTCGTCGAAGCGTCGCGCTCGACCGTCTGCGTCACGGCGTCGAAGTAGCCCGTGCCCACTTCGCGCTGATGCTTCACCGCCGTGAAACCCTTGTCGGCGGCGGCGAATTCGGCCTGCTGCAACTCGACGAACGCGCTCATCTGCGAACGGGCGTAGCCGTGCGCGAGGTTGAACATCGAGTAGTTCAGCGCGTGGAAGCCCGCGAGCGTGATGAACTGGAACTTGTAGCCCATCGCGCCCAGTTCGCGCTGGAACTTGGCGATGGTCGCGTCGTCCAGATTCTTCTTCCAGTTGAACGACGGCGAGCAGTTGTACGACAGCATCTTGTCCGGGAACTGCTTGTGGATGGCTTCAGCAAACCTCTTCGCGTATTCGAGATCCGGCTTGCCGGTTTCGCACCACACGAGATCCGCGTACGGCGCGTAGGCGAGGCCGCGCGAGACCGCCTGTGCGAGACCCGGCTTCGTGCGGAAGAAGCCTTCCACGGTGCGCTCGCCGGTGAGGAACGGCTTGTCGTTGTCGTCGATGTCGGACGTGACGAGATCGGCGGCTTCGGCATCGGTGCGCGCGATGAGCAGCGTCGGCACGCCGCACACGTCCGCAGCGAGGCGCGCGGCCGACAGCTTGGCGACGTTCTCGCGCGTCGGCACGAGCACCTTGCCGCCCATGTGGCCGCACTTCTTGACCGACGCCAGTTGATCTTCGAAGTGCACGCCCGCCGCGCCCGCTTCGATCATCGCCTTCATCAGTTCGAACGCGTTAAGCACGCCGCCGAAGCCCGCTTCGGCATCGGCCACGATCGGCGCGAAGTAGTCGATATAGCCTTCGTCGCCCGGATTCTTGCCTTCCGACCATTGAATCTGATCGGCGCGCGTGAGCGTGTTGTTGATACGCTTCACGACGAGCGGCACGGAGTTCGCCGGATACAGCGACTGGTCCGGATACATTTCGCCCGCGACGTTGGCGTCGCCGGCCACCTGCCAGCCCGACAGATAGATCGCCTTGAGGCCGGCCTTGACCTGCTGCATCGCCTGATTGCCGGTCAGCGCGCCGAGCGCGTTGACGAACGGCTCCTCGTGAATCGACGCCCACAGCCTCTCGGCGCCGCGGCGTGCGAGCGTGTGTTCCGGCTGTACCGAGCCGCGCAGACGCACGACGTCATCCGCCGAGTAGCCGCGCTTGATGCCCTTCCAGCGCGGATCGGATTCCCATTGCTGCTGGAGTTGCTGAGCCTGTTGTTGGCGTGAGGTCATGGCGTTTCTCCTCGAGACTGGACTGATGTTCCTGAATGGCTTGAGCTGCGATGCGCCTGGGTGGGCGGCCTACGTTTGCTCAACTCTTATATAAGAGTCTAGGCAAACGACGATCTGCGAAACACCCCTCGGAAGGAGATTTGCGCATTATTTTTATCGCAATAAATCAATCAGATACGATCGACATACCGTATTGCGGAACGATGTTTTCTATCTTGCAACGGACGAGTTTGTGCCGCGCAGCACATCTTTTGCGACACAAAAGAACATTGCACATTGTGAAATATGGCGACGGGACGAAAAAAAACCGATGCACAAGGCATCGGTTTTTTATCGAATCAGAGAACGGTGATCGAGACCGCTCCCTGAAAGCCGCTTAGCTGCCGCGGCGCGGGGCGCGCGGGCCGTCGTTGCGGCGTGCGCTGTAGCCATCGCGCGAGCCGAAGCCGCCTTCGCCACGGTTACCGCCGCGATAACCGCCATCGCTATTTCCGCCACGATAGCCGCCATCGCTGTTGCCGCCACGGTAGCCACCGCCGTCACGCGAACCTGCGTTCGATTTGTTGCCATAGCCGCCCGCGTTGCCCGGACCGAAGCCCCGGCCGCTGCTGCTGCTACCGCCGCCGTTGCCGCCGAAACGACGACCACCGCCGCCGTTGCCGCCCGGACGGCCACGACCGCCGCCGCCACCGAAACCACCCTTCGGCGGCGCCCTGCGCGGCTCGAAGCCCGCAACGACGTTCACCGGCAGCGGCGTGCGCACGAAGCGCTCGATGCGCTTCAACGCGCCCATTTCGGCGTAATGCACGAGGCTCACCGCCGTGCCGCTACGGCCGGCACGACCGGTACGGCCGATACGGTGCACGTAGTCTTCCGCGAACTTCGGCAGGTCGTAGTTGAAGACGTGCGTGATGCCAGGAATATCGATGCCGCGCGCCGCGACATCCGTCGCGACCAGCACGCGCACACGGCGCTCGCGCAGCGCACGGATCGTGCGATTGCGCGCGCCTTGCGGCAGATCGCCGTGCAGCGCGGCGGATTCGAAGCCCGCGTCGGCGAGACGATTGGCGATGAGATCGGCGTCGCTCTTCGTCGCCGTGAAGACGATCGCCTGATCGAGACCGGAGTCGCGCAACAGGTGGTCGAGCAGACGATCCTTGTGATCGCGGTCATCCACATAATGCACGGCCTGCGCGATGTTGCCGTTCGCTTCGAGCTTCTGCACGATCTCGATGCGCTCCGGATCTTTCAACAGACGCCCGGTCAGCGACGTGATCTTGCTGTCGATGGTCGCGGAGAAGAGCAGCGTCTGGCGCGAGGCCGGCGTCGCGTCGACGATACGCTCGATGTCTTCGATGAAGCCCATGTCGAGCATGCGGTCGGCTTCGTCGAGCACGAGCATGTCCAGATTCGACAGATCGATACGGCCGCGCTCGAGGTGATCGATCAGACGTCCGGGCGTCGCGACGAGAATCTCGGGGTTCTTGGCGAGCAGCATCAATTGCTGACCGTAAGCGACACCGCCGAGAATGCTGACGGTGCGCAGACGGCGCAGGTGCTTGCCGTACGTGGTCGCGGCGGTGGAAACCTGCATCGCGAGTTCGCGTGTCGGCGTGAGCACGAGCAGGCGCGGACGGGCGACCGGCTGCGGACGGCGGCCACGTGCGGCATTCGCATCACGCGGCTGCTGCGCTTCCTGCTTTTGCAGTTGCGAGAATTTTTCGATGGCCGGCAGCATGAATGCCGCCGTCTTGCCCGAACCGGTCGGGCTGGAAACGAGCAGGTCGCGGCCGGCGAGCGCTGCGGGAATCGCGCGCTGCTGCACGGGCGTCGGGTTCTGGTAGCCCGCGGCGGTCAGCGCGGACA
The DNA here is from genome assembly GCF_046030135.1 of Caballeronia jiangsuensis. Taxonomy (NCBI): domain Bacteria; kingdom Pseudomonadati; phylum Pseudomonadota; class Betaproteobacteria; order Burkholderiales; family Burkholderiaceae; genus Caballeronia; species Caballeronia jiangsuensis. The sequence continues at coordinate 113,739 of NZ_JAQQDB010000013.1, forward strand.
CGATATCGGCGCAAAGGCCGAGCGATTCGAAACTGGGGCCGGCGGGCTTTTCTGCCTGCGCTGCGGGTGCGTCGGTGGCCGGGATGTCGGCGGTGGGGGCGATGCCAATGTTTGCTGCGAGATTGTCCAACGGGCTAGCGGTGAAGCTCGAAGTCATGTCGATCCTTGAAACGAGGAATAAGGCGTCGGCGCCAATCGGCATACCCAAGTCGTTGGATTCAGCGAGCGAAGAAACAGCGAGCAAATCGAAAAACGGGGGCTGCTCGCGCGAACGTGCGGCGAGCATGTTTTGTTAGAAGCTGTATCGGATACGGCAGGCTCTATCGTTCGAACATGAACGACGGGCGCTGACGTCAGCCTGATGCATGACGGGCCGCGAAACATACTGCGCGCAATAAAACCGCGCAACGGCCTAGCAGGGAGGGGACAGTTTCTAAACTGGATTGGGGCGAAACGCTACGAAGCGCCTTGCTGCGCGAGGCTTTGCCGAAGAAGCAGGCAACCCGCAGTCGAGCGCTAGCCGAAAGTATATCTGAATTTGCTGCACCGCGCCACATTTTGAAGCGTGGCCGCGCCATCGCAGGGCATCGACGGCGCGGCGTGTCATCCACAATCGCGTCAGGCCGCTTCGCCTCGCTTGAGCGACTCGACGAGTTCCACGTAGCGCGCTTTCGCATCGTCGGCGGGGGTGCCTTCGAGCGCTGCCCACGCTTCGTATTTGTACTTGCCGGCGATGTCCGTGAAACCCGGCTTGTCACCCTGCACATCGCCTACGCTCGCCTGCTTGAACAGCGCGTAGAGACGCAACAGCGTGAGATTGCCGGGACGCTCGGGCAACTGGGTCACGTCGGTCTGGGCGGCAGCGAATTGCTGGTCGATGTCGGTCATGCGTTCTCCGTTCTTATCGAGATAGGACCGGCCGATCTTAGCAAGCGAGGCGGGCGAGACAGGTCGAGGCTTTCCTCCAACCGAGGATGCCTACCAGACGCGATCCGGATCGCGCCGCCTGTGCGGATGGCGCGAATGCGGCGCATGTCCCGCATTACAATACCGGCTATGACACGCACCGTTTTGCTCGCCCTCGATACGTCGACGGAGTTTTGCTCCGTCGCGCTCCTGCTCGCCGACACCGCTCCCGCCGCCATTCAACCTGCCGCCGCACCGCAGTATTCAAACGGCGACACGCGCGTCTGGTTTCGCCACGAGGCGACCGGCGCCGTTTCGAGCACACGTCTTTTGCCCGCCGTGCGCGAGCTATTCGATGACGCCGGCCTCGCGCTCGCCGATTGCGCCGCGATCGCATTCGGTGCGGGCCCCGGTTCGTTCACCGGCCTGCGCACCGCGACGGGCGTCGCGCAAGGACTGGCGTTCGGCCTGAGCGTGCCGGTCGTGCCGGTGAGCACGCTGCTCGCCTGCGCGGAAGGCGCGCGGCTGAACGATCCGTCTGTCCCGCCGCGCGTGCTCGCGGCGCTCGATGCCCGCATGGACGAGGTGTACTGGGCCGACTTCGAATTCGATGCCGTCGCAGGCGATTGGCGCACGCTGCACGGCGCCGCACTCGATGCGCCCGGCGCGCTGCCGCTGCCTGACGTGCCGTTCACGCTCGCCGGCAATGCAGCGGCGGCGTTTGGCGATCGCCTGCCGGCGGTGGCCGCCGCCGCGCGTGTCGATCGTGAGGCGTTGCCGCATGCTTTGCCGCTCGCGCTCATCGGCTTGCGTGCGTTGCGGGCGGGTCGCACGGTCGCGCCCGAGCACGCCGCGCCGGAATACGTGCGCGACAAGGTCGCCCAGACGACGGCGGAGCGCATGCGGGCTCGCGAGGAGGCGATTCGGTGAGCGGGGTGCTGCTGGCCGATCGGTATCTCACGCCGATGACCGAAGCCGACCTCGACGAAGTCGCCGCGGTCGAAAAACTCGCCTACGAGTTTCCCTGGAGCCGCGGCAACTTTCAGGATTCGCTGCGCAACGGCTATTACGGCGTGTGCCTGCGCCATGTGACCGGCACGCTCATCGGTTATTGCGTGCTGATGCCTGTCGTCGACGAGATGCATCTGCTCAACCTGTGCGTCGCGCCGGCGGCGCAGCGCGCGGGCGCCGGACTCACGCTGCTGCGCGAAGCGGTGCGCATCACGCGCACGGAGAAGCTCGAAGGCGTGCTGCTCGAAGTGCGGCCGTCCAATCCGCGCGCGATCCAGTTATACGAGCGCTTCGGCTTCACGGCCATCGGACGCCGCAAGAACTATTACCCCGCGCGGCATCGCTCGCGCGAGGACGCAATCGTCATGCGTCTGTCGTTTTCGAAGGAGAGTGCGCATGGCGCTCGATGAATCGTTGATTGAGGAACTGGGAATCGGGCCCGTTTGGGTGCGACGGGGTGTCGTGTCCGTAGCGCTTGTCGAGGCGGTTGAGTCAGTAGCGTCGGTCGAGTCCACCGCGCCGGAGCCGGAAGCGCCCGCGCCCGTCGAAATGCGGCAAGCGCCGAAGCCCGCCGAGCCGCCGTCGCCCATCGTGCAGCCGGAATCCGACGTACCGCCGCTGGACGCCTACGACGATCTTCCCTGGACCGACGACGCGCCCGCTCACGCCGAAGCCGCCGCCGTCGAAGCACCGAGCGACGTCCACACGCTCGACTGGGATGCGCTCGCCGAACGCGTCGCGAACTGCGAGCGCTGCCGGCTTTGCGAGCGCCGCACGAACACGGTCTTCGGCGTCGGCGATCGCGAAGCGGACTGGATGCTGATCGGCGAAGCGCCGGGCGAGAACGAGGACAAGCAGGGAGAGCCGTTCGTCGGTCAGGCCGGCAAGCTGCTCGACAACATGCTGCGCGCGCTCACGCTGTCGCGTCAGTCGAACGTCTATATCGCGAACGTGATCAAGTGCCGCCCGCCCGGCAACCGCAATCCCGAACTCGATGAAGTCGCGCGCTGCGAGCCGTATCTGCAACGGCAGGTCGAGCTCGTGAAGCCGAAGGTCATCGTCGCGATGGGGCGCTTCGCCGCGCAAAGTCTCCTGAAGAACGAGGCCAGCATCGCGTCGATGCGCGGGCGCGTGCACGAGTATCGCGGCGTGCCGGTCATCGTCACGTATCACCCGGCCTATCTGTTGCGCAGCCTTCAGGACAAGTCGAAGGCGTGGGCCGATCTCTGCCTCGCGCGCAACACGTATCGCGAGGCGCTCGCCGCGCTCGGCGTCGAGCAAGGAGCGCAGAAGGGCGGCGTCTGATGGCCACGCAGGCGAGCGAGCTCACGCGACTCGTCGATCGTTTCGACGACGTCACGGTCCGCGATCTCGCCTGGCTGCTTTTTGCGCCCGATCTATTGCGCGAGGGCGACGTGCCTCTCGCGCATCCGCTCGCCTCGACACAAGAGCGCGACGCAACGCTCGACTGGCTCGCGACGCTCGATGCCGCGCCGCAGCCGCTCCACGATCACGCGCGCGATCCCAAGCTCACGCGCCTCGGTATCTACGCCGAGAGCCTCATCCGGTTCTTCCTCTCGCACGGACCGGCGGCGCGCCTCGTCGCGGCGAACGTGTCGTTGCGACGCCAGCGGCGCACCATCGGCGAATGCGATTTTCTGCTCGAATCGGCGAACGGCGTGCGGCTGCACTGGGAACTGGCGGTGAAGTTCTACCTGCATATCGGCGATGCCGATGCAGCGAGTGCCGTGCGTCTGTCCGATTATGTCGGACCGAATCTCCAGGACCGCTTCGATCTGAAGCACGCGCGGCTCGTCACGCATCAGCTTGCCTTGACCTCGCGCGCGGAATTCGCCGCGCTCGGCTTCGAAGGGCCGTGGCGCGCGCAGTTGTTCATCAAGGGGCGGCTCTTCTATCACGGTGTCGGAGACGCGCATGTCGAGCCGGCGCCCGAGATCGGCGCGAGTCATTTGCGCGGATGGTGGCTGACGGCGTCGGAATGGCGCGAGGCGCGGGCGAACGTATCCGACGATGCGCGCGCGTGGGTCGTGCAGCCGCGCATGGCATGGCTCGCGTCGCGGCGTCTCGATGCGGCGGCCGCCGCGACGTTGATCGCGGAATCGGATGCGATCCGCGCGCGTCTGGAAACGACCATCGCGCCGACGATGATCGCGGCTTATGCGCGTGACGACGCGGGGAAATGGATCGAGGAATCGCGCGGTTTCATCGTGCCGGACGACTGGCCCGCGCGTGCGCGCGAGTTCGCCGCATCGGCGCCCTGATTGCCGCGCCGCTTACCACCAGCGATAGAAGTGATGCACCGGACCGACGCCGTGACCCACGTCGAGCCGCACGCTCGCCTCGATCGCGCCGGTGAGATAGCGCTTGGCCTCGGCCGTCGCGCTCGCGAGATCATCGGTTTGCGGGATCAGCGCCGCGATCGCCGACGACAACGTGCAGCCCGTGCCGTGCGTGTTCTTGAGCGGCACGCGCGCGCCGCCGAGCCTGAGCGAACCGTTCGCCTCGATGAGCCAGTCGGGACTGTCGGAGGACGCCAGATGGCCGCCTTTCATCAGCACGGCCTGCGCGCCGAGCGCGCGCAATGCTTCGCCCTGACGGACCATCGCGTCTTCATCGACGGCGCTTTCGACGCCGAGCAGCGCCGCCGCTTCCGGCAGATTCGGCGTGACGAGCGTCGCGAGCGGCAGCAATTCGTCGCGCAGCGCGGCGACCGCGTCGGGCGCGAGCAGCGCGTGATTGCTCTTTGAAATCATCACGGTGTCGAGCACCACATGTCTGGGCCGATGACGCTTCAGCGCATCGGCGACCGCGCGCACGATGCCCGCGTTCGCCAGCATGCCGATCTTCACGGCATCGATGCGGATGTCGTCGAACACTGCGTCGAGCTGCGCGGTGATGAACGCCGGTTCCGGCGCATGGACCGCCGTGACGCCGCGCGTGTTCTGCGCGGTGAGCGCCGTGACGACGCTCGCGCCGTACGCGCCGAGCGCGGAGAAGGCCTTCAGATCGGCCTGGATGCCCGCGCCGCCGCCCGAGTCGGAGCCTGCGATCGTGAGCACGTTGGGAATGGTTTTCGTGGCGGACATAGCGGAATCAGGTTCGGGCGCGCAGGACGGTCGCGCGCAATGCCGCGGCGGCTTCGCGCGGGTCGGCGGCCTTGCAGATGGCCGAGACCACGGCGAGACCGGCGGGCTTCGCGCGCATCACGTCGGCGGCGTTATGCGCCTGGATGCCGCCGATCGCCACGGTCGGCAAGCGTGCGGCGGCGCAGATTTCAGCGAGGCCGTCGATGCCGCAGGGCGTGGAGGCGTCGGTTTTCGTCGGCGTCGCGTACACCGGTCCCGCGCCGAGATAGTCGATGACGCCCGCGAGCTTTTGCGCGTCCGCGGTTTCATCGGGATTCGATACCGACAAACCGATCAGCGCATCCGGCCCGAGCAACCGACGCGCGGCATCGGCGGGCAGATCGCGTTGCCCGATATGCACGCCATCGGCGCCGACGGCCAGCGCGACATCGACATGATCATTGATGACGAACGGCACGCCGTGCGCGCGCGTGATCGGCAACACCGCGCGCGCGAGGTCGAACCATGCGCGCTTGTGCCATTCGGGTGCGCGCAGTTGCACGATGGTCGCGCCGCCTTCGAGCGCGGCACGCGCGACGGCGATCGCGGCATCGTGCCCGCCGCACTGCACCGGATCGAGCACGAGATAGAGCGAGAGATCGAACGAAGCGCGCATGATCAGCCGGACACGATGTCGCGCTGCACGAGCGTTTTTTCGAACGCTTCGGCATCGAGCGAGGCGAGCCGGTCCAGATACGCGACGGCGAAACTTCCGGGCAGGGCCGCGTCGCGCGCGGCGAGTTCGCCCGCGATGGTCGAATACGCGATCGCGGCGACCGTCGCGGCCCAGAACTCGTCGCGATCCGATGCCGTGCCGACGAACGCCGCGACCGTCGCGGAGAGCGCGCAGCCGACGCCCGTCACGCGCGTCATCAGCGGCGAGCCGTTCGACAGCGCGATGACGCGGCGGCCATCGGTCACGTAATCGGTCTGGCCCGTCACCGCGACCACGGCCTGCGTCTTCAGCGCGAGGACTTGCGCGGCATCGAGCGCGGCATCGGTGGCGGCGGTGCTGTCGACGCCGCGCCCGCTCGCGGCGCCGCCCGACAGGCTGATGATCTCCGACGCGTTGCCGCGAATCACCGCGGGCTTCGAATCGAGCAGATCGAGCGCGAACTCCGTGCGGAACGCAAGCGGGCCGACCGCGACGGGATCGAGCACCCACGGCTTGCCCGCGCCGTTGGCGGCCTCGACGGCGGCGCGGATCGCGCGGCTCTGCGGCACGTCGAGCGTGCCGAGATTGACCGACAGCGCATTGGCGATGGGCGCGAACTCGCCGACTTCCTCGCGCGCGACGACCATCGCCGGCGCGGCGCCGATCGCAAGCAGCACGTTCGCGGTGAAGTTCGTGACGACAAGATTCGTCAGGCAGTGCACGAGCGGCGCGCGTTCGCGCACGCGGTTGACGAACGAGAAGAGGTCGGCGGCGAGCATGATGGAGTCGATCGAAATGAAGGCGCGCGACGTCTCAGTGCCGCGCTTCGCCGATCAGCGCGACCGAATCGAACGCGCGCTGATTGGCCTGATGCCGCCGCATCACGAAGTACATCATCAGGCAGACGAACGAGCCGAACAGCACGATGACGAACTGGATCGGCATGTCGAGCCACACGAGCACCGCGTAGAGGCACAGCATGACGAGCACCGAGAGGTTCTCGTTGAAGTTCTGCACGGCGATGGAATGTCCGGCGGAAAGCAGCACGTGTCCGCGATGCTGGAGCAGCGCGTTCATCGGCACGACGAAAAAGCCCGACAGACCGCCGACGATCATCAGGAACAGATACGCGACGAGCAGATAGCCGGGGAAGTGCATCTTGCCGAAGTAGATGCCCCAGTGCGCGGGAAAGAGGTGGCGCGTGTAGAAGGCCATCAGCATGACGGCGAGGCCCATGATGATACCCACAGGCAGCACGCTCAACGAGCGCTTGAGCGGCACGCGCGCGGCCGCGAGCACCGCGCCTACCGCGACGCCGACCGCGATCACCGCCTGCAGGATCGCCGCCTGGGAAAGCGTCATGCCGAGCGACACTTCGGCCCATTTCAGCACGATGAACTGAAGCGTCGCGCCCGCGCCCCAGAAGAGCGTCGTGACGGCGAGCGAGATCTGGCCGAGCTTGTCGCGCCACAGCACGAGAAAACAGTCGGCGAAATCGGTGATGAGCTTGAGCGGCCGCGTTTCCTGCTTCGGATAGCGCGCGCCGGTGTCGGGAATGCGCAGGTTGAACATCGCGGCGACGATGTACATCAGCACGATGACGAGCATCGCGGCTTCGGCGGGCGTGTGGATGCGCGGAATGTTCAGCGACAACAGGTGACTCGCGATATGCGGGCTGATGAGCGCGCCGCCCATCACGGTGCCGAGAATGATCGAGCCGACGGTCGTGCCTTCGATCCAGCCGTTCGCGGCGACGAGCCGGTCGGCCGGCAGGAGTTCGGTGAGAATGCCGTACTTCGCCGGCGAATACGCGGCGGCGCCGAAGCCGACGATGCCATACGCGAGCAGCGGATGCGCGCCGAAGAGCATCGTCAGGCAACCGACGACCTTGATCGTGTTGGTCACGAACATCACGTGGCCCTTGGGCCGGGAATCCGCGAAAGCACCGACGAAAGCCGCGAGAATCACATACGACAGGACGAAGAACAGCTTGAGCAGCGGCGTCATCCAGTTCGGCGCGTGAAGGTCTTTCAGCAGTGCAATGGCAGCGATCAGTAGAGCGTTGTCGGCCAGCGAAGAGAAAAACTGCGCGGCCATGATGGTGTAAAAACCTTTTTTCATCTGATCCGAAGCTTTCCTCACTGCGGGTGATCCGCCCCGGGCGCCTGTCATGCGCTCGGGCTTATGCCTTTCGAAATGGGTTGTGCGCACGGCTTTATAACACGAAAATAGGCGCATTCTGACTAGCAGTAATCTCGATCGCGCGAGAAATGACACGTTCGTGCCTGAGATTCCTCATAAGATACTGATTCGCAAGGTGTCCCGGTCGGAGCAGCGCGACGCGTCCCACTGTCGTATGCTCACCCTTTGGACCGCACTCACTGCAATTCCACCAAACGCTCATGCCTCGCCCCCTTTCTGCAACGATCCACACCGCCGCACTCGCCAACAACCTCGCCATTGCACGCAAGTACGCGCCGAAATCCAAGATCTGGGCCGTCGTCAAGGCCAATGCGTATGGCCACGGACTCGCGCGAGCGTTCCCGGGCTTGCGCGCAACAGACGGCTTTGGCCTTCTCGACCTCGAAGAAGCCGCGAAGTTGCGTGAATTGGGCTGGGCGGGGCCGATTCTTTTGCTGGAAGGCTTTTTCCGGCCGACCGACATCGACGTGGTCGACCGCTACAGCCTGACCACGGCGGTGCACTGCGACGAGCAGTTGCGCATGCTGGAAATGGCGCGCCTGTCGAAGCCCATCAACATCCAGCTGAAGATGAACAGCGGCATGAACCGCCTCGGCTACACGCCGGAAAAGTTCCGTACCGCGTGGGAGCGGGCGCGCGCCGTGCAGGGCATCGGCCAGATCACGCTCATGACCCATTTTTCCGATGCCGACGCCCCGCGCGGCATCGCGCATCAACTCGAGGCGTTCGAGCGCGGCGCGGAAGGCATTTCGGGCGCGCGCAGCCTCGCCAATTCGGCGGCGGTGCTGTGGCACCCGGACGCGCATGTCGACTGGGTGCGGCCGGGCATCATGCTGTACGGCGCGTCACCGTCGGGCGTGACCGCCGACATCGCCGGCACGGGTCTCAAGCCCGCGATGACGTTCCAGTCCGAGCTGATCGCCGTGCAGACGGTGGACGCGGGAAGCAGCATCGGCTATGGCTCGACTTATACGGCGGGCACGTCGATGCGCGTCGGCGTGGTCGCGTGCGGCTACGCGGACGGCTATCCGCGCGTGGCGCCGGAAGGCACGCCGGTGATCGTCGATGGCGTGAGGACGAAGCTCGTCGGCCGCGTATCGATGGACATGCTGACCGTCGACCTCACGCCGTGCCCGGGTGCGGGCATCGGTTCGCGCGTCGAACTGTGGGGCGCGAATCTGCCGATTGACGACGTCGCCAGCGCGGCGGGCACCATCGGCTATGAACTCATGTGCGCGATCGCGCAGCGCGTGCCGGTGCGCGCGGAATAACTCTTTCAGCGTCGATGACGCAATTCGAAGCAAGGCTCTGTGTGGCGAAAGCAGCAAAAGCAAAAACGCTCTATACGTGTAGCGAATGCGGCGGACAGTCGCCGAAATGGACGGGCCAGTGCGCCGCGTGCGGGGCGTGGAACACGCTGGTGGAATCGGTGGAGCAGGCGGCGTCGGCGCATCGCTTTCAGGCGCTCGCGAAGAGTTCGCCGGTGCGCAAGCTCGCTGAAATCGAGGCGTCGGACGTGCCGCGCTTCACGACCGGCGTCGGCGAGTTCGACCGCGTTCTGGGCGGCGGTCTGGTGCCGGGCGGCGTGGTGCTGATCGGCGGCGATCCGGGCATCGGCAAATCGACGCTGCTGTTGCAATCGCTCGCGGAAATTGCCCGCGAGCGGCCCGCGCTCTACGTGAGCGGCGAGGAATCCGGCGCGCAGATCGCGTTGCGCGCGCAGCGGCTCGGGTTGATCGGCGAAGCGAGCGCGGTCGGCGATCTCGGGTTGCTGGCGGAAATCCAGCTCGAAAAAATCCAGGCGACCATCGACGAGCAACGGCCCGAAGTTGCGGTGATCGACTCGATCCAGACCATTTACTCGGAAGCGCTGACATCCGCGCCCGGCTCGGTCGCGCAGGTGCGCGAGTGCGCGGCGCAACTGACGCGCATCGCCAAGCAGACGGGCACGTCGATCATCATGGTCGGCCACGTGACGAAGGAGGGCAGTCTCGCGGGGCCGCGCGTGCTCGAACATATCGTCGATACCGTGCTGTATTTCGAGGGCGACACGCATTCGTCGTTCAGGCTCGTGCGCGCGTTCAAGAATCGCTTCGGCGCGGTCAACGAACTCGGCGTCTTCGCGATGACGGAGAAGGGCTTGCGCGGCGTCGCGAATCCGTCGGCGCTGTTCCTGTCGCAACACGAGCAGAGCGTGCCGGGTTCGTGCGTGCTCGTGACGCAGGAAGGCTCGCGGCCGCTTCTGGTCGAGGTGCAGGCGCTCGTCGATACGGCGCACGTGCCCAATCCGCGCCGGCTCGCGGTCGGTCTGGAGCAGAATCGGCTGGCGCTGTTGCTGGCCGTGTTGCACAGGCACGCGGGCATCGCGTGTTTCGATCAGGACGTGTTCCTGAACGCGGTCGGCGGCGTGAAGATCACCGAGCCTGCCGCCGATCTGGCCGTGCTGCTCGCCATTCACTCGTCGATGCGCAACAAGCCGCTGCCCAAGGGCCTCATCACGTTCGGCGAAGTGGGGCTGGCCGGCGAAATCCGGCCCTCGCCGCGCGGTCAGGATCGTCTGAAGGAAGCTGCCAAGCTCGGTTTCTCGATGGCGCTGATTCCGAAGGCGAACGCGCCGAAACAGGCGATCGACGGCCTGAAGGTGATCGCGGTGGACCGCATCGAGGAAGCAATCGACCGAGTTCGCGATCTCGAATGACGAAGTGATCGGGCCCTTCGTAACGGGGCGTAAGAATCCGGTTGCTCTATGTAACCCAAGCGAGGCGCGGTTTTTCTATCCTAACGGGGCTACGGACCTGGCCAACTTTGCTCGAGGCAGTTCAAAAGGCGAAGGGGCTGGAAGGATCGAGAGGACCACGCATTGAAACACTCAAAATCAACCCGGCCGAAGCCCGCGTTCCATCTGCGCGGATGCCGCGTCTCGGCGCCGCTTCAGCAGCCTTGGGGCAGCGGTTGCCGGATCGTCGAATGGATCGACGAGCAAGGGCAGATCTCGCGCCGCGTCGTCGCGGCCGATATCACCGAGGATCAGGTCGTCGCGACCATTCGCCAGCATGTGACGGGCCGCAAGCACGTGCTCGTCGACGACGAACATCAGCCGCGCCAGGTTCTGCCCCGGCGTTAGGCTTCCCGAAAGAGCGGATGCGCCGCCGCTTCGGCGGGCGTGAGCACGGGCGCAACGCAGCAATCGAGCGGCTCGAGCAGCGTCATCCATTCGTCGCGCGTGCGCTCACGAAAGCGCGCGGCAAGCTGCGCCGACAATTCCGCCGCGTCCGCTCCGCCGATCGCCTGTCCGAGACTCCAGTGCCGCTTCGCCCAGTCGGGGCGGTCGAGCGCCTCGCACAAGGTCTGCCAGAACTTCAGTTCCAGCGCGCCGACCGCGACGAAGCGGTCGTCGCGCGTGCGATACACGTCGTAGCAGGGCACGCCGCCGTTCAGGAGGCCCGCTCCGGCCCGCGTCCCCGCTTCGTTGGCATTGGCGAGCGCGATATGCGCCATCACGTTGTGCGCGTGCGTCGCGTGCGTCATCGAGACATTCAGGCAGCGGCCTTCGCCGCCGCGTGCGACATGCCACGCCGCCGCGAGTATTTCCATGACGGCCGAGAGCGCGCCGCCGAGCAGATCCGCCAACTGAAAGTTCGGCGCGACAGGCGTGCCGTCACGCGTCGCGAGCTGATCGAGCACGCCCGCGTACGCGATGTAGTTCAGATCGTGACCGGCCTTTTGCGCGAACGGGCCGTCGCTGCCGAAGCCCGTGATCGCGCAATAGACGATCTTCGGATTGGCCTCGCGCAACACGTCATAGCCGACGCCCAGTCGCGCCATCACCGAAGGGCGGAAACTTTCGACCAGAACATCCGCGTCGCGCGCGAGTTCGATCAGCTTCGCGCGGCCTTCGTCCGTTTTGAGATCGAGCGTGAGTTGCCGCTTGCCGCGATTGACGATGCGATAGAACGCGCTCGGCGTGTCGTTTTGCCGGTCGGCTTCGGTTTGCAGCATCGTGCGCGCGTAGTCGCCTTCGCCGGGCGGCTCGATCTTGAGCACGTCGGCGCCGAGTTCGGCGAGCCGCAACGTGGCGACGGGACCCGGAAGAAGCCGCGTCAGATCGAGCACGCGCAGGCCGGTAAGAGAAGGCGTCAAGTCGTCGATCTCCGGTTATGAGCCGATCTGCTCCAGTTCCTCGTGCGTTTCGAGCCACTCCATTTCGAGCGTTTCGAGGCGCGCATTGACTTCGCCCTGACGGCGGATCGTCTCGGTGAGTTTCGTCTTCATCGCGGCTTCGTAACTCGCGGGCTCGGCGACGAACGCATCGAGCTGCGTCTTCTCCGCGTTGAGCTTTTCCATCTCCTTCTCGATCTTCGCGATGCGCGATTGCAGCGGCTTCCTCAGATGCGCAAACTTTTGCCGCTCCTGCGCTTCCTGCCGGCGCTGTTCCTTGCGATTCGGCCCGCTGTCCTGCGCGTCGCCCGAGGCCGCGCCGCCGGCTTCCTTCGCCGCCGCGCGCGTCTCGGCGGCGTGTTGCAGGAGCCAGTCGCGGTAATCGTCGAGATCGCCGTCGAAAGGATTCAGACGATGCTTCGCGACGAGCATGAAGGTATCGGTGGTCGCGCGCAGCAGATGCCGGTCGTGCGACACGAGAATCAGCGTGCCTTCGAACTGCGCGAGCGCCATGGTCAGCGCGTGACGCGTTTCGAGGTCGAGGTGGTTGGTCGGCTCGTCGAGCAGCAGCAGATTCGGCTTCTGCCAGATGATGAGCGCCAGCGCGAGCCGCGCCTTCTCGCCGCCCGAGAAGGGCGCGATTTTCGCCGTCGCCATCTCGCCGGAAAAGTTGAAGCTGCCGAGGAAATCGCGCAGTTCCTGCTCGCGCGTGTCGGGCGCGAGGCGCGCGAGATGCTGAATCGCGGAATCGTCGGGGCGCAGGGTTTCGAGCTGATGCTGCGCGAAATAGCCGATTTGCAGGCCTTTGCCCTGTCGCACGTCGCCGGAAAGCGGTTCGAGCGTCTGCGCGAGCGTCTTGATGAGCGTCGACTTGCCCTGGCCGTTCGCGCCGAGCAAGCCGATGCGCTGGCCGTTCTGAATCGACAGCGTCACGCCCTCGACGATCGGAATCTCGCCGCCCGCGTCGTTGTGATAGCCGCAGCGCACGCTTTCCATGACCATCATCGGATTGGGCGCGGCATCGGGCTCGCGGAATTCGAACGTGAAGGGCGAACTCGCATGCGCGGGCGCGATGAGCTCCATCTTCTCCAGCGCCTTCACGCGGCTTTGCGCCTGCTTCGCCTTGGTTGCCTTGGCCTTGAAACGGTTGATGAAGCTCTGCAGATGCTCGACGGTCTTCTGCTGCTTTTCATACGCGCTTTGCTGCAACGCGATCTGCTGCGCGCGCAGCACTTCGAACTGGCTGTAGTTGCCTCCATAACGCTTCACCTGACGATTGTCCAGATGCAGCGTGACATTGCAGACCGAATCGAGAAACTCGCGATCGTGCGAAATGACGACGAGCGTACCCGGATAGCGCCCGAGCCAGTCTTCCAGCCAGACGATGGCGTCCAGGTCGAGGTGGTTGGTCGGTTCGTCGAGGAGCAGCAGGTCGGACGGGCACATCAGCGCCTGCGCGAGGTTCAGCCGCATGCGCCAGCCGCCCGAGAAGCTCGTTACCGGCTCGCGCGTCTGCTCGAGCGTGAAGCCGAGGCCGAGCAGAAGCGTTTCGGCGCGCGCGGGCGCGGTGTAGCCGTCGGCGTCGGCGAACGCTGCGTGGGCTTCGGCTTCGGCGGCGCCTTCGTGCGCGGCGGAGGCCGCCGCGATACGCGCTTCGATCTCGCGCAGATGCGTGTCGCCGTCGAGCGTGTAATCGAGCGCGCTGCGGTCCACGGCGGGCGTTTCCTGCGCGACATGCGCGATGCGCCACGACGGCGGCATCGAAAAATCGCCGCCGTCCGCGTGCAGCTCGCCGCGCAGCACGGAAAAGAGCGTGGACTTGCCCGCGCCGTTCGCGCCGACGAGACCGGCTTTCTCGCCCGGGTTGAGCGTGAAGCTCGTGTCTTCGAAGAGCGGCTTGGTGCCGCGGGACAGGCTGAACTGATTGAAACGGATCACGTCGGAGGGGCGGCGAAGGGGCGCGGCTTTTGAGGGAAAGCGCTATTTTAGACCGGACCGCCTGCGAGGCAGGGGTCGGCCGTTCGGCCAATGGCAGACGAACGCGCGCCGGGTTAGCATCGCCTATCTTTCATCGACTTCATTTCGCGGAGCACGCCATGAGCGCAGCCAACGAAGGCATCTACGGCTTCACGGCCGAAACACTCGACGGTGCGACCGTCGGTCTCGACACCTACCGCGACAAGGTGCTGCTCATCGTGAATACGGCGAGCGAATGCGGTTTCACGCCGCAGTACAAGGGTTTGCAGGAGATCTACCAGCAATTCTCGGCGCGCGGTTTCGAGGTTCTCGGGTTCCCGTGCAACCAGTTCGGCAAGCAGGAGCCGGGCGACGCCGGGCAGATCGGCGCCTTCTGCGAGAAGAACTACGGCGTCACGTTTCCGATGTTCGCCAAGATCGAGGTGAACGGCGCGAACGCGCATCCGCTCTACAAATATCTGAAGGACAAGGAGCCGGGTCTGCTCGGCATCGAAGCGATCAAATGGAACTTCACGAAGTTTCTCGTCGACCGGAAAGGGAGCGTCATCAAGCGTTATGCGCCGCAGACGAAGCCGGAGGCGATCACCGAGGACATCGAGAAGCTGCTCTGAGCGTCGGGCGCGCTCACAGGATCGGCGAGAAAAGGCGCGCGACGTGCATCGCCATGCGCCGCCAGAACGCCTTGCCGCGATAATCGTCGCTGTCGATCTCGAAGGATTCCGCGAAGTCCGCGAGCAGCATCGATTCGACCTGGCTCGCGAACGCGCGATCGACCGTCAGGACCGTGATCTCGAAGTTCAGGCGAAACGACCGGTTATCGAGATTCGCGCTGCCGATCGAAGCGGCGATGTCGTCGACGAGCACGACCTTCTGATGCAGAAAGCCCGGCTGGTAGCGAAAGATGCGCACGCCCGCCTGGACGAGATCGTACGCATAGAGCCGTGACGCGGCGAACACCACGCGATGATCGCGCCGGCTCGGAATCAGGATGCGCACGTCCACGCCGCGCATCACCGCGAGCCTCAACGCCGAGAACACGGCCTCGTCGGGAATCAGATAGGGCGACGTGATCCAGATACGTTCGCGCGCCGCGTTGATCGCCTCGACGAAAAAGAGCGAGCAGGTTTCCTGTTTGTCGGCAGGACCGCTCGACAGCACCATGCAGTGCATGTTTCCGTCCGAATGCGGCGCGGGGCCGAGTTCGGGCAGACGCTGCGTCGCCCAGTACCAGTCTTCGGTGAACACGAACTGGATGCTCGCGACCGCCGGACCGCGCACTTCCACGTGCGTGTCCCGCCACGGCGAAAGCCGCGGATTGCCGCCGAGATACTCGACGCCCACGTTATGCCCGCCGACGAACGCGCACTTGCCGTCCACCACGACGATCTTCCGATGATTGCGGAAGTTGATCTGGAAGCGATGCACGAACTTGCGCGTGGCCGCGAACGGATGCGCCTCGACGCCGCCCGCGCGCAACGCGTTCACGTAGCGATGCGGCAGGTCGAAGCTGCCGATGCTGTCGTAAAGGAAGTACACGCGCACGCCCGCCTGGGCCTTTTTGATGAGCGCGTCCTTGAGTTTGTCGCCGAGTTCGTCGGCGCGCACGATGAAGAACTGCACGACGACATAGCGTTCGGCCGCGGCGATCGCTTCGAGGATCGCGTTGAAGGTGGCATCGCCATTGATGAGCACGCGCGCCGAGTTGCCGCGCAGGAACGGCATGCCGGAGAGCCGCTGCAACGTGCGGATGGTCGGATTGCCGAGATAGGCCGCCGGTCCCGGCGCGATCTCGCCGCGTGCGCCGCTGGCATCGACGAGCGCCGCCGTTTCGGGCGCATCGCTGCGTGCGCCCGAGTCCCATTCGGCGGGTTTCGAGCGGCTGCGCAGGATTTCGATTTCCAGCCGCCGCTCGTCGATATAGCCCGCGAACTTGCTGCGGCCAAGAAAGAGGTAGGGAATCAGCGTGAAGTAAGGCATCGCGACGAGCGACACCGCCCACGCCACCGCGCCTTGCGACGTGCGAGTGTTGATGACGGCATGGATCGCGGCGATCACGCCGAGGACATGCGCGGCCATCACGAGCGTGCCGAGGTGTAGCCAGTCGGATGCTTGCATAGGCGCGAGAGGGAGCGAAGTGCTTCGCTAATGGCGATTTGCCATCTTACCCAACCCTTCCGCGCGAAGTGTTGGCGAACGTTGCAGCGTGCGTCGCCGCAACGTTCTGTCAGGCAGAGGGTTTACGCCGGGAGATCGGCGGCCTGGATCAGGAACACGTTGTCGTCGCCGGCGCTGGTCGAGAGCCAGACGAGATCGAGACCGCCGAGCGCGGCTTCCACGTTCGGCCGCTCGTTGCCGATTTCGACGACGAGCACGCCGTCCTCGGTCAGCCAGTTGCGTGCGTCGCGCACGACGCGCCGCACGACGTCCATGCCGTCCGCGCCGCCCGCGAGCGCGAGTTCGGGCTCGTGGCGGTACTCTTCCGGCAGCGCCTGCATCGCCTGCGCGTTGACGTAGGGCGGATTGGTGATGATCACCTCGTAGCGCGCGGACGGCAGCGGCGCGTACAGGTCGCCTTCGTAGAGACTCACGCGCTCGTCGAGTCCGTATTCGTCGACGTTGCGGCGCGCGACCGCGATCGCATCGGCGGAGATGTCGACGGCATCGACATCGGCGTTCTCGAAGGCCTGCGCCGCGAGAATCGCAAGACACCCCGAGCCGGTGCACAGTTCGAGCACGCGCGTGACCTGATCCGGATCGGCGACATACGGCTGCAAGCCGTCCTGCAGCAATTCGCCGATGAACGAGCGCGGCACGATCACGCGCTCGTCGACATAGAAGCGGCGGCCGTGCATCCAGGCTTCCTGCGTGATGTACGCGGCGGGAATGCGTTCCTTCGCGCGGCGCTCGATCACTTTCATGACGGCGTCGATTTCTTCGTCTAGCAGGCGCGCGTCGAGGAACGGGTCGAGCGTGTCGAGCGGCAGATGCAGCGTATGCAGGATCAGATACGCGGCTTCGTCGTAAGCATTGGCCGAGCCGTGGCCGAACGACAGGCCTGCTTCGGTGAAGCGCGAGACGCCGAAGCGCAGCAGGTCGCGCACGGTGGTGAAGGGCAGCGCCATCGAAGGCTCCTTTTTATTGTGAGATTGAATTCAGGCGATCAGTTGTTCGAGCACGCGCCGGTAGACGTTCTTCAACGGCTCGATGAAGCGCACCTCGACATGCTCGTCGATCTTGTGAATCGTGCCGTTGGGCGGGCCGAACTCCACGACCTGATCGCAGATGCGCGCGATGAAGCGTCCATCGGAGGTGCCGCCCGTGGTAGACAGTTCGGTGCGCACGCCGGTTTCATCGACGATGGCTTTTTCGAGCGCCTCCGACAGCGCGCCGCGCGGCGTGAGAAAGGGCAGGCCGCTCACGATCCATGTCAGATCGTAGTCGAGGCCGTGCCGGTCGAGAATCGCGTGCACGCGGCTTTGCAGGCTCTCGACCGTGCTCGCCGTCGAGAAGCGGAAGTTGAACATCAGATCGGCGTGGCCGGGAATGATGTTGGTCGCGCCGGTGCCGGAGTGCAGGTTCGACACTTGCCAGGTGGTCGGCGGGAAGTATTCGTTGCCGTCGTCCCAGCGCTCGGCGACGAGTTCTGCGAGCGCGGGCGCGAGCAGATGCACCGGATTCTTCGCGAGATGCGGATACGCAATATGTCCCTGCACGCCCTTGACGACGAGCTTGCCTGTCATCGAGCCGCGCCGGCCGTTCTTGACCATGTCGCCGAGCGTGGCGTTCGATGTCGGCTCGCCGACGATGCAGTAGTCGAGCCGTATGCCGCGCGCCTGCAACGCTTCGACGACCTTGATCGTGCCGTCGGTCGCGGGGCCTTCTTCATCGCTCGTGATGAGAAACGCGAGCGTGCCGCGATGCTCAGGATGCTTTGCGACGAACTCTTCGCTCGACACGACGAACGCCGCGAGCGACGCCTTCATGTCCGCCGCGCCGCGGCCGAAAAGCTTGCCGTCGCGGTGAGTGGGCGTGAAGGGGGGCGAGGTCCATTGTTCGAGCGGACCGGTCGGCACGACATCGGTGTGGCCGGCGAACGCGAGCAATTTGGCCGACGCGTCCGTGCCGCGCCTCACGGCCCACAGGTTGGTGACGCCGCCCGATTGGATCGTTTCACATTCGAAGCCGATCGCCGCAAGCCGCTCGATCATGAGCGCCTGACAAGCCTGATCGTCGGGCGTGACGGATGCGCGTTCGATCAGCGCTTCGGTGAGGGAGAGGGTGCCGGACATGGTCGTATTGAATCGATGCGATAAAAAAATGCCGGCGCGCAGGCCGGCACTCGTAGCAATCTTGCGATGACCGTCGAGTTCACAGTCATCGCGTTCACTTCAGGCGAAGAGCGTTTCGTACTGCTCGGCGGAAAATCCGAGCGTCTTCACGCGCCCGTTCACGACGACGACCGGCCGCTTGATGATCGACGGCTTGTGGATCATCAGCGCGATGGCGCCGCCGGTCGTATCGGCTTCGGCCTTGTGCACATCCGACAAGCCGCGCCACGTCGTGCCGCGCTTGTTGATGAGCTGCTCGAGCGGCACGTCCTTCAGCCAGTCCTGGATCAGCGCGTTCGACACGCCAGCCTTCTTGAAGTCGTGAAACTCGAACGGCACGCCGTGCTCTTCCAGCCACACGCGCGCTTTCTTCACGGTGTCGCAATTCGGAATGCCGTAGACGACCGTGGTCGGGGTCGAGCCGCGCGCCACGATCAGTCGCCTCGCAGCAGTTCGTTCAGGCCGACCTTCGCGCGCGTCTTGGCATCGACCTTCTTGACGATCACCGCGCAGTACAGGCTGTGCGAGCCGTCCTTCGAAGGCAGATTGCCCGCGACGACGACCGAGCCCGCCGGAATGCGGCCGTAGCTGACTTCGCCGGTTTCGCGGTCGTAGATCTTGGTCGACTGGCCGAGATACACGCCCATCGAAATGACGGAATTCTCTTCGACGATCACGCCTTCCACGACTTCCGAACGCGCGCCGATGAAGCAGTTGTCCTCGATGATGACCGGGTTTGCCTGCAGCGGCTCCAGCACACCGCCGATGCCCACGCCGCCCGACAGATGCACGTTCTTGCCGATCTGCGCGCACGAGCCGACGGTGGCCCATGTGTCCACCATCGTGCCTTCATCGACATACGCGCCGATGTTCGTGTACGACGGCATCAGCACGACGTTCTTCGCGATGAACGAGCCGCGGCGCGCGATGGCCGGCGGCACGACGCGAAAGCCGCCCGCCGCGAAGTCTTCGGCCGTGTAGCTGGCGAACTTCGAGGGCACCTTGTCGTAGAACTGGGAGTAGCCGCCCGCGGGCATCGGCGCGTTGTCTTCCAGGCGGAACGAGAGCAGCACGGCTTTCTTCAGCCACTGATTCACGACCCAGTCGCCGTCGCGCTTCTCGGCAACGCGCATCTGGCCTTTGTCGAGCTGCTCGATGGCGTGCGCGACGGCTTCGCGGACTTCGGCGGGCGCGGCCTTGGGCGACAGCTCGGCGCGGTTTTCCCAGGCGGTATCGATGATGCTCTGAAGTTGTTGCGACATAGTGGTATCAAGGATGGAGGATTGGACCGGCTGCGCTCAATGTCAGTCAGGACTTGAGCGAGCGGCAGAATTCGACGATGCGGCGGGCTCCTTCGACACATTCCGCGGTTTCGGCCACGAGCGCGATACGCACGAAACCTTCACCGGGATTCGTGCCGTGCGCGAAGCGAGCGAGAAAAGAGCCCGGCAGAACCGTCACATTATAGTCGGCGTACAGGCGCGCCGCGAACTCGGTATCCGTGAGCCCGGTGCCCGAAACGTTCGCCCAGAGGTAGAACGCGGCGTCGGGCAGGCGCACGTCGAGCACGTCGGCGAGCATCGGCGTGACTGTCTGGAATTTTTTCAGATACTTCGCGCGGTTGTCGCGCACGTGCGTTTCATCCTGCCACGCGACGACGCTCGCGCGTTGAAATACCGTCGACAGCGCCGCGCCGTGATACGTGCGATAGAGCAGGAAATCCTTCAAGACCGACGCGTCGCCCGCGACGAACCCCGAGCGCATGCCGGGCACGTTCGAGCGTTTCGACAGGCTGGACAACATGACGAGGCGATCGAAACCGCGATCGAGCAGCCGCGCCGCTTCGAGGCCGCCGAGCGGCGGATGGCCTTCGTCGAAATAGATTTCCGAATAGCACTCGTCCGACGCGATCACGAAGCCGTGTTTGTCCGACAGCGCGAAAAGCTCGCGCCAGTTGTCGAGCGTGAGCACCGCGCCCGTCGGATTGCCCGGCGAGCATACATAGAGCAGTTGCGTGCGCGCCCAGATGTGATCGGGCACCGCGGAATAGTCGCACGCGAAGTTGCGCGCCGGATCGCTGTTCACGAAGTACGGCTCGGCGCCCGCGAGCAAGGCCGCGCCTTCGTAGATTTGATAGAACGGGTTCGGACAGAGTACGATGGGCGGTTCGGCGGCGCTAGCCGTGCGGCTGTCGATCACGGTCTGCGCGAGCGCGAAGAGCGCTTCTCGCGAGCCGGACACGGGCAGCACCTGCGTCGCCGCATCGATCGATTCGAGGCCATAGCGCTGCATCACCCACGCCGCGATCGCCGCGCGCAGCGGCTCGCTGCCGAGCGTCGCCGGATAGGAGGCGAGGCCGTCGAGCGAATCGATCACGGCGTCGCGGATCAGCGCGGGCGTCGGATGCTTCGGCTCGCCGATGCCGAAGCTGATCGGCGTGAATCCCGCGCGCGGCTCGATGCCCTTGAAGAGCGCGCGAAGCTTTTCGAACGGATAAGGCTGAAGTTTCTTGAGAAGTGGATTCACGGCGTGACCGGTAAGCAGTGAGCGATGCGTGCGAGGCAAAAAGCGCCTGCGAGCGCGGCATCGGAAGACATCGAACGGACGCGAAGCAAGCCTGGGATTATAGCGCGCGGCCTTGGCCCGGAAACGGACAGCGGCGCGCGACATGAAGGACGACAGTACGAATGACCGTAACAAAAACAGATGAGGCGCCGGCATGACCCGCGGCCTTAGCAATGCATGGCCGACGCTCGCGATCATGCTGGGCGCGTCGGTGTGGGGGCTCGTCTGGTATCCGATGCGCATGCTCGCCGCGATGGGCCTCTCCGGCACGGCCGCCAGCGCGACGACGAGCGCCGCCGCGTGCGTCTTCGTGCTGCTCGCGAAACGCCGCTCGATCAGCACGCTCTCCTGGCACTGGCTGCTGGTCGCGCTCGGCGTGGCGGCGGGCGTGACCAATATCGGTTTCGTGTGGGGCGCGATCCACGGCCAGGTGATGCGCGTGCTGCTGCTCTTCTATCTGACGCCCGCGTGGACCGCGATCTTCGCGCACTTCATCCTTAAAGAGCGCCTGACGCGCGCCGATGCGGCGCTCTCGCTGCTATCGCTCGCGGGCGCCGTGACGATGCTGTGGTCGCCCGAGCTCGGCATGCCGCTGCCCGCCGATCTCGCGGAATGGGCGGGCCTCATGGGCGGCATGGGCTTCGCGATGAGCAACGTGCTCGTCGTCAAGGTCACGCGCACCTTGCCCGCGATGAAGCCCGAGATGCGCACGGCCGTGATCTTCGGCGGCGCGGCGCTGATCGCGTCGCTCGTCACGTGCTTCGAGCCGATGCCCGCGCCGCCCGCCGCCGCGCTGTTGCCCACCGTGACGCTGATCGTGATCGGGCTGGGCGTCGTGCTCGCGGGCAACAACATGATCGTGCAGATCGGGCTCGCGCGCGTGCCGGCCAATCGCGCGTCGATCATCATGCTCTTCGAACTCGTCGTCACCGCGCTCTCGGCGTGGCTCTTCGCAGGCGAAGTGCCCGGCCCGCGCGAATGGGCGGGCGGCGCGTGCATCGTCGTGGCGTGCGTGCTGTCGGCATGGGTGCATCGGCAGGGCGGGCAGCGCTCGTCTCCCGCGTCCGAAGCGCCGGAGATCGCGAAAGACGCGCCGGAAAGCAAAAAGAAATCGACTCGCGCGATGGTATGATGGTGTCCGCTTCGCCGGGACACGCATGTGTTGTCGCGCTGCGTGACCGAATGCGATCGACGCGCCGCAATGCGGTTCGTCTGCCATCTATCCTCCGTCATCAATTCCAAACAGCGATATCGCCGTGCGTCTGACCTCGATAAAACTCGCTGGCTTCAAGTCCTTCGTCGATCCCACGCATTTCCAGGTCCCCGGCCAGCTCGTCGGCGTGGTCGGACCGAATGGCTGTGGCAAGTCCAACATCATCGATGCCGTGCGCTGGGTGCTCGGCGAATCGCGCGCCTCCGAGCTGCGCGGCGAATCGATGCAGGACGTGATCTTCAATGGATCGACGGCGCGCAAGCCCGGCAGCCGGGCGAGCGTCGAACTCATTTTCGATAACGCCGACGGCCGCGCCGCCGGTCAGTGGAGCAGCTACGGCGAAATCGCCGTGAAGCGCGTGCTGACACGCGATGGCACCTCCAGCTACTACATCAACAATCTGCCCGCGCGCCGCCGCGACATTCAGGACATCTTCCTCGGCACCGGCTTAGGCCCGCGCGCCTACGCGATCATCGGGCAGGGCATGATCTCGCGCATCATCGAGGCGAAGCCGGAAGAGCTGCGCGTGTTTCTCGAAGAAGCCGCGGGCGTGTCGAAGTACAAGGAGCGCCGTCGCGAGACCGAGAACCGTCTGCATGACACGCGCGAGAATCTGACGCGCGTCGAGGACATCGTCCGCGAGCTTTCGAACAATCTCGAGAAGCTCGAAGCGCAGGCGGTCGTCGCGACCAAGTACAAGGAGTTGCAGGCCGAGGGCGAAGAGAAGCAACGCCTGCTGTGGCTCCTGCGCAAGAAGGAAGCGGGCAACGAAGCCGAGCGCCAGCAGCGCGCGATTCGCGAGGCGCAGGTCGAGCTCGAAGCGCAGACCGCGCGCCTGCGTGAAGTCGAAGCGCAACTGGAAACGCTGCGTGTCGCGCACTACAGCGCGAGCGACACGATGCAAGGCGCGCAAGGCTCGCTCTACGAAGCCAATGCCGAAGTGAGCCGGCTCGAAGCGGAGATCCGCTTCATCGTCGAGTCGCGCAATCGCGTGCAGGCGCAGATCGCCGCGCTTACCGCGCAGCGCGAGCAATGGCAGGTGCAGGCGCAGAAGGCGCACGACGAAATCGACACCGCCACCGAAGCGCTCGCCGAAGGCGAGGAAAAAGCCGCGATCGCCGCGGATACCGCCGCCGCGAAGCACGACGCGCTGCCC
This sequence comes from Caballeronia jiangsuensis, assembly GCF_046030135.1. NCBI lineage: Bacteria > Pseudomonadati > Pseudomonadota > Betaproteobacteria > Burkholderiales > Burkholderiaceae > Caballeronia > Caballeronia jiangsuensis. The sequence goes on from NZ_JAQQDB010000013.1 coordinate 137,056, forward strand.
GCGCTCGAAGCCCGCTGGCGCGACGCGCAGGCGCAACTGAACGAAGAACGCGCGGGCATCGCGCGCGCGGAACAGGCGCTCAAGCTCGAAGCGGCGCATCAGCGCAATGCGGATCAGCAGCTTCAGCAATTGCAGCAGCGTCAGGAGCGGCTCAAGAGCGAAGCGAAAGGGCTGGACGCGCCCGATGAAGCGCATCTCGAAGAGTTGCGCATGCAACTCGCCGAGAACGAAGAGGTTCTTGCCGAAGCGCAAGCGCGCCTCGCCGATGCTCAGGAAACGGCGCCGCGTCTGGACGCCGAGCGCCGCGAAGCGCAAGAGCGCGTGCAGAAGGAAAGCGCGCAGATTCATCAGCTCGAAGCGCGCCTCGCCGCGTTGAAGCAGCTTCAGGAAAGCGTGCAGACCGAAGGCAAGATCCAGCCGTGGCTCGACAAGCACGAGCTCGGCGCGCTGCCGCGTCTGTGGAAAAAGCTGCACGTCGAGACCGGCTGGGAAGCGGCGCTCGAATCCGTGCTGCGCGAGCGCCTCGCCGCGCTGGAAGTATCGAATCTGGATTGGGTCAAGGCGTTCGCCACCGACGCGCCGCCCGCCAAGCTCGCGTTCTATTCGCCGCCCGCCGCGGGCAAGCCGGTTCAGACGCCCGATGGCCTGCGCCCGCTGCTGTCGCTCGTGCGCATCGACGATCCGGGTCTGCGCGCCGTGCTCAACGAATGGCTCGCCACGACTTTCATCGTCGACGATCTCGCGCAGGCGCTGGCTTCGCGCAATCAGTTGCCGGAGGGCGCCGCGTTCGTCGTGAAGGCGGGACACATCGTGACGCGCGTGGGCGTGCAGCTCTACGCGCCGGATTCCGAACAGGCAGGCATGCTTGCGCGGGCCCAGGAAATCGAAAATCTCACGAAGCAGGTGCGCGCGCAGGCGCTCCTGTCCGACGAAGCGAAGGCCAACGCCGTGCGTGCCGATGCCGCCCACACGCAAGGCTCGCAAACACTCGCCGAGGCGCGCGCCGCCGCGGAGCGCGCGACGCAGCGCGTTCACGCATTGCAGCTCGACGTGCTGAAGCTCGCGCAGGCGCACGAACGCTACACGCAGCGCAATACGCAGATCGGTGAGGAACTGGAAGAGATCGCCGCGCAGGTCGAAGAGCAGCGTGCGTTGCGCGCCGAATCGGAAGCCGCTTTCGAGCGTCACGATGGCGAGATCGCGCAATTGCAGGCGCGTTTCGAAGACAACCAGCTCGCGTTCGAATCGCTCGACGAAGAACTCACGAACGCGCGCCATGAATTGCGCGAACTGGAGCGCGCCGCGAGCGACGCGAGCTTCGCCGTGCGCGGCCTGTCCGCGAAGATCGACGAATACAGGCGCAATATCGACACGGCGCACGATCAGAGCGAGCGCATCGCGGGCACGCTGGAAGATGCCCGCGCCGAGCTCGAAACCATCAACGAGCAGACTGCGCAAACCGGTCTGCACGACGCACTCGAAGTGCGCGCGGCGCGCGAGGAATCCCTGCATGCGGCGCGCGTCGAACTGGACGATCTCACTGCACGTCTGCGTCAGGCCGACGAGCAGCGTCTCATGGCCGAACGCTCGCTGCAGCCGCTGCGCGACAAGATCAACGAATTGCAATTGAAGGAGCAGGCCGCGCGTATCAGCGGCGAGCAGTTCGTTGAGCAACTGCAGGCGGCGGGCGTCGATGAAGCCGAGCTCGCCGAGAAGCTCACGCCGGACATGAAGCCGTCGTATCTGCAAGGCGAAGTCACGCGCCTGAACAACGCGATCACGGCGCTCGGCCCGGTCAACATGGCCGCGCTCGAAGAGCTCACGGCGGCGACCGAGCGCAAGCACTTCCTCGATGCGCAATCGGCGGATCTCAACAACGCCATCGGCACGCTGGAAGACGCGATCCAGCGAATCGACCAGGAAACGCGCGCGCTGCTGCAAGGCACGTTCGACGAGGTGAACCGTCACTTCGGCGAACTGTTCCCGCGTCTCTTTGGCGGCGGCCAGGCGAAGCTCATCATGACCGGCGACGAAATCCTCGACGCCGGCGTGCAGGTGATGGCGCAGCCGCCCGGCAAGAAGAATTCGACGATTCACCTGCTCTCGGGCGGCGAGAAGGCGCTCACCGCGACCGCGCTCGTGTTCGCGATGTTCCAGTTGAACCCGGCGCCGTTCTGTCTGCTCGACGAGGTGGACGCGCCGCTCGACGACGCGAACACGGAGCGCTTCGCGAACCTCGTGCGCGCGATGGCGGCCAAGACGCAGTTCCTGTTCATTTCGCACAACAAGATCGCGATGGAAATGGCGCAGCAACTGATCGGCGTGACGATGCAGGAGCAGGGCGTGTCGCGCATCGTCGCGGTGGACATGGAAGCCGCGGCGGGTTTCGCGCAGAACGGCTGAAGCATCGCGGTTCGCAAAAGTTTCGATTGAATGAAGGGCCGGACAGTGATCCGGCGGCGTGCGTCAAGGCGCGGAGTGGCGCGCATCGGCCAGGCGGCGGCGAAGAGCCGGAACGCGGCGCGATGCGTGCGACAGATCGCGCGGCGCTTCGTAACCTAAAAGGATGATGGAGCCTGCATGGACGAGTTGACACTCGGTTTGATTGGAGCCGGAGCCGTGGTGGTGGGCGGCGTGGTCGTGTACAACGCGTGGCAGAGCGCGAAGGTGCGTCGCAAGATGCCGCGTCCGATGCCCGATGATGCGGCCGATGCGCTCGCGCGCCAGGACGCCGACGACGAACAGCCGTTCATCGAGCCCGTGCGCCAGTCGCGGCGCGAGCCGGTCGCGGGCGAGGTCGATAGCGCCGACGATCAGCCGCGCGATACGCGCATGGAACCGAGCTTCGGCGGCGCGAATCCGCCGCCGGTCGCACCTGCGGATACCGCCGTCGATCTCCAGGCCGAGGCGACGTCCGCCAATGGCGCCGCGCAGGAAACCGAAATCGACAATGAGGATGAACGCACCGAACCGGTGATGCCCGCCGCCACCACGATTTCGTCGGCGCCGCCGGCGGTCGTGGATCGGCGCATCGACTGCGTGGTGCCGATTCGCCTCGCCGCGCCGGTCCCGGGCGATCGGGTGATTCCGCTCGCGCAGCGTCTGCGTCGCGCGGGCACGAAGCCCGTCACGATCGAAGGCAAGGCCGAGGGCGAGGCCGCGTGGGAATTGCCGCGCAACGGCATGCGCTACGAAGAGCTGCGCGCGGCCGCGCAACTCGCGAACCGCAGCGGCCCGCTCAATGAACTCGAATTCTCCGAGTTCGTGACGGGCGTGCAGCGCCTCGCCGACGCCATCGACGGCGCGCCCGAATTTCCCGACATGATGGAGACCGTCGGCATGGCGCGCGAGTTGGACGCGTTCGCCGCGCAGTGCGACGCGCAACTCTCGATCAACATCCTCTCCGACGGCGCGCCGTGGTCCGCGAACTACGTGCAGGCGGTGGCGTCGCAGGACGGCCTGCTGCTGTCGCGCGACGGCACGCGCTTCGTGAAGCTCGACGCGAAACAAAATCCCGTCTTCATGCTCCAGTTCGGCGACACCAACTTCCTGCGCGACGACCTCACCTACAAGGGCGGCCAGATGATTACGCTGGTGCTCGACGTGCCCGTCGCCGACGAGGACATCCTGCCGTTCCGCCTGATGTGCGATTACGCGAAGTCGCTGTCGGAGCGCATCGGCGCGCGTGTCGTCGACGATCAGCGGCGGCCGCTGCCCGAATCCGCGCTGCTCGCCATCGAAAAGCAGTTGATGACGCTCTATGCGAAGCTGGAGCAGGCGGGCATGCCGGCCGGCTCGCCTGCAACGCGACGTCTTTTCAGCCAGTAAGCGTTCGATGCGCGCGACTCGCAACGCGCGCTTGCCGCAAGAGAAACGCGCCCCGGCCGGGGCGCTTTTCTTTGCGTGCGCGCCGCCGCACCGACGCCCGCACTTAGGCCATTCGGCCGATGCCACGATTTACCGATCTTCTGAGACAATCGAACGGTCGGTTGACTGACTTATCCACTTTCCCGAAGCCGCATGTCCCGAAAAACAAAAGCCGAGTCCGCCGCTGCCGCCACGTCGGGAGCCGCCGTTCCAAGCGCCGATCGTCCGGACGAGCGCGCGGCGTGGCTGCGCTCGGAGCTGGAGCGCGCGAACTACGCGTACTACGTGCTGGATCAGCCGGATCTGCCCGACGCCGAATACGACACGCTCTTCAAGGAGCTTCAGGGCATCGAGGCCGATCACCCGGATCTCGTCACGCCGGATTCGCCGACGCAGCGCGTGGGCGGCGAAGTGGCCGAGGGCTTCACGCCGGTCGTCCACGACGTGCCGATGCTCTCGCTCAACAACGGTTTCGCGGACGAGGACATCGTCGCGTTCGACAAGCGCGTGTCCGACGCGCTGGGCCATACGCCCGTCGAATATGCGTGCGAGCTGAAGTTCGACGGACTCGCCATTTCCCTGCGTTTCGATGACGGCCATTTCGTGCAGGCCGCGACGCGCGGCGACGGCGCGACCGGCGAGGACGTCACCGCGAACGTGCGCACCATCCGCTCCATTCCGCTTACGCTGAAAGGCAAGAATGTGCCGAAGCGGCTCGACGTGCGCGGCGAGGTGCTGATGTTCAAGCGCGACTTCGAACGCCTGAATGCGCGTCAGCGCGACGCGGGACAGCGCGAATTCGCGAATCCGCGCAACGCGGCGGCGGGCGGCTTGCGCCAGCTCGACTCGAAGATGACCGCGCAACGCTCGCTGTCGTTCTTCGCTTACGGTATCGGCGTGCTGGAAGGCGCCGAGATGCCGGCCACGCACGCGGCGCTGCTCGACTGGTACAAGGAACTGGGCTTGCCGGTGAACGCGGAGCGCGCGGTGGTCGAAGGCGCCGAGGGCTTGCTCGGCTTCTTCGGCAAGATCGGCGAGAAGCGCGACAAGCTGCCGTATGACATCGACGGCGTCGTCTACAAGGTCGATCGCCGGGACGAGCAGGACAAGCTCGGCTTCGTGTCGCGTGCGCCGCGCTTCGCGCTCGCGCACAAGTTCCCGGCGCAGGAAGCATTGACGGAGTTGCTCGCCATCGACGTGCAGGTCGGCCGCACCGGCGCGATCACGCCGGTCGCGCGTCTCGCGCCGGTGTTCGTCGGCGGCGCGACGGTCACCAACGCGACGTTGCACAACGAGGATGAGGTCCGGCGCAAGGACATCCGTATCGGCGATACGGTCACGGTGCGGCGCGCGGGCGACGTGATTCCCGAAGTGGTCGGCGCGATTCTCGACCGCCGTCCCGACGATGCACGCGAATTCGTGATGCCGACGGAATGCCCCGTCTGCGGCTCGAAGATCGAGCGCCTGCCGGACGAGGCGATCGCGCGCTGCACGGGCGGGCTCTTCTGTCCGGCGCAACGCAAGCAGGCGCTCTGGCACTTCGCACAGCGCCGCGCGCTCGACATCGACGGGCTGGGCGAGAAGATCATCGATCAACTGGTCGAGCAAAATCTCGTGCGCACGCCGGCGGATCTCTTCAGTCTCGGCTTCTCGACGCTTGCCGCGCTCGACCGCTTTGCGGACAAGTCGGCGCAGAACCTGATCGATTCGCTGGAGAAAGCGAGCAAGACCACGCTCGCGCGCTTCATCTATGCGCTCGGCATCCGGCATGTGGGCGAATCGACGGCGAAGGATCTGGCCAAGCATTTCGGTTCGCTGGATCCGATCATGGCGGCATCCGTCGAAGAGTTGCTCGAAGTCAACGATGTCGGCCCGATCGTTGCGGAAGCGATTCACAACTTCTTCAGCGAAGAACACAACCAGCATGTGATCGAGCAGTTGCGCGTGAAGGTGTCGTGGCCGGAAGGACCGCCTGCGCCGAAGGCGCCGCAAGGCGTGCTGGCCGGCAAGACCGTCGTGCTGACGGGCACGCTGCCCACGCTCGCGCGCGAGGAAGCGAAGGAGATGCTGGAGGCGGCCGGGGCGAAGGTGGCCGGCTCGGTATCGAAGAAGACCGACTACGTCGTGGCGGGTGCGGAAGCGGGCAGCAAGCTCGCGAAAGCAGAGGAACTCGGTGTCCCCGTTCTCGACGAAGACGGCATGCGTAGGCTTTTGGAAGGAGTCACTCCATGATTCGCGAAATCCTGAAGATGGGCGATCCGCGGCTTTTGCGTATCGCGCAACCGGTCGAGCATTTCGACACCCCCGAACTGCACGCGCTCGTGCAGGACATGTTCGACACGATGCGCGACGCCAACGGCGCGGGACTCGCCGCACCGCAGATCGGCGTCGATCTGCAGGTGGTGATCTTCGGCTTCGGGCATAACGAGCGTTATCCGGACGCGCCGTCGGTGCCGGAGACGGTGCTCATCAATCCGATCATCACGCCGAACGGGCACGACATGGAGGAAGGCTGGGAAGGGTGCCTGTCCGTGCCGGGCCTGCGCGGCGCGGTGCAGCGCTTTTCGATGATCCGCTACCAGGGCTTCGACCAGTACGGCAACGCCATCGAGCGGCTGGCCGAGGGCTTTCACGCGCGCGTCGTGCAGCACGAGTGCGACCATCTGATCGGCAAGCTCTACCCGATGCGCATCACCGACTTCTCGAAGTTCGGCTTCACGGAAGTGCTCTTTCCGGGGCTCGACCCCGCGCGCGACGACTGACGCCGCGCGCTTCGAACCGTAACGGAATCACGCAAAAGGCCGCTTCGCCAGAAGCGGCCTTTTTACGCCAGTGTTTTCGAGCTGCCGCTGATTTCCGGCTGGCGGAATACGGCGACGTGCTCCGGATTCGCGGATGCCTGGAGGCGTCCGTCGGGCAGGCGGGCGATGACCATTTCCCCGATGCCGGGGCTCATCACGACGACTTCGTCGCGCAGGGCGAGCAGGGCTTCGAGCCGTCGTCGGCCGCTCACGATCTCCAGACCGGTTCCTGTCTCACGAACGATGATCTCAACTGACATGGCGATTCTCCATCATTGCCGTTCAATGCTGCTGATCCTGCTTCCGTCCATCTGAGCGGGGGCGCGTGGCGCGCATCCACCTGACAGGTGTAACGGATCGATGATTCATTTTCTTTAGTCAAAAAACGGCTGAAAACGAAAAGGCACGATCGGGACTGCATCGTGCCTATTTTTTCGCGGGAACGTCGTTTTTTTGCGACGCAACAGACGCGCGCACGCACGTTCGAACGAAGGTGCGTGCGGACCGTCCGGCTCGCCTAGAACATTTCGTTCGGGCCGAGATAGCGCCACTGGCCGGCCGGCAAGTCGCCGAGCGTCACGCGGCCCATGCGAATGCGCTTCAGGCCGACGACGTCCAGTCCGACCAGTTCGCACATCCGGCGAATCTGCCGCTTCTTGCCTTCGCGCAGCACGAAGCGGAGTTGTTCGCCGTTCTGCCAGCTCACCTGCGCGGTCTTGAGCGGCACGCCGTCGAGTTCGAGGCCGTGACGCAGGAGCGCGAGCTTTTCGGCGGGCAGTTGCTGATCGACATCGACCGTGTGCTCGCCCAAGCGCACGCGCACGAGGTACTCCTTGTCGACTTCCGAGTGACCGCCGATCAGTTGCTTCGCGATGCGGCCGTCCTGAGTCAGCACGAGAAGCCCAGTGGAATCGATGTCGAGACGGCCCGCAGGCGCGAGCGTGCGCAGATGTCCCGGCGCGAAACGGATGCCCGTGCGATCCTCGTTCCAGTGATTGCCCGGGTTGATGAGCGTGACCGCGGGCTCGTAGCCGTCTTCCGCCTGACCCGATACATAGCCGACCGGCTTGTGCAGCAGGATCGTGACCAGTTGCGACTGCGCCGAACGCGCCGCGGGCAGGATTTCGACGTTCTGCGTCGGACGGATACGCGTGCCGAGCGTGTCGATGACTTCGCCGTCGACGAGCACCCAGCCTTTCTCGATCCATTCGTCGGCTTCGCGGCGCGAGCAGAGGCCGAGCTCCGACATCACTTTGGAGAGGCGCACGAGGCCGTCGTTGTGGTCGCGATGCTTCGGCGCGGATTCCGCGACGGGTGCGGCCGGCTTATGCGCTTCGCTGCGATCGTCGCGCTTGGCGAACGGCCGATCGTCGTCACGACGTGCGGGACGCGTTCCCGGCGCGCGGTCGTCGCGCGATTTGAACGGGCGATCTTCCGTTGATCGGCGCGGACCGCGATCACCGAATGCGGGGCGTGAATCGTCGCCGCGTGGCTTGAATGTGCGACGCTCGTCGCCGCTCGCTTGCGGACGGCCTTCGAACGATTTGCGCGGACCGCGATCGCCGAATGCAGGGCGTGAATCGTCGCCGCGTGGTTTGAATGTGCGACGTTCGTCACCACCGGCAGGGCGCTCGCCGCGCGCCGGCGGACGACCTTCGCGACCGCGATCTCCAAATGCAGGACGTGAATCATCGCCACGCGGCTTGAATGTGCGGCGTTCATCACCACCGGCAGGACGCTCGCCACGCGCCAGCGGACGGCCTTCGCGACCGCGATCGCCGAATGCAGGACGTGAATCATCGCCACGCGGCTTGAACGGGCGACGCTCGTCGCCACCGGCTGGGCGCTCGCCGCGCGCAGGCGGACGGCCTTCGAACGACTTGCGCGGACCGCGATCGCCAAAAGCAGGACGCGAATCGTCACCACGCGGCTTGAACGGGCGACGTTCATCACCCCCAGCAGGACGCTCGCCACGCGCAGGCGGCCGGCCTTCGAACGACTTGCGCGGACCGCGATCGCCAAACGCAGGACGCGAATCGTCACCACGCGGCTTGAACGGGCGACGATCATCACCACCGGAAGGGCGCTCGCCGCGCGCAGGCGGCCGGCCTTCGAACGATTTGCGCGGACCGCGATCGCCAAACGCGGGACGTGAATCGTCACCACGCGGTTTGAACGGCCGACGCTCGTCACCGCCAGCAGGACGCTCGCCGCGCGCAGGCGGCCGGCCCTCGAACGATTTGCGCGGACCGCGATCGCCAAACGCCGGACGCGAATCATCGCCACGCGGCTTAAATGGGCGTCGCTCGTCACCCCCGGCAGGACGCTCGCCACGCGCAGGCGGCCGACCTTCGAACGACTTGCGCGGACCGCGATCGCCAAACGCAGGACGCGAATCGTCACCACGCGGCTTGGACGCGCGCGCTTCGCGCTTGTCGGTCGTCGGCGGGCTCGCGCGCTTGGGACGTGCCTCGTCCGGCGACGGCGCGCGAACAGGCTTGCGCCCGGTGACCGTGCCGGTTCGAACCGGTGAACGCGTCGCCGAAGTGGGACGCGGATGTTTGGCTGTCAGTTTGACGCGCATAAAGTCTCAGGCTGCGATCGCGCGCAGCAGCTCGGTTTCCACCTGGATCTGGGTGCGGTTGTTCGACAGGCTCTTGCCGTCGAGCAGGAACACGTCCTCGACACGTTCGCCGAGCGTGTTGATCCGCGCCGCCTGCACGCCGATCCGGTGTTGCGCCAGAACGCGCGCGATCGAATAAAGAAGGCCCTGCCGGTCGTTGGCCGACACGGACAGGATGTAGTACTGGCCGCGATCGTCGGGACGCAGGTCCACGCGCGGTGTGATCGGAAACGTGCGCACGAGCCGCGATACGCGGCCCTTCGACGGTTCCGGGAGTATGCGCTCATCCGCGAGCAGCGCGGCGAGTTGCTGCTCGACGAGGTTGGCGATGTCGCGATAACTCCCGTCGTGATCCGGATGCGCGACGAGGAAGTTATCGAGCGCGTAACCGTGACGGGTCGTCGTCACGCGCGCATCGAGCACGGAGAGACCGTTCTTGTCGAAATACGCGCAGATGCCGGCGAAGAGATCGGGCCGATCCTTCACGTACACGAGCACCTGCAACGCCGCGCCGATGGGCGAGGGCCGCGCGCGCACGATCGGCTCGTCGCTCTCCACGTGACGGTAAAGCACGCGCGTCTGCCACGCGATGTCGGCCGGATCGTGGCGCAGGAAATAGCCGACGTCGAGCTGATCCCACAGGCGCTTTTGCGCGTGCTCCGGCACGGTTTCCAGCCGCAGCAGCGCGAGCGCCGCTTCCTGGCGCGACTTGAGCTCCGAATGCGCATCCGGCTGCGCGCCGCCGAGCACGGCCTGCGTCGCACGGAAAAGGTCTTCGAGAAGCTTGCCTTTCCAGTTGTTCCAGACCTTCGGACTCGTGCCGCGGATATCGGCGACGGTCAAAAGATAAAGCGCGGTGAGCCGCCGCTCCGTCTTCACCACCGACGCGAATTGCTTGATGACTTCCGGATCGCTCGTGTCCTGCTTCTGCGCGACCTGGCTCATCGTCAGATGCTGCTGCACGAGCCAGATCACGAGCTCGGTATCTTCGGCGCCGATATCGTGCTCGCGGCAAAAACGCCGGGCGTCGGCCATGCCGAGCGTCGAATGATCGCCGCCGCGGCCCTTCGCGATATCGTGGAAAAGAGCCGCGACGTAGAGCACCCACGGACGCTCGAAGTTGCCCATCAGCTGGCTGCAGAACGGATACTCGTGCGCATGCTCGGCGATCGCGAAACGCCGCAGGTTGCGCAGCACCATCAGGATGTGCTGATCGACGGTGTAGACGTGATAGAGATCGTGCTGCATCTGCCCGACGATGCGCCGGAAGTTCAGCAGATAGCGCCCGAGCACGCTCGTCTGGTTCATCAAACGGAACGCGTGCGTGATGCCTTCGGGCTGCTTGAGGATCTCCATGAACAGCCGGCGATTCTCCGGGTCGCGCCGCCAGTCGCGATCCATCAGATCGCGTGCGTTGTAGATCGCCCGCAGCGTGCGCGCGGAAAATCCCTTGATGCCGCGCGTCTGTTCGTACAGCAGGAACGCTTCGAGAATCGCGTGCGGCTCGCGCTCGAACACATCGTCGCGGGCGATTTCCAGCATGCCCTGCTTCTCGACGAAGCGCCCGGAAATGACCCGCGTAATGCCGCTCGTCGACGGGAAAAGCTGTGCCTCGACGTTCTGGATCAGGATGGTGGCGAGCTGCGTGACCGCCTTCGCCGCCCAGTAGTAGCGGCGCATCAACTGCTCGCTCGCGCGCTTGGCGGTGGTCGCCTCGAAGCCGAAGCTTTCCGCCAGCGGCGTCTGCAGATCGAAGACGAGAATGTCCTGACGGCGCTTCGCGATCACGTGCAGGCGCGCGCGCAGCGCCTTCAGAAAGCCTTCGTTGCGGCGCAGTTCGCGCGCTTCGCGTTCGGTGATGAGCTCGCGCGCATCGAGTTCGCGCCAGCTGCTGCCGAAGCCCGCCGCGCGCGCGATCCACAGAATCAGTTGCAGATCACGCAGGCCGCCGGGGCTTTCCTTGATGTTCGGTTCGAGGCTGTAGGGCGTGTCCTGAAACTTCGCGTGCCGCTGGCGCATTTCCAGCACTTTCGCCTGGAAGAACGCGCGCGGATCGAGTGTCTCGCGATAGCGCGCCGAAAAGCGCTGGAACAGGGACATGTCGCCGCAAATGCGCCGCGCTTCGAGCAGCGACGTCTGCACGGTGATGTCGTTGCCGGCCTCGGCGATGCATTGCTCGACCGAGCGCACGCTGCTGCCGATATCGAGTCCCAGATCCCACGCCATCCCGATGAAACGCTCGACGCGGCCGTTCAGCTCCGCATCGCCGTGTTGCGGCGATGCATCGGGAAGAAGCACGAGGATATCGACGTCGGAATAGGGCGCGAGTTCGCCGCGCCCGTAGCCGCCGACCGCGACGAGCGCGGCGCTCTCGGGCATGTCGCAGGCGGCCCACGCGCCCTTGAGGGCGTCGTCGGTGGCGCGGGCGAGCGCGTGCATCAGCGGCTCGACGTTCGACGCCGCCCCGAAGCGTTCGATGAGCGCCGCCTTCGCCGCCTTGTAGGCGGCGCGCAACGTTTCACAGGGCGTGGCGACAGCGGCGATTACGCTCATGAATGGAAAGTGGCGAGGACGGCGGAAGGATGCGCCCGCGTGCATGCGCGGCGGGCGCCGGGAGAGACGAAATCAGGCGGTCGCGGCGATCAGTTGCGAGGGCGCCTGCGTGCCCGCCGAGACGGTCAGCACGTCATAGCCCGTCGGCGTGACGAGCACGGTGTGCTCCCATTGCGCCGAGAGGCTGCGGTCGCGCGTCTTGACGGTCCACTGGTCCGGCATCGTGCGGATTTCGCGGCGGCCGGCGTTGATCATCGGCTCGACGGTGAAAATCATGCCGGCCTGCAGTTCGATGCCCGTGCCTGCACGGCCGTAGTGCAGCACCTGCGGCTCTTCGTGGAACACCTGTCCGATCCCGTGGCCGCAGTATTCCCGCACGACGCTGTAGCCTTGCGCTTCGGCGTGCTTCTGGATCGCCGCGCCGATGTCGCCCAGATGCGCGCCGGGGCGCACCTGCTCGATGCCGAGCCACATGCAGTCGAACGTCGTCTGAACGAGGCGTTTCGCCAGAATCGATCCCTCGCCGACGATGAACATGCGGCTCGTGTCGCCGAAATAGCCGTTCTTGATGACGGTGACGTCGATATTCAGCGCGTCGCCGTTCTTCAGCACCTTTTCGCCGGGGATGCCGTGGCAGATCACATCGTTCACGGAAATGCAGGTGGCTTTCGGGTACGGCGGATAGCCGGGCGGCTGATAATTGAGCGGTGCGGGAACGGTGCCCTGTTCCTTCACCATATATTCGTGGCAGAGGCGATCGAGCTCTTCGGTCGTCACGCCGGGAGCGATATGCGGCGTGATGAAATCGAGCACTTCGCTGGCGAGCCGGCAGGCGACGCGCATTTGCGCGATATCGTGTTCGTTTTTCAGCGTAATGGACATGACTTGGCCCGAAATGCGTGTGTGCGGCAGTGAGCCGCGAAAGCGGCATTATCGCACCTTAAGAAATGCGCCGCACCCGGATCGTTTGGAGCGGAGGGCGCAAGGGCACTGAGGGCGATCGCTAACACGCATGGTTCCGGATCGGTCGTGCGGCTTGAGCCGACCAATCCTCACATGCTATACTCGAAGGCTAAGTCGTAATCCATATTGCCGTCACGATGTCGTATGACAATCCGGGCGTGGCATAGCGGAATGCGGCTTGGAAACTCGTTTCAAGTCGATACGCAAGCCGGCGCACCCAGGGTGTCCGGCGCCCGGTTAAGCGAAAACAACCAGGCGCGGGATGCGGCAGCCGGCTTAAGACCTAACCCTCGCGGAGAATTTCATGGCAGTCACGATGCGTCAAATGCTGGAAGCCGGTGTCCACTTCGGTCACCAAACGCGCTTCTGGAACCCCAAGATGGCCCCGTACATCTTCGGTCATCGCAACAAGATTCACATCATCAACCTCGAGAAGACCCTGCCGCTCTACAACGACGCGCTGAAGTATGTGCGCCAGTTGGCAGCGAACCGCGGCACGATCCTTTTCGTCGGCACGAAGCGCCAGTCGCGCGACACCATCGCTCAGGAAGCAGCGCGCGCCGGTATGCCTTTCGTCAACGCCCGCTGGCTCGGCGGCATGATGACCAACTTCAAGACGCTGAAGGTTTCGATCAAGCGCCTGAAGGACATGGAAGCTGCACTGGAATCGGGTGAAACCGAGCGCATGAGCAAGAAGGAAGCGCTTCTGTTCGAACGCGAAATGGTCAAGCTGCAAAAGTCCATCGGCGGCGTGAAGGACATGGGCGGCATCCCCGATGCAATGTTCGTGATCGACGTCGGCTACCACAAGATCGCCGTGACCGAAGCGAAGAAGCTCGGCATTCCGGTCATCGCCGTGGTCGACACCAACCACTCGCCGGAAGGCATCGACTACGTGATCCCGGGCAACGACGACGCATCCAAGGCAGTCGCGCTGTACGCTCAGGGCGTTGCCGACGCGATCCTCGAAGGCCGCGCGAACGCGGTGAACGACGTTGTCCAGGCCGTCCGTAACGGCGAAGGCGACGAGTTCGTCGAGGTCAACGCAGAGGCGTAATCGAGCCCTGCGGCCGACAAAAAAGGGGGCTTTGCGAAAGGCCCCTTTTTTTTAGTCGAAGCGATAGAAATGCCTATTTTCCTGCCGTGGGCGCGATGTAAAGCCGGCGGCACGTATCAAACAGACTCAAGGAGCGAATGATGGCGGCAATTACCGCAAGCATGGTGGCAGAACTGCGCGCAAAGACCGACGCGCCGATGATGGAATGCAAGAAGGCGCTGACGGAAGCCGACGGCGACATGGCGCGCGCGGAAGAACTGCTGCGCGTGAAGCTCGGCAACAAGGCGAGCAAGGCGGCATCGCGCGTGACGGCTGAAGGCATCGTGACGGCGCACGTCGAAGGCGGCGTGGGCGCGCTCGTCGAGCTGAACTGCGAAACCGACTTCGTTGCGAAGAACGACGACTTCCTGGCCTTCGGCAAGACGATCGCCGAACTGGTCGCCAAGAACAACCCGGCCGACGTGGCCGCGCTGTCGGCGCTGCCGCTCGAAAGCTCGACGGTCGACGCCGTGCGCCTTGCGCTCGTCGGCAAGATCGGCGAAAACCTGTCGATCCGCCGTTTCGTGCGTTTCGAGTCGGCCAACAAGGTCGCGTCGTACCTGCACGGCACGCGTATCGGCGTGCTGGTCGAATTCACGGGTGCTGACGACCAGATCGGCAAGGACGTCGCGATGCACGTCGCCGCGATGAAGCCGGTTTCGCTGTCGTCGGACGAAGTGCCGGCCGATCTGATCGCCAAGGAGCGCAGCATCGCCGAGCAGAAGGCCGCCGAATCGGGCAAGCCGGCCGAGATCGTCGCGAAGATGGTCGACGGCTCGGTCCAGAAGTACCTGAAGGAAGTGTCGCTGCTGAATCAGCCGTTCGTGAAGAACGACAAGCAGACGATCGAGCAGATGCTCAAGGCCGGCAACGCATCGGTGCAGAAGTTCGCGCTGTTCGTGGTCGGCGAAGGCATCGAAAAGCGCCAGGACGACTTCGCGGCCGAAGTCGCGGCGCAAGTCGCAGCGGCCAAGCAGTCCTAAGGCTCGCTTAAGGCGCGTGTGCTGTGATAGCGCGCCGAGTTCGCGGTACCCGCGGCGGAACATTCCGCCGCACGCATTCAGTGATCCGGATCGCACAAGCAGCGGGCGCGTTAGGCTAGGGATAACCCTGATCTACCGCGCCCGCCGCCCGATCCGGCCCGCTTGCGGTAAGTAATGTTTCACCCCTACAGTTCTACGTTGTTGCAACCCTCCTCGGCGCGATCGGAACCTCATATGCCCACAGCCTACAAACGCGTACTCCTCAAACTCTCCGGCGAAGCCCTCATGGGCGACGATGCTTTCGGCATCAATCGCGCAACGATCGAAAGGATGGTGGCGGATGTCGCGGAGGTGGTGCGGATCGGGACGCAGCTTGCCGTCGTCATCGGCGGCGGCAATATCTTCCGTGGTGTGGCGGGCGGCGCGGCCGGCATGGACCGCGCGACGGCCGACTACATGGGCATGCTCGCCACGATGATGAACGCGCTCGCGCTCCAGGACGCCATGCGCCACGCGGGCATCGAAGCGCGTGTGCAGTCGGCGCTGCGTATGGATCAGGTGGTCGAGCCCTACATCCGTCCGCGCGCGATTCGCCAGCTCGAAGAGGGCAAGGTCGTAATTTTCGCGGCCGGCACGGGCAACCCGTTCTTCACGACAGACACGGCGGCCGCGCTGCGCGGCTCGGAAATCGGTGCCGAAGTGGTGCTGAAAGCGACCAAAGTCGATGGCGTATACTCCGCCGACCCGAAGAAGGACCCGCACGCGACGCGCTACAGCACGATCAGCTTCGACGAGGCCATCGGCAAGAACCTTCAGGTGATGGACGCCACTGCGTTCGCGCTGTGCCGCGACCAGAAGCTGCCGATTCGCGTGTTCTCGATCACGAAGCCGGGCGCGTTGAAGCGCATCGTGCAGGGCGACGACGAAGGGACCCTCGTCCACGTGTAAACTCTCGCGGTATCAGGCGCTGCGCGGCTGGCGGGGAGCCCCGCGCGTGATGCGCCGCTTTTCGCCAGTAAAACCCAGGTTTGGAGGTTCAAAATGAGTGTGGCTGACATCAAAAAAGGCGTCGACCAGAAGATGCAGCGGTCGATCGAAGCGTTCAAGGCCGATCTCGCCAAGATTCGCACAGGTCGCGCCCACACGGGGCTGCTCGACCACATCCAGGTTGACTACTACGGCTCGAACGTGCCCATCTCCCAGGTCGCGAACATGACGCTCGTCGATGCGCGCACGATCGGCGTGCAGCCGTGGGAAAAGAAGATGGTTCCGGTGATCGAGAAAGCAATCCGCGAATCGGATCTCGGCCTGAACCCGGCCACGCAGGGCGACCTGATCCGCGTGCCGATGCCCGCGCTCACCGAAGAGCGCCGCCGCGAACTCACGAAGGTCGTGAAGAGCGAAGGCGAAACTGCGAAGGTCGCCGTGCGCAACCTGCGCCGCGACGCGAACGATCAACTGAAGAAATCCGTGAAGGACAAGGAGATTTCGGAAGACGACGAGCGCCGTGCGAGCGACGAAGTGCAGAAGCTCACCGACAAGTTCGTCGCCGAGATCGACAAGCTCGTTCAGACCAAAGAATCCGAAATCATGACGGTGTGAGGCCGTAGAAACGGTCCTGCCAGCCCTGGGCGTGTATATATCCGGGCTGGCTTTCACTCTTTCAGATTCCCAGATTCAGCGGCCATGACCTATACCAGCTCTACCGTTACCGTGCCCGATGTCGCGGCTGTCCCGCGCCACGTCGCGATCATCATGGACGGCAATGGCCGATGGGCGACCGAGCGCCGCCTGCCGCGCGTCGCCGGTCATACGCGCGGCGTCGATGCGGTTCGTGCAACAGTCGAAAGCTGCGCCCGGCGCGGCGTCGAATTCGTCACGCTCTTTGCGTTCAGCTCCGAAAACTGGCGCCGTCCGACCGACGAAGTGTCGTTCCTGATGCGCCTGTTCGTCACCGCGCTCGAGCGCGAAATCGGCAAGCTGCACGCGAACGGCATCCGGCTGCGCGTCGTCGGCGACATCAGCATGTTCGACGACCGCATCCGCGCGCTGATTCAACGCGCCGAGACCAAGACGGCCCGCAACACCCGCCTCACGCTGACCATCGCCGCCAACTATGGCGGGCGCTGGGACATCATGCAGGCGACGAAGAAACTCATCGCCGAGTCCCTGGAGACGGGCACGCCCGCGCGCGTGGACGACGAGTCGTTCGCCGCGCATCTCGCGATGGCCTATGCGCCTGAGCCGGATCTCTTCATCCGCACGGGCGGCGAGCAGCGCATCAGCAATTTCCTGCTGTGGCAACTCGCGTACACCGAGTTTTATTTCACCGACATCTATTGGCCCGACTTCGACGCCGACGCGCTCGATCGCGCGATCGCTTCCTACGGCGACCGCGAGCGCCGCTTCGGGCGCACAAGCGCGCAACTCGCTTCCCAATCGCAGAAGGCCGACACCCTTTCATGCTAAGAACCCGTGTCATCACGGCAATCGTCCTGCTCGCGGTACTGGTGCCGATCACGCTGTTCGCGCCGATCGGCGCGTTCGGAGCGCTCATCGGTTTCGTCGTGGTGTTCGCGGCCTGGGAATGGGGACGTCTCCTCAAGCTGAATGGGGCGGGGCCGGTTGCCTACGCGCTCGTCGCGGGGCTCGCGCTCATTTTCAGCACGTTTCTCGGGATCAAGTCCACGCCGTTGTACCAGATGGCCGCGATTTTCTGGGTGCTGGCCGGTCCTTACGCCTTGCTGCGCAAGCCCGCGCTGGCCGCCCACACGTGGCGCGCGTTCCTGCTTTTCGCGGGAATCGTCGTGTTTCTGGCGTGCTGGCATGCCGTCGTCGATGCGCGCACGCGGGGCGTGGCATTCGTGCTATCGCTTCTTCTAGTAGTCTGGCTGGCTGACATAGGCGCATACTTCGCCGGAAAAGCGCTCGGCCGCCACAAACTCGCTCCGTCGATCAGCCCGGGCAAAACCTGGGAGGGCGCCATCGGTGGGTGGCTCGCCGTCATCGTCATCGGCGCGCTCGCCGCTGCCACCGGCTTTTATGCGCCTACCGTATTCACGGCCTTCGTCGGGCATCTCGGTTGGGATCGCTCGTTCGTCGCGCTTTCCGTGCTGGTCGCGTTCAGCGTGGTCGGCGATCTGTTCGAGTCGCTGCTGAAGCGCCAGGCCGGCGTCAAGGACTCGAGCGGCCTCTTGCCCGGTCACGGCGGCGTCCTCGACCGCATCGACGCATTGTTGCCTGTATTGCCGATCGCATTGCTCATGCTTGGCTAATCGGCTAGAGAAGAATTTATGCAAAAACGTCTCACATTGCTCGGCTCCACGGGCTCGATCGGCGACAGCACGCTCGACGTCGTGGCAAGGCACCCGGACCGCTTTTCGGTCTACGCGCTCACCGCTCACCGCAACGGCGACAAACTCGTCGCCCAGTGCCTGAAATTCCAGCCCGAAGTGGCGGTCGTCGGCGATGCCGAAACGGCCGCGCGCGTCGCGGCGGCATTGCGCGCGCAGGGCTGCAAGACCGAAGTGACGCACGGCACGGAAGCGCTCGTCGAGGTTGCCCGCGCGACGCAGTGCGACACGGTCGTCGCGGCCATCGTGGGCGCGGCGGGCCTCGCGCCCACTCTCGCCGCCGCGCGCGCCGGCAAGCGCATCCTGCTCGCGAACAAGGAAGCGCTCGTGATGTCCGGCCAGATTTTCATGGACGCGGTGCGCGACAACGGCGCGATTCTGCTGCCGGTCGACAGCGAGCACAACGCCGTGTTCCAGTGCCTGCCGCCCTGCGCGGACAAGGAAGCGCAACTGCATGGCGGCGTGTCGAAGATCATCCTGACGGCGTCGGGCGGCCCCTTCCGCACGCGCGAACCGGCGACGCTCACAAACGTCACGCCCGAGGAAGCCGTCAAGCATCCGAACTGGGCGATGGGCCGCAAGATCTCCGTCGATTCCGCGACGATGATGAACAAGGGCCTCGAAGTGATCGAGGCGCACTGGCTCTTCAACCTGCCGGGCTCGCGCATCGAGGTGCTGATCCATCCGCAGAGCGTGATTCATTCGATGGTGTCCTACGCCGACGGCTCGGTCCTCGCGCAACTCGGCAACCCCGACATGCGCACGCCCATCGCGCACGCGCTGGCGTATCCTGACCGTGTGGACTCGGGCGTGGCGCCGCTGGATCTCGCGCAGATCGCGACCCTCACGTTCGAAAAGCCCGATTTCGCGCGCTTCCCGTGCCTCGCGCTGGCCATCCAGGCGCTCGAAGCGGGCGGCATCGCGAGCGCCGCGTTGAACGCGGCTAACGAAATCGCCGTGGAAGCGTTTCTGGAGCGCCGCATCGGCTTCATGGCGATCGGCGGCGTGGTCGAGCGCGTGCTGAACGACCTGCCGAACACGAGCGCCGCGACGCTGGCGGACGTTCTCGCCGCCGATGCGACCGCGCGCCGCCTCGCATCCCGTTTCGTCGCTGAGCTCACCGCGAGCGCGCCGGGCGCCGAACCCATCGCCCATTGAGGCCGTCATGAACTTTCTGACCGAAATCGTCGCCTTCGTCGTTGCGATAGGCGTACTCGTCGTCGTCCACGAATTCGGTCACTACAGTGTCGCGCGACTGTGCGGCGTGAAAGTGCTGCGTTTCTCGGTCGGCTTCGGCAAGCCGCTCGTGCAGTGGGTCAGCAAGAAGACGGGCGTTCAGTGGACGATCGCCGCGCTGCCGCTCGGCGGCTACGTGAAGATGCTCGACGAGCGCGAGGTCGATCCCGATAGCGGCACGACGATTCCCGCCGAGGACTTGCCGCGCGCTTTCAACCGCCAGAGCGTTGCCAAGCGGATTGCCATCGTGGCGGCGGGCCCCATCGCCAATTTTCTGCTCGCGATCGCGCTCTTTTCCGCCGTGTTCGCGGGCGGCGTGACCGAACCCGCCGCGATCGTCTCGCAGCCCGCGCCCGACACGGCAGCGGCGCACGCGGGTTTCGAAGGCGGCGAGACGGTGCTCTCGATGCGCGACGCGCAAGGCGGCGAGACGCATCCGATCCGCTCCTGGTCCGATTTGCGCTGGAAGCTGCTCGATGCGTCGTTCGATCATCGTCGCATCGTGCTGACGGCGAAGACGCACGACGGCACCTTCGACTTCCCGGTGACCGTCGCGGGCATCACCGACGAGCAAGCCGATCAGGACTTCATGGACAAGCTCGGCTTCGCGCCGGGCGGCGGCACGCTGACGGTCGCGGGCGTCGAGGCGGGGAGCGCGGCGCAGAAGAGCGGGCTGAAGGCGGGCGACATGCTGCGCGCGATCGATGGCCGCAGCGTCGACAACGCGACGAGCTTCATCGATTACGTGAAAGCACACGGCGCGAAGCCCGTCACGCTCGTGATCGAGCGCAACGGCAAGCGCGAGTCCGTGCAGATCGTGCCGGACGTGAAGCACGATGCATCGACGGGCAAGGAGATCGGCCGCATCGGCGCCGCACTCGCGAATCAGCTGCCGACCGTGGACGTGCGCTACGGGCCACTCGAAAGCCTGCGCCTCGGCGTGAACCGGACGTGGGACATCAGCATCTATTCGCTGCGCATGTTCGGGCGGATGATCGTCGGCGAGGCTTCGCTCAAGAATCTCTCGGGACCGGTCACCATTGCCGACTATGCGGGCAAGAGCGCAAGGCTCGGCGTGGCGGCCTTTGTTTCGTTTCTCGCCCTCGTCAGCATCAGTCTCGGAGTGTTGAACTTGTTACCGATTCCGGTATTGGACGGTGGGCATCTGTTATATTATTTGGTTGAGGCTGTTACCGGCAAAGCCGTATCCGATCGCTGGCAGCTGGTTCTGCAAAGGGCGGGCTTGGTCTGCATCGTCGCACTGTCGATGATCGCGCTGTTCAACGACCTCGCTCGTCTGATTCGTTTTTGATCCACTTTGACAATTTCTGGCGGCGCGTTTCGAGCGACCGCCGGAACGAATGCAGCTTTAAATACTGGGGAAGCACGTTGTTCAAACCTCATCGCTTTGTTCCTAAGACGGCTGTGGCCGCGGCACTCGCCGCAACGGGTATGGCGGCGCACGCCACCACGCCGTTCGTCGTGCAGGATATTCGGATCGACGGTCTCCAACGCATCGAGCCGGGCTCCGTGTTCGCTTATCTGCCGATCAAGCAAGGCGACACCTTCACCGACGACAAGGCCTCCGAAGCGATTCGCGCACTCTACGCGACGGGCTTCTTCAACGACGTTCAGATCGCCACCGAAGGCAACGTGGTGGTCGTGCAGGTGCAGGAGCGCCCGGCAATCTCGGCCATCGATTTCGCGGGCCTGCACGAGTTCGACAAGGACAATCTCACGAAGGCGCTGCGCTCGGTCGGTCTGTCGCAAGGCCGCTCCTACGACAAGGCGCTCGTCGACAAGGCAGAGCAGGAGCTCAAGCGCCAGTACCTGACGCGCGGCTACTATGCGGCGGAAGTCACGACCACCGTGACGCCTGTCGACCGCAACCGCGTCGCCATTCTGTTTTCCGTCGCGGAAGGTCCGAGCGCGAAGATCCGCCAGATCAACTTCGTCGGCAACAAGGCGGTGAGTTCGGGCACGTTGCTCGGCGAAATGCAGCTCTCCACGCCGAACTGGTTCTCGTGGTACACGAAGAGCGATCTCTACGCGAAGGAAAAGCTCACGGGCGACCTCGAGAACGTGCGCTCGTACTACCTGAACCGCGGCTACCTCGAGTTCAGCATCGACTCTACGCAGGTGTCGATCTCGCCGGACAAGAAGGACATGTATCTGACGATCGCCGTGCATGAAGGCGAGCCGTACAAGATCAGCAGCATCAAGCTCTCGGGCAATCTGCTCGACCGCGAGGCCGAGCTCAACAAGCTCATCAAGATCAAACCGGGCGAGCGCTTCTCCGCGGAGAAGCTGCAGGCGACGACCAAAGCCATCGTCGACAAGCTCGGCGAATACGGTTACGCGTTCGCGCAGGTCAACGCGCAGCCGCAGATCGATCAGTCGAACCACACCGTGGCGCTCACGCTGCAAGTCGACCCGAGCCGCCGCGTGTACGTGCGGCGCGTGAACATCGTCGGCAATACGCGCACGCGCGACGAAGTGGTCCGTCGTGAAATGCGCCAGCTCGAAAGCTCGTGGTTCGATTCGAGCCGCCTCGCATTGTCGAAGGACCGGGTCAACCGTCTCGGCTACTTCACCGACGTGGACGTCACCACGACGCCCGTGGAAGGCACGAACGACCAGGTCGACGTGGACGTGAAGGTCGCGGAAAAGCCGACCGGCGCGATCACGCTGGGCGCGGGTTTCTCGTCGACGGACAAGGTGGTGCTGTCGGCGGGCGTGTCGCAGGACAACGTGTTCGGCTCGGGCACGAGTCTCGCGGTCAACGTGAACACCGCGAAGACGTACCGCACGCTGACCGTGACGCAGGTCGATCCGTACTTCACGATCGACGGCATCAAACGTATCACCGACGCGTACTACCGTACGTATCAGCCGCTGTACTACTCGACCGATTCGAGCTTCAAGATCATCACGATGGGTGCGGACACCAAGTTCGGCATCCCGTTCTCCGAGCAGGACACGGTGTTCTTCGGCGTCGGCGCCGAACAGAACACGATGGACGTGGACTCGAACACGCCGCAGTCCTACATCAACTACGTGAACGAGTTCGGCCGCGTGGTGAACAACTATCCGCTGACGATGGGCTGGTCGCGCGACAATCGCGACAGCGCGCTCGTCCCGAGCCGCGGCTACTACATCCAGTCGAACGCGGAATACGGCACGCCGCTCGGCAACACGACCTACGCGAAATTCGACGCGCAGTTCCAGTATTACTACTCGTTCGCTCGCGGCTTCGTGCTCGGCTTCAACCTGCAGGGCGGCTACGGCAAGGGCCTGCAAGGTCAGACGTACCCGATCTTCAAGAACTACTATGCGGGTGGTATCGGTTCGGTGCGCGGCTACTCGCCGAGCTCGCTGGGTCCGCGCGACGCGAAGACGAACGACCCGATCGGCGGCTCGCGCATGGCGGTCGGCAACATCGAGCTGACGTTCCCGCTTCCGGGCACGGGCTACGACCGCACGCTGCGCGTTTTCACCTTCCTCGATGCCGGTAACGTCTGGGGCGACCCGAACCAGGGCGGCACGAGCGGCGGTGCGAACGGCTTGCGCTACGGCTACGGTGTGGGTCTCGCGTGGATCTCGCCGATCGGCCCGCTCAAGCTGAGCCTTGGCTTCCCGCTGCAGAAGCACGAAGGCGACCAGTATCAGAAGTTCCAGTTCCAGATCGGTACGGCCTTCTAAACGGTATGCCGACTGTCACGAACTTCATCCATTCAGACGTAACGTGAGGAACACTTTGGGAACCGGTAAGCATTCGAAACATATGGCGCTGGCGCTTGCGTTGTCGATGGTTCTCGGCCTGGGCACGGCGATGTCCGCCAGTGCTCAGGAAGCGCGCATCGCTGCGGTCAATTCGGACCGCATCCTGCGCGAATCTGCAGCGGCGAAAGCCGCTCAGTCGAAGCTCGAGCAGGAATTCTCCAAACGCGACAAGGCGCTGCAGGACATGGCGCAGCGTCTGAAGGCGATGTCGGACAACATCGATAAAAACGGTTCCTCGATGTCGCCGACAGACCGCGCTGCGCGCCAGCGCGACCTCGCGCAGCTCGACGCGGACTTCCAGCGCAAGCAGCGCGAGTTCCGCGAGGACCTGAACCAGCGCCGCAACGAGGAACTCGCGGCGGTGCTGGATCGCGCGAACAAGGTGATCAAGCAGATCGCCGAGCAGCAGCACTACGATCTGATCGTGCAGGAGGCGGTGTACGTGAGTCCGCGCATCGACATCACGGATCAGGTGCTGAAGGCGCTGGCCGCGGGCGCGACCGGCACGGGTTCGCTCACGAGCCCGAACTGACGAGGACTGAGACGAGATGGCATCAGGCATGGCGATCACGCTCGACGAACTGGTGAAGCGCTTCGGCGGCGAGGTGGTCGGTGACGGCGCGCACGCGGTCGGGAGTCTCGCACCCCTCGACAAGGCTGGCTCCGCACAACTCGCGTTTCTCGCGAATCAGAAGTATCTGCCGCAGGTCGAGACGACGCGCGCCGGCGCGGTGCTGATTTCCCCGGCCGATCTCGAGAAGGTGACGAATCGCGCGGGCAGTAATTTCATCGTCACGCCGAACCCCTACGCTTATTTCGCGCGCGTGGCGCAGGCGTTCATCGATCTGGCGACGCCCAAGGCGAGGCCGGGCGTGCATCCCAGCGCATATGTCGATCCGGACGCGAAGGTCGCGGCAAGCGCCGTGATCGGACCGCAAGTGACGGTGGAGGCGGGCGCCGTCATCGGCGAGCGCGTGAAGCTGGATGCGGGCGTGGTCGTCGGCCGGGGCGTGAAACTCGGCGACGACGTGCATCTGTATCCCAACGTCACCGTCTATCACGGCTGCAAGTTCGGCGCGCGCGTGATCGTGCACGCGGGCGCGGTGATCGGCGCGGACGGCTTCGGCTTCGCGCCGGATTTCGTCGGCGAGGGCGATGCGCGCACCGGCAGCTGGGTCAAGATTCCGCAGGTCGGCGCGGTGGATATCGCAGACGACGTGGAAATCGGTGCGAACACGACCATCGATCGCGGCGCGATGGCGGATACCGTCATCGAGGAATGCGTGAAGATCGACAACCTCGTGCAGATCGGTCACAACTGCCGCATCGGCGCGTACACGGTGATCGCCGGCTGCGCGGGCATCGCGGGCAGCACGAACATCGGCAAGCATTGCATGATCGGCGGGGCGGTGGGTATCGCGGGCCATGTGACGCTTGCGGACTATGTGATCGTCACGGCGCAATCAGGCGTCTCGAAATCGCTTCTGAAGCCGGGCATGTACACGAGCGCGTTTCCGGCCGTGCCGCACGGCGACTGGAACAAGAGCGCGGCCATCATGCGCAATCTGGACAAGCTGCGCGATCGCATCAAGTCGCTGGAAACGGCGCTCGCCGATACGGCCAAGCGTGGCGATACGAGCGGCGACGAATAAGCAAGAACCTCGCGCAGAGCGGGCTCATCCAAGCCGCCGAAGCGCCAAGAGCAATTCCGGGCGGGCGTCCGATACGGCCCGCCATCCAAATTTCCGCGCCTGACGCGCGCGTGAGCAGAACGACCATGAGCACAGAAAAAATCAATCTCGACATCCACAAGATCCTCACGCTGCTGCCGCATCGCTACCCGATCCTGCTCGTGGACCGCGTGCTCGAACTCGAGCCGCACAAGAGCATCAAAGCGTTGAAGAACGTGACGATCAACGAGCCGTACTTCCAGGGCCACTTCCCGACGCGGCCCGTGATGCCGGGCGTGCTGATTCTCGAAGCGCTCGCGCAGACCGCGGCGCTGCTGACCTTCGCGGAAGAGCCGCACGATCCGAGCAACACGCTCTATTACTTCGTCGGCATCGACGGTGCGCGCTTCAAGCGCGTGGTGGAACCGGGCGATCAGTTGATCCTCAACGTCCACTTCGAGCGGTACATGCGAGGCATCTGGAAGTTCAAGGCGCGCGCCGAGGTCGATGGCGCGACGGCTGCCGAAGCCGAGCTCATGTGTACCGTCAAGAGCACGGACGCCTGAGCGCAACTGCGTTCACTCCGCGTTCATCGTAACAAGCAGCACGAACAGCATAGGCGAAATGCGCATGAGCAAGATTCACCCAACCGCGATCATCGAGCCGGGCGCCCAGCTCGACGAGTCCGTCGAGATCGGGCCGTACGCGATCGTCGGTTCGCACGTCGTGATCGGCGCGGGCACGACCGTCGGCTCGCACAGCGTGATCGAAGGCCACACGACGATCGGCCGCGACAACAGCATCGGCCATTACGCATCGATCGGCGGCCGTCCGCAGGACATGAAGTACAAGGGCGAGCCAACGCGCCTCGAAATCGGCGACCGCAACACCATCCGCGAATTCACGACGCTGCACACGGGCACGGCGCAGGATCAGGGCTTGACGTCGATCGGCAGCGATTGCTGGATCATGGCGTACGTGCACGTCGGCCACGACTGCCGGCTCGGCGACAACGTCATCATGTCGAGCAACGCGCAACTGGCCGGGCACGTGTTCGTCGGCGATCACGCGATCATCGGCGGGATGTCGGGCGTGCATCAGTTCGTGCGCATCGGCGCGCATTCGATGCTCGGCGGCGCCTCGGCGCTCGTGCAGGACGTGCCGCCGTTCGTCATCGCGGCCGGCAACAAGGCGGAGCCGCACGGCATCAACGTCGAAGGACTGCGCCGCCGCGGCTTCACGCCCGAGGCAATCTCGGCGCTGCGTTCGGCGTATCGCATCGTCTACAAGAGCGGCCTGTCGCTCGAAGAGGCGAAGGTGCAGTTGAAGGAACTGAGCACGGCAGGCGGCGAGGGCGACGAACCCGTCACGGCATTTTCCGATTTCATCGCGGCGTCGCAGCGCGGCATCATCCGCTAGACACGCCGCCCGATGACCCTGATTACCAACCCGCCACGCATCGCGATGGTCGCGGGCGAGCCCTCTGGCGACCTGCTCGCGGCCTCGCTGCTCAAGGGCCTCACGCAAACCCTGCCGGAAGGCACGCGTTATAGCGGCATCGGCGGCCCGCGCATGACAGCCGAAGGCTTCGAAGCGCACTGGCCGATGGACAAGCTGACCGTGCGCGGCTATGTCGAAGCGCTGAAACACATCCCCGAAATTCTCGGCATCCGCAACGAGATCAAGCGTCAGTTGCTCGCGGAGCCGCCGTCGGTGTTCATCGGCGTGGACGCGCCGGATTTCAACTTCGGCCTCGAACAGCCGCTGCGCGAAGCAGGCATTCCGACCGTGCATTTCGTATGTCCGTCGATCTGGGCGTGGCGCGGCGGCCGCATCAAGAAGATCGTGAAAGCGGTCGATCAGATGCTGTGCGTGTTTCCGTTCGAGACCGCGTTGCTGGCGAAGGCGGGCGTGGAGGCGAGCTACGTCGGTCATCCGCTCGCCGACGAAATTCCGCTCGAACCCGACGTCATGGGCGCGCGCCGCGAACTCGGCATCGCGCAAGGCGGGCCGGTGATCGCCGTGCTGCCGGGCAGCCGCCGTTCGGAAATTTCGCTGATCGGTCCGACCTTCTTCGATGCGATGGAGCTGATGCAGCGTCGCGAGCCCGGCGTGCGCTTTTTGATGCCCGCGGCGAATCCGGCGTTGCGCGAGTTGCTTCAGCCGCTCGTGGACGCGCATCCGAATCTTTCGCTGACGATCACCGATGGCCGCGCGCAAACCGCGATGACCGCCGCCGACGCGATCCTCGTGAAAAGCGGCACGGTGACGCTGGAAGCGGCGCTGCTCAAGAAGCCGATGGTCATCTCATACAAGGTGCCCTGGCTGACGGGCCAGATCATGAAGCGGCAGGGTTATCTGCCGTATGTCGGTTTGCCGAACATCCTCGCGGGCCGTTTCGTCGTGCCGGAAATCCTCCAGCACTTCGCGACGCCCGAGGCGCTCGCCGACGCAACGCTGAAACAGTTGAACGACGACGCCAACCGCCGTACCCTGACGGAAATCTTCACCGACATGCACATCGCGCTGCGCCAGAACACGTCGCAGAAGGCGGCCGAGGCGGTCGCGCGAGTGCTCGAAACGCGGAGACCGCGATAATGGCGGCGAAACCATCGGCTCAGGCAGGACTCGATTTCAGTTCACCTTTCGACATCATCTGCGGTGTCGATGAGGCGGGGCGCGGTCCGCTGGCCGGCCCGGTCGTGGCAGCGGCCGTGATTTTCGATCCCGCGAAGCCGCGCATCAACGGTCTCGACGATTCCAAAGCGCTGAGCGCAAAACGGCGCGAGGAGCTCTACGAGAAGATCGTCGATCGCGCGCTCGCGTTTTGCATCGCGTCGGCGAGCGTCGAGGAAATCGACACGATCAACATCCTGCACGCGAGCATGCTCGCGATGAAGCGCGCGGTGGAAGGCCTTTCGGTCGCGCCGACGCTCGTCAAGATCGACGGCAACCGCTGCCCGACGCTGTCGATTCGCGCCGAAGCCGTGATCGGCGGCGATGCGCTCATCAAGCAGATTTCGGCGGCATCGATTCTCGCGAAAGTTACGCGTGATCGCATGCTGGTCGAGCTTCACGAAACCTTTCCGGTGTACGGCTTCGATGCGCATTCCGGCTACGGCACGCCGCAGCATCTCAGGGCGCTGCGCGAGCATGGCCCGTGCGAGCATCATCGGCGTTCGTTCGCGCCGGTGCGCGAGGCGCATATCCGCTTCGGCTCGGTGCTACCCGAGCTCGCGCCCGAAGTGCTTCAGGTCGCCGCGGCGCTCGAAGACGATCCTGATTCGCTCGCTTTCTGAGCGGCACTCAATTCAACGTGAAATCCATCACTTCGCGGGACAATCCGCTCTATAAGCGCATCAAGGCGCTGGCCGGCTCGACGGCGCAGCAGCGTCGCAGCGGCCATGCGCTGCTCGAAGGCCTGCATCTGGCGTCGGCCTATCTCGATGCAGCCGGACAGCCCGAAACGTGCGTGGTCACCGAAGGCGCGCTCACGCATGAAGAGGCCCGCGACATCGTCGCGCGTATCGAGGAGAAGCGTGTCGTCGTGTTGCCGGACGCGCTCTTCGGACAGCTTTCGAGCGTCGTGCACGGCGTCGGCATGCTGTTGCTCGTCGAGAAAATCGATGCCGAACTACCCGCGCGCGTCGCCGAAACCTGCGTGATTCTCGACGGCATCCAGGACGCGGGCAATGTCGGCTCGATTCTGCGCAGCGCGGCGGCGGCGGGCATCACGCGTGTGTTCTGCGCGCCGGGCACCGCGTACGCGTGGTCATCGAAAGTACTGCGCTCGGGCATGGGCGCGCACTTCCTGCTGGATATTTTCGAAGACGTGGATTCCGCGGATCTGATCGCGCGGCTCGATGCGCCCGTGACCATCACCGATTCGCATGGCGCGGTCGCGCTCTACGATTGCGATCTGTCGGGCGCGCTGGCGTGGGTATTCGGCAATGAGGGCGCGGGCGTGTCGCAGGTCTGGCGCGATGCCGTGACGCATCGCGTGACCATTCCGCAGCCGGGCGGGATGGAGTCGCTCAACGTGGCGGCCGCGGCGGCGATCTGTCTTTTCGAGCAGTGCCGCCAGCAGCGCTGAGAAAAATCAGTAATACGACGGGCGTTCCGGCTTGATCTCCTGCAGGATCGTCGTGGCGATTTCCTCGATCGACTTGTGCGTCGAAGAAAGCCACTTGACGCCCTCGCGCTTCATCATCATCTCGGCTTCGTTGATCTCGTAGCGGCAGTTCTCCAACGCCGCGTACTTGCTGCCCGGGCGACGCTCGTTGCGGATTTCGGCGAGCCGCTGCGCATCGATCGAAAGACCGAACATTTTCGCCCGATGTTCGAGCAAAGGCGTAGGCAGCTTGCCGCGCTCGAAGTCTTCGGGAATCAGCGGATAGTTCGCGGCCTTCACGCCATATTGCATCGCCAGATAGAGGCTCGTCGGCGTTTTGCCGCTGCGCGATACGCCGACCAGAATGACATCGGCATCGGCGAGGTTGCGGTTGGACTGGCCGTCATCGTGCGCGAGCGAGAAGTTGATCGCCTCGATGCGATTCTTGTATTCCTCGGTGTCGGCGTTCTGGTGGACGCGGCCCATCGCGTGCGTCGACTTCATTTCCAGTTCGTGCTCGAGCGGCTCGATGAAGGTCTGGAACATGTCGAGGACGAGCGCGTTGCAGCCCTTGACGACTTCATTCGACGCGCTGTCGACGAGCGTGGTAAAGACGATTGGACGGCGGCCATCGAGGTCCACGACCTCGTTGATCTTTTCCACCGTCGCGTACGCCTTGTCGATCGAATCGACGAACGGCACGCGCACGAGCCGGAATTTTTGATCGAACTGGGCGAGGATCGAATGCGCGAAGGTTTCGGCAGTGATCCCGGTCCCGTCGGAAACGATGAATACGGAAGGCGGCATCGGCAAAAGACCAAATGGGGAACGAGTTGAGGCGGGCGCGCTCAAACGGTAACACGCGAAATAGACCGCGGGAACGCCCTGCACGGCTCACGAAAGCGCCTGTGTTACATTGGTTGCCCAGCGGTGTGCGCCGGCGAACCGAGCGGCGTGAAAGACTTCGATTTTGCCGTGGAATTACTGTCTCTGCCGAAACAAATTGAGAATCGGCACGGTAGAATAGCGGCAACCTGTTCGATAAGCAATTGCGGACAAATTGATTCGGATTTTCGTCAAATCGCGGTGGGTTCGTCGGTTTTGGCAGCAAAAACCTACGATTTCGAGCAGATTTCAGACGTCCCGCTTCTTTTTGCAACGCGCCCGGCTCCGGTGACGCGCTCCCCGATGGTTTATCAAACAGGTTGTACGAGATGCGGCCGCGCTTCCAATGAGCGCCGCCGCATATGAGCCCACTCGTGCGATCGTGAATTCCATCCACCTTAGGGGCTTGTATGACTAACGCAGTTAATGTTGCGAAAGATGTCGCAAAGGATCAGGCGTATGTAGTTCCATTCGAGCAGTTGCGAATGACCGACGTGGAAATCGTCGGTGGCAAGAATGCGTCGCTCGGCGAAATGATCAGCCAGCTTTCCGAAGCGGGCGTTCGTGTGCCGACAGGCTTTGCCACAACTGCGCTCGCGTTCCGCGACTTCCTCCAGCACAACGACCTGACCGAGCGCATCGCCAAGCGTCTCGAGACGCTCGACGTCGACGACGTGAAATCCCTTGCCGAAGCCGGCAAGGAAATCCGCCAGTGGATCGTCGACGCGCCGATGCAGCCGCGTCTCGAAGACGAAATCCGCCGCGGTTTCGAAGTGCTCCAGAACAGCTCGCCCGAAGAGCTTTCGTTCGCCGTGCGTTCGTCCGCGACTGCCGAGGACTTGCCGGACGCATCGTTCGCGGGCCAGCAGGAAAGCTATCTGAACGTGGTCGGCATCGAGGACGTACTCGATCGCATGAAGCACGTGTTCGCGTCGCTTTACAACGACCGCGCCATCTCCTATCGCGTCCACAAGGGCTTCACGCATGCCGAAGTCGCGTTGTCGGCGGGCGTGCAGCGCATGGTCCGCTCGGACGTCGGCGCGGCGGGCGTGATGTTCACCATCGACACCGAATCGGGCTTCAAGGAAACCGTGTTCATCACGTCGAGCTACGGCCTCGGTGAGACGGTCGTGCAGGGCGCGGTGAATCCGGACGAGTTCCACGTCTTCAAGACCACGCTGGAACAGGGCAAGTACCCGATCATCCGCCGCTCGATCGGCTCGAAGCTCATCAAGATGGAGTTCACGAAGCCGGGCGAGCCGGGCCGCGTGAAGACCGTCGACGTGCCGCACGAGCAGCGCAACCGCTTCTCGATCACCGACGAAGACGTGATCGAACTCGCGAAGTACGCGGTGATCATCGAGAAACACTACGAGCGTCCGATGGACATCGAGTGGGGCAAGGACGGCCGCGACGGCAAGATCTTCATTCTCCAGGCGCGCCCGGAAACGGTGAAGAGCCAGGCGTCCGGCAAGGCCGAGATGCGCTTCAAGTTGAAGGGTCAGTCGAACGTGCTGGCGACCGGCCGCGCCATCGGCCAGAAGATCGGCGCGGGCCCCGTGCGCGTGATTCACGATCCGTCGGAAATGGAACGCGTGCAGCCGGGCGACGTGCTCGTCGCCGACATGACCGACCCGAACTGGGAGCCGGTGATGAAGCGCGCATCGGCCATCGTGACGAACCGCGGTGGACGTACGTGCCACGCGGCGATCATCGCGCGTGAACTGGGCGTGCCGGCCGTGGTCGGCTGCGGCGACGCCACCGACGTGCTGAAGGAAGGCGCGCTCGTCACGGTATCGTGCGCGGAAGGCGACGAAGGCAAGATCTACGACGGCCTGCTCGAAACCGAAGTCACGGAAGTGCAGCGCGGCGAACTGCCGAAGATTCCGGTCAAGATCATGATGAACGTCGGCAATCCGCAGCTCGCGTTCGACTTCGCGCAGTTGCCGAACGCGGGCGTCGGCCTGGCGCGGCTCGAGTTCATCATCAACAACAACATCGGCGTGCATCCGAAGGCGATTCTGGAGTACCCGAACGTCGACGCCGATCTGAAGAAGGCGGTGGAGAGCGTTGCGCGCGGTCATGCGTCGCCGCGTGCGTTCTACGTCGACAAGCTGACGGAAGGCATCGCCACGATCGCGGCCGCGTTCTATCCGAAGCCCGTCATCGTGCGTCTGTCGGACTTCAAGTCGAACGAGTACAAGAAGCTGATCGGCGGTTCGCGCTACGAGCCGGATGAAGAAAACCCGATGCTCGGTTTCCGCGGCGCGTCGCGCTATATCGCGGAAGACTTCGCCGAAGCGTTCCACATGGAATGCATCGCGCTGAAGAAGGTGCGCGAGGAAATGGGTCTGGACAACGTGCAGATCATGGTGCCGTTCGTGCGCACGCTGAATCAGGCGGATCGCGTGATCGAACTGCTGAAGAAGTTCGGTCTCGAGCGCGGCAAGAACGATCTGAAGCTCGTGATGATGTGCGAGGTGCCGTCCAACGCGATTCTCGCGGAGCAGTTCCTGGAGCGCTTCGACGGCTTCTCGATCGGCTCGAACGATCTGACGCAGCTCACGCTCGGCCTCGATCGCGACTCCGGCATGGAACTGCTCGCGGCGGACTTCGACGAGCGCGACGAAGCGGTGCTGTTCATGCTCAAGCGCGCGATCGAAACGTGTCTGCGGCTGAACAAGTACGTCGGCATCTGCGGACAGGGGCCGTCCGATCATCCGGACCTCGCGGAGTGGCTCGCGAAGGAAGGCATCGAATCGATGTCGCTGAATCCGGACACGATCATCGAGACATGGCAGCAACTGGCGAAGACCTTGTCAAAATAAGTCAGCAGCGCCTTTCCGGTTGCTTTCGGAAAGGCGCGAGCGTGCTATAAAAACACCCCGGACTTCTCCGGGGTGTTTTCGTTTGGAGACCGGCGATGCTAACGAGTGGACTGATTTGGTGGGTCGCGGCGGGCGCGCTGATCGTCGCGGAGCTGTTCACCGGCACGTTCTATCTGCTCATGATCGCGCTGGGCATGATCGCGGGCGGCATCGCTTATGTGTCCGGCGCGCTGCCGCATGTGCAGATGGGCGCGGCGGCCGTCATCGCGCTGATCGCCGTCGTGGTTTTGCGGCGCTCGCGCTTCGGTAGCTGGAAGGGGCGCGATGCATCGCGGGATGCGGCCGTGAATCTCGATATCGGCGCGACGCTGGAAGTGGATCAATGGCGCGATGGCCACGCGCGCGCAATGTATCGCGGCGCGCAGTGGGACGTCGAACTCGCGCCGGGCGAAACCGAAGGCGCGCGGTATTACCGCATCACGGCGCTGGACGGGAACCGGCTGATCGTCGCGGCCAAACGCTAGACACGCTCGCTCACTATAAGAAGGAGTCACACAATGTATTTCGCGCTCATCGTGCTCATCATCGCCATCGTGATCGTGGTGAACACGGTCAAGATCGTTCCTCAACAGCATGCCTGGGTGCTGGAGCGATTCGGCCGCTATCACGCGACGCTCACGCCGGGTCTCAACATCGTGCTGCCGTTCGTCGATCGCATCGCCTACAAGCACATGCTGAAGGAGATTCCGCTCGAAGTGCCGAGCCAGGTGTGCATCACGCGCGACAACACGCAGTTGCAGGTCGACGGCGTGCTGTACTTTCAGGTGACGGACGCGATGAAGGCGTCGTACGGTTCGAGCAACTTCGTGTTCGCGATCACGCAGTTGTCGCAGACGACCTTGCGTTCGGTCATCGGCAAGCTGGAGCTCGACAAGACGTTCGAGGAGCGCGACTTCATCAACCAGAGCATCGTGAATGCGCTCGACGAAGCCGCGTCGAACTGGGGCGTGAAAGTGCTCCGCTACGAGATCAAGGACCTGACGCCGCCGAAGGAAATCCTTCACGCGATGCAGGCGCAGATCACCGCCGAGCGCGAAAAGCGCGCGCTGATCGCCGCATCCGAAGGCCGCAAGCAGGAACAGATCAATCTGGCCGCCGGCGCGCGTGAAGCCGCGATCCAGAAGTCCGAGGGCGAGCGTCAGGCGGCGATCAATCAGGCGCAGGGCGCGGCGTCGGCGATTCTCGCGGTGGCCGAGGCGAACGCGCAAGCCATTCAGAAAGTCGGCACGGCGATTCAGACGACGGGCGGCATGGAAGCGGTGAACCTGAAGATCGCGGAGCAGTATGTCGGCGCGTTCGGCAATATTGCGAAAACGGGCAACACGCTGATCGTGCCGGGCAACCTGTCCGATATGAGTTCGATGATCGCGTCGGCGTTGACCATCGTGAGAGGCGAGGGCGGCGGCGTCATCAAGAAGAGCTGACGCGCGGCAAAAGCAAACGGGGCGCTCAAGGCGCCCCGATTCGTTTAACGCGATGCCGTGCGCATCAGGCGCCCGCGCTCGCGTTCCCAGTCGCGCTTCTTTTCGGTCTCGCGCTTGTCGTGCAGCTTCTTGCCCTTCGCGAGCCCGATCTCGCACTTCACGCGGCCGTCCTTGTAATGGAAGTTGAGCGGCACGAGCGTGTGCCCACGTTGCTCGACCTTGCCGATGAGCTTGTCGATCTGGTCGCGATGCAGCAGCAGTTTGCGCGTGCGCACCGGATCCAGATTGGCGAACTTCGATGCCTCGGGCAGCGGGCTGATATGCGTGCCGATCAGAAAGAGCTCGCCGTGCTTGATCACGACATAGCCTTCCTTGATTTGCGCTCGGCCCGCGCGCAGCGCCTTGACTTCCCAGCCTTCGAGCACGAGACCGGCCTCGTAGCGCTCTTCGACGAAGTAATCGAAGAAGGCTTTTCTGTTGTCGATGATGCTCATGAATGGAAAGTGCCCAACTCGTTTAAAATCACGATTTTAGCAGCGTGCCGTCCGGCAGACGAACTCCGGCCGAGTTCTCTTGCGCGTTGCAGCCCAATTCAGCCACCGCTGCGCCCTATATGGCAGACGTCCAGAAAACCGTATTGATCCGCCATTCGGCGGAAGAAATGTTCGACCTCGTCACCGATGTCGCCGACTACCCCAATTTCCTGCCCTGGTGCGGCGGCGTCGAAATCGGCCGCCAGGATGAGAACGGCATGGAAGCGAAGATCGACATCAGCTTCAAGGGCATCAAGCAGCACTTCGCGACGCGCAACACGCAGAAGCGTCCGACCACCATCGATATGGAGTTCCTGAGCGGCCCTTTCAAGAAGTTCACCGGTTACTGGCGCTTCACGCCGCTGCGCGCGGACGCGTGCAAGATCGAATTCGCGCTGCACTACGAATTCTCCAATGTGATTCTGGAGAAACTCATCGGGCCGGTGTTCAGCCATATCGCCAACACGTTCGTCGATTCCTTCGTGAAGCGCGCGGATCAGCGCTACGGCAAGCGATGATGCTTATCGACGTCTGCTACGGTCTGCCCGATCGCGCGTTTCTGAAGCGTGTCGAGTTGCGCGAGGGCGCGACGCTGCGCGACGCAATCGATGCGAGCGGCGTGCTGCTCGTCCATCGCGATATCGATCTGTCGACGCAAAAGGTCGGCGTGTTCGGCAAGGCGAAGGCGCTCGACGCGGCGCTCGCCGACTTCGATCGCGTGGAGATTTATCGGCCGTTGAAAGTCGATCCGAAGGCCGCGCGCCAGCGTCGCGTCGACAAGGCGCGCAAGGCTGGTTCGATCGAAGGGCGCAAGTGGCACTCGAAGGATTCGCGCTGAGCCCTTTCAATGCGCGGGCGCTTCCTTCGCGCCCGCCGGCGCGGGCTCCAGCGTGTGTTGTCTGACCGACCAGAGCACGCCCACGAGCAGCAGCACGATCGCGAGCACTTCCGGCGTACGCGGCCAGCGGCCGTCGTAGACGAAAGCGTAGAGCAACGCGAAGAGCGTTTCGAAGACGATCATCTGACCTGCGAGCGTGAGCGGCAGGCGTTTCGCCGCCGCATTCCACAGCATGTTGCCGAGCCACGAACCGCCGGTCGCCAGCGCGAAACACACAATCCAGAACACGTGCCAGCGCGCGGCCGGCACGCTCGCCTGAACCGTGCCCGCGGGCAGCATCCAGACGACGGCGCCGAGCACGAGGCCCAGCAGACCCGTCACGATGCCCCAGAGCACGGACCACTCGTTACCGTCGAAGTGGCGATTTGCTTGCAGATAGCGTGCGTTGACGACCGCGTACCACGTCCACGATGCGAGCGCGCCGAGGGCGCACGCGAGACCGGTCAGGCGCGTGAGCACGCTCGCCGCATGCTCGCTACCGCCCGACGACGACACCACGTCGCTGAACACGTCCAGGTTGATGCACGCGATGCCGGCCAGCACGAGCAGCAAAGGTCCGACGAGCCGCCTGAGATCGATTGCGCCGTGGTCGCGCCGTCCGGCAAGCGTGACGGTGACGGGGAGAATCCCGACGATCAGCGACGAAGGCGCGACGCCCACCAGTTGCACCGCGCTCGCGAGCAGCATGTAGTAGAGCAGGTTGCCGACCAGCGCCAGCTTCACGAGCGCGATGAAATCGGCGCGCGTGAGTTTGGCGAAGAGCCTGCGGGCGAACGGCAGCGCGACCGCGAGCGACACGGCGCCGTACATCAGATAGCGTCCGACGCTCAGCGCGAGCGGCGAAAAATCCGGCAGGAGCCGGGGCGCGAGAAAGATGAAGCCCCAGATCGCTCCCGCTGCCATTCCGTACATCACACCGCGCTGCATTGCCCGACTCCCTGTCGTTATTTCATCTGACGGCACGAAGCGTAGCGTGGGCCGCGGGCGCCTGTCTTGTCGAAAACTGCACATGCGCGAGCGCCCGGCACGCGGGCGCGGACGGCCCGGATTTTGCGGCTGAACGGCCTAAGCTGCTGTTCGGGCAGTGAAAATGCAGGGAACTATCGGTATAATCTGCTTTTGCGCCCATAGGATTTGCCATGCGTCTGATCCAGAAAGCACTCACGTTCGATGACGTGCTCCTCGTGCCCGCGTTTTCCAGCGTTCTCCCGCGCGACACCAGCCTGAAATCACAGCTGACCCGCAATATTTCCCTGAACATGCCTCTCGTGTCCGCCGCCATGGACACGGTCACCGAAGGCCGGCTCGCCATCGCGATGGCGCAGATGGGCGGCATCGGCATCGTTCACAAGAATCTCACCGCCAAGGAACAGGCCCGCGAAGTCGCGAAAGTGAAGCGCTTCGAGTCGGGCGTCGTGCGCGATCCGATCACAATTCCGCCGCAGATGCGTGTGCGCGACGTCATTGCGCTGACGCAGCAGCATGGCATTTCGGGCTTCCCGGTGGTCGAGGGCGCGCAACTCATCGGCATCGTCACGAATCGCGACCTGCGTTTCGAAGAACGTCTCGATGAGCCGGTGCGCAACATCATGACCCCGCGCGAGCGTCTCGTGACGGTCAAGGAAGGCACCTCGCTCGCCGAAGCGAAGGCGCTGATGCACGGCCATCGCCTGGAACGCGTGCTGGTCGTCAACGATGCGTTCGAGCTGCGCGGCCTGATGACCGTGAAAGACATCACCAAGCAGACAGAGAACCCGGACGCCTGCAAGGACGAAGACGGCAAGCTGCGTGTGGGCGCGGCGGTGGGCGTCGGTCCGGACAATGAAGAGCGCGTCGACCTGCTGGCGCAGGCGGGCGTCGACGTGATCGTCGTCGATACCGCGCACGGCCACAGCCAGGGCGTGCTCGAACGCGTGCGCTGGGTCAAGCAGAATTACCCGCACGTGCAGGTCATCGGCGGCAATATCGCGACGGCGGCGGCGGCGAAGTCGCTCGTCGAATACGGCGCGGACGCGGTGAAGGTCGGTATCGGCCCGGGCTCGATCTGCACGACGCGGATCGTCGCGGGTGTCGGCGTGCCGCAGATCACGGCGATCGCCAACGTCTCCGAAGCGCTGCGCGGCACCGGCGTGCCGGTCGTCGCCGACGGCGGCGTGCGCTTCTCGGGCGACGTCTCGAAGGCGCTCGCGGCGGGCGCGAACGTCGTCATGATGGGCAGCATGCTCGCGGGCACGGAAGAATCGCCGGGCGACGTGTTCCTGTATCAGGGCCGTCAGTACAAGTCGTACCGCGGCATGGGTTCGGTCGGCGCGATGAAGGACGGCGCGGCGGACCGCTACTTCCAGGACAACTCGGCGAACATCGACAAGCTCGTGCCGGAAGGCATCGAAGGCCGTGTGGCCTACAAGGGCTCGGTCAACGCGATCCTGTTCCAGATCGTCGGCGGTGTGCGCGCGAGCATGGGCTATTGCGGTTGCCGCACGATCAACGAAATGCACGAGAAGGCGGAATTCGTGCAGATCACGGCGGCCGGCATGCGCGAGTCGCATGTGCACGACGTGCAGATCACGAAGGAAGCACCCAACTATCACGTCGACTAATCGCGCGGAGCGATCATGAAACCGTTGCTGCGGGTCGTGCTCGTCATCAATGCCCTGATTTTTCTGGCGTTCGGCCTGCTGTTTCTGCTGACGCCGTGGGCCGGCTTGTACAGCGCGCTGCAACTGGATTCGATCCGCGTGCAACCGGTGTTCGCCGGGCAACTGCTCGGCATCGCGCTCATCGGGCTGTCGTGGCTCGCGTTTCATGCTTCCGTCGATGGCGCATTGACGGCCCGGGCCGCCCGCGTCTCGGGTCACGTGCAGTGGCTCTCGGGCGTCGTGGTGCTGGTCTGGCTGCTCGGGCTGCACGCGCCGCAGGTCGATGGCTTCGGGCAGATCAGCGCGGCGGTGGTCGGCGCCGTGCTGCTCGTGCTCGGTTTGGGCAGCGTGAGGCTGTCGTCGGCGGTGCGGCGACGCGAGCGCGCGGCGCTGGCCGGCGCTGTGTCCGCCCAGCGCGCGGAGAAGAAGGCGGCGCAAAAGCGCGAGGATGTTCGCACGAGCGCCACGGTGCCTTCGGCGCGCGTCGAGCCGATCGATACCGCGGTGCGTCCCGCGGCGCGCGCACCGCAAGCGACGGCCATCGATCCGGTTTCGGGTCGTACGATAGATTCGGCGGGGCGTCCGCTCGATCCGGCTTCGCCGATCTCATCCGCCGCGGTGCGCGCGCATCCGGACGGCGCCGTCGATCCCGTTACGGGCGGCACGCTCGATCCGGTGACGGGCCGCGCGGTCGATCCGGTCACCGGCAAGCGCATCGAGCCCGTGATCAGCGGCGAGATCGATCCGGCGACGGGCCGAAGAGCCGATCCGCTCGCGCCCGACGCGAGCCACGCACCACGTTGAGGGCGCGAAGCGCATGCCGCAAGCCACGCGAGCGCAGCATCGGAAACACGCAGGACAAGCACGGTCGGCCAATGCGCCGGCCGTCGATTTATTTGAAGGCGGGCCGCGCGACGTCGCGTTCCGGCCGCACAGACATTATTCGTTCACTTAGCCTTTGGCCGCAGCCATGCACGACAAAATCCTGATTCTCGATTTCGGCTCCCAAGTCACCCAGCTGATCGCACGGCGCATCCGCGAGTCGCATGTCTACTCGGAGATCCATCCGTACGACGTCGATGAGACCTTCATCCGCGAATTCGCTCCGAAGGGCATCATCCTGTCGGGCGGTCCGAACTCCGTCACTGAGGCGAAGTCGCCGCGCGCGCCGCAAATCG
This sequence comes from Caballeronia jiangsuensis, assembly GCF_046030135.1. Lineage (NCBI taxonomy): Bacteria > Pseudomonadati > Pseudomonadota > Betaproteobacteria > Burkholderiales > Burkholderiaceae > Caballeronia > Caballeronia jiangsuensis. Next base: position 176,540 of record NZ_JAQQDB010000013.1, read on the forward strand.
TCTTCGATCTCGGCGTGCCGGTGCTCGGCATCTGTTACGGCATGCAGACGATGGCCGATCAGCTCGGCGGCAAGGTCGAACTGGGCAACGTGCGCGAATTCGGCTATGCGGAAGTACAGGCGCTGAATCACACGGGTTTTCTGGAAGGCATCGAGGACTTCAAGAGCGGTAAGGACGAGTCGATGCTCAAGGTGTGGATGAGCCACGGCGATAAAGTCGTCGACTTGCCGGCGGGCTTCAAGCTGATGGCCTCGACGCCGTCGTGCCCGATCGCCGCGATGGCGGACGACGACCGTCGCTTCTACGGCCTGCAATGGCATCCGGAAGTCACGCACACGGTGCAGGGCCGCGCGATGCTCGACCGTTTCGTGCTGGAACTGTGCGGCGCGCAGGCGGACTGGGAGATGGGCCATTACATCGACGAGGCGGTGGAGAAGATCCGCGCGCAGGTCGGCAACGAGCATGTGATTCTTGGTTTGTCGGGCGGCGTCGATTCGTCGGTGGCGGCGGCGCTTTTGCATCGCGCGATCGGCGACCAGTTGACGTGCGTGTTCGTCGATCACGGCTTGCTGCGTCAGAACGAGGCGGAACAGGTGATGTCGACGTTCGCGGATCATCTCGGCGTGAAAGTGATTCACGTCGACGCGAGTGCGGAATTCCTGCAGAAGCTCGCGGGCGTGACCGATCCGGAAGCGAAGCGCAAGATCATCGGCGCGGAGTTCGTCGAGGTGTTCCACAAGGAATCGGACAAGCTCACCGATGCGAAGTGGCTTGCGCAGGGCACGATCTATCCGGACGTGATCGAGTCGGCGGGCAAGGGCAAGAAGGGCGCGCACACCATCAAGAGCCACCACAATGTCGGCGGATTGCCGGAGACGCTGAATCTCAAGCTGCTCGAACCGTTGCGCGAACTCTTCAAGGACGAAGTGCGCGAGCTCGGCGTGAAGCTCGGTCTGCCCCACGCGATGGTGTATCGACATCCGTTCCCGGGGCCGGGTCTCGGCGTGCGGATTCTCGGCGAAGTGAAGCGCGAATTTGCGGATCTGCTGCGTCGCGCGGATGCGATTTTCATCGAGACGCTGCGTAACACCATCGATAAGGAAACGGGCAAGTCGTGGTATGACCTCACGAGCCAGGCGTTTGCGGTGTTTCTGCCGGTGAAGAGCGTCGGCGTGATGGGCGATGGCCGCACGTATGAGTATGTCGTCGCGCTGCGCGCCGTGCAGACGCTCGACTTCATGACGGCGCATTGGGCGCATCTGCCACATGAGTTGCTGGGGCATGTGAGCAACCGCATCATCAATGAGGTGCGGGGAATCAATCGGGTGGTGTATGACATCTCGGGGAAACCGCCTGCGACGATTGAGTGGGAGTGAGCGTCGTCGCATCACATTGAGCGCGAGTCGGGCGCATGGATGACCACGCACCCGGTCACACGCCGAGCGAGCCACTCACCGACTCGCTCTTCTTCGCGCTCTATCCCGACGCAGCCGCCGCCACCCGAATCACCGAACTGGCGGCTCGTCTGCGCATCGACCACAAGCTGAAGGCGACGCCGATTCCCTCCGATCGCCTTCACGTCACGCTGCATTATCTCGGCGCCTTCCCAGGCATCCCCGCCGATGTCCTCAAGCAAGCACACATCGCGGCTTCGCAAATTACATCGCCGCCCATCGAACTGACGCTCGACCGCATCGAAAGCTTCTCCGGCCGCCGCGCGAAACGCCCGCTCGTTCTCTCAGGCGACGTCACCGTGCCACTCGACGCCCTCGAACAAACCCTCGGGTTAGCGCTCGCAACCGCCGGCATCGCACTCAAGCGCCATCCCCGCTTCACGCCCCACGTAACCTTGCTCTACGACGAGCACCGCATCGCGCGCCAGCCCGTCGAGCCCATCGCATGGACCGCGCGCGAGTTCGTGCTCGTGCGCAGCCTGCTCGGCCGGTCGCAATACGAAGTCCTCGCGCGCTGGCCGCTCGTATCGTGAGCCGTCGGAACCACCCAAAATAAAGGGTTTCGCGGATTTTTCTAAGGCGTTAAGGTTCGTGTATCGGAATAAATCGATACGAAGCGCTTACATGACCCGGTCCCGTCTCCTGCACATCACGCCCGAAACGCACAACGTCCAGATCGATCTCGTCTACGCCACCGATCGCAATTTCACCGGCAAGCCGATCTACAAGGCACAGCACTGCCTGCTGCTGGAACCCGCCGAAGCCGCGTTACGCAAAGCCGTCGATATCGCGCGGAGCATCGGCATGACGCTGCGGATCTTCGACGCCTATCGTCCGCCGCAAGCGCAAAAAGTGTTGTGGGACTTCCTGCCCGATCCGACCTTCATCGCTGAACTCGGCCGTGGCTCGAACCATAGCCGCGGCACGGCAGTGGACCTGACGCTCGTCGATCGCGACGGCAACGAGCTCGACATGGGCACCGGATTCGATGCGATGGTCGTCGAATCCGAGCATTTTCACTTCGGCCTGCCGGAGCACATCCAGCGGAATCGAACGCTGTTGCTCGGCGTGATGCACGGCGCGGGCTTCACGCACATCAAAAGCGAGTGGTGGCATTACGAATTGCCAGGCTCGCGCGAACTTGCTCTGATCGACAACGAAGAAAGCGGCCCGCTGCGGCTGATGTGAACCCGAAACCAACAGGACGACATCACATGAAAAAGGCATTGGCAGCGGTCATGCTCGCCTCGGCGCTGACGGCATTCACCGGCTTGCAGAGCGTGCAGGCGGCCACGCCGAAGGACATGTTCGTCATGGCGACGCTGCTCGATGAATTCACCTCGCTCGATCCCGGCGAAATCTACGAGCTGGTGCCGGAGGAATATGTCGCGAACACGTACGACCCGCTGGTGCGCGTCGATCTGAAGGATCCGTCGAAATTCAATGGCGATGTCGCCGAGTCCTGGACCGTGAGCCAGGACGGCCTCACCTTTACATTCAAGATTCGCCCGGGCCTCAAGTTCCACTCCGGCAATCCGCTGACCGCCGACGACGTCGCCTGGTCGATCCAGCGCACCGCGCTGCTCGACAAGGGCGCGGCGGCCGTGCTCGCGGGTATCGGCCTGACCAAGGCGAACGCGCTGCAGAACGTGAAGAAAGTGGACGATACGACCGTCTCCATCACGACCGATCAACGTTACGCGCCGACGTTCGTGCTCAACGTGCTCGGCTCGTGGCCGGCGTCGGTGGTGGATCGCAAGCTCGCCGAATCGCACGCGAAGGGCAGCGACTACGGCAACGAGTGGCTCAAGACCAATGAAGCAGGTTCGGGCGCATACAAGCTCGTCAAATGGACCGCGAACGACAGCATCGTGCTGCAGCGCTTCGAGGGTTATCGCATCCCGCTCGCGATGAAGCGCATCGTGCTGCGTCACGTGACCGAGGCGGCGAGCCAGCGCCTCATGATCCAGAACGGCGACATCGACGTCGCGCGCGATCTGAGCCCCGACGATCTCGACACGCTCTCGAAGAGCGGCGTCATCAAGGCGACGGCCGTGCCGCAGGCGACGCTCATGTATCTCGGCCTCAACAACAAGAATCCGAATCTCGCGAAGCCCGAGGTCTGGGAAGCGATGAAGTGGCTGATCGACTATCAGGGCATCCAGAAGAACGTGATCCGCACGACCTACAAGGTCCACGAGACGTTTCTGCCCGAAGGCTTTCTCGGCGCGCTGAACGAGAACCCGTATCACCAGGATGTCGCGAAGGCGAAGGCGCTCCTCGCCAAGGCGGGTCTCGCAAATGGCTTCACCGTGAAGATGGACGTGCGCAACGACTATCCGTACAGCGAGATCGCGCAGGCCGTGCAGGCGAATCTCGCGCTCGCGAACATCAAGGTTCAGCTCATGCCGAGCGACAACAAGCAGACGCTCGGACGCTATCGGGCGCGGGCGCATGACATCTATATCGGCGAGTGGTCGGCGGATTACATCGATCCGCACAGCAACGCGCAGGGTTTCGTCTGGAACCCGGACAACTCGGATGCATCGAGCTACAAGATGCTCGCGTGGCGCAACGCGTGGGACATTCCGCAGCTCACCAAGGAAACCAACGCCGCGTTGGCCGAAAGCGATACGAAAAAACGCGCGCAGCTCTACGAGAAAATGCAGCGTGAAGTGCTCGCGAAATCGCCGTTCGTGATCATGTTCCAGAAGGTGTCGCAGGTCGCGGCGCGGCCCGGCGTGACCGGTCTCGAAGTCGGGCCGATCAACGATCTCGTGTCCTACCGCAACATCAAGAAGCAGTGAGCGCGGTCACGTTCATCGAGCGCGTGCGTGCGATGAGCGCGCATCGGGACGGCGTGCGCATCGGGCTCGCGCTCGCGCACTGGATCGCGATGCTCGTCATCACCTTCACGGGCCTGCTCGCGATCACATTCTTCATCGGCCGCAAGATTCCGATCGATCCTGTGCTCGCGATTCTCGGCGATCGCGCGTCCGCGAGCGCGTATGCCGCCGCGCGTCTGAGACTCGGGCTCGACAAGCCGCTCATCGATCAATTCGTCATCTACGCGCGCGACGTGCTGCACGGCAATCTCGGCGTCTCGCTGCTGACGGCCAATCCGGTGATCGACGACATCAAACGCGTCTTTCCCGCGACGCTCGAACTCGCGACGCTCTCGACGTTCATCGGCATCGCGATCGGCGTGCCGCTGGGCGTCGCGGCGGCGGTGAAGCACAATCGCATCGTCGATCACATCGCGCGCGTGATCGGGCTCGCGGGCAGTTCGGTGCCGGTGTTCTGGCTCGCGCTGATGGGCCTCCTGCTGTTCTATGCGCGGCTGCACTGGGTGTCGGGGCCGGGGCGCATCGATCCCGTCTACGATGGCATGGTCGATACGCGCACGGGCAGCCTTCTCATCGATTCGATCATGGCCGGCGAATGGGACGTTTTCAGGAACGCGTTTTCGCATATCGCGCTGCCGGCTAGCGTGCTTGCGTTTTATTCGATCGCGTATCTGTCGCGCATGACGCGCTCGTTCATGCTCGAACAACTGAGCCAGGAATACGTGACGACCGCGCGCGCCAAAGGTCTGCCCGAGCGCCGCGTGATCTGGCGGCATGCATTCGGCAATATCGCGGTGCCGCTCCTGACGGTGATCGCGCTCGCATACAGCTATCTGCTCGAAGGCTCGGTGCTGACCGAGATCGTGTTCGCGTGGCCGGGCATCGGCTCGTATCTGACGGGCGCGCTGCTCAACGCCGACATGAACGCCGTGCTCGGCAGCACGCTCGTGATCGGCGCGACGTTCATCGCGCTCAATCTCCTGACCGACGCGCTCTATCGCGTGTTCGACCCGCGCACGCGCTGACATGGAGGATTTTGCCCAGATGAAACCGGCGCGAACGAGCTTGCGCACGTGGCTTCTCACCGACACGCCCGCGTCCCCGCGCCAGGCTGCGCTCGGTCGGGCTTACCGGCGCTGGCGGCGATTCTCGTCGAATCCGCTGAGCATGCTCGGACTCGCGATTCTGCTGCTGCTCATCGTGGTCGCGGCAATCGGACCGATGCTCGTCGCGCAGGACCCGTTGCAGCAAGTGCTCGCCGAGCGTCTCACGCCGCCCGGCGCGGCGCACTGGTTCGGCACGGATCAGCTCGGCCGCGACATCCTCTCGCGGCTCGTGTACGGCTCGCGTCTCACGCTGGCGATTGCCATGCTCGTCGTCGTGTTGGTCGTACCGGTCGGCCTCGCGATCGGCACGGTGGCGGGCTACTGCGGCGGCATCGTCGATACGGCGCTGATGCGCGTGACCGATGTCGCGCTCGCGTTCCCGAAGATCGTGCTCGCGCTCGCGTTCGCCGCGGCGCTCGGGCCCGGCGTGCTCAACGCGGTCATTGCGCTATCGATCACCGCATGGCCGCCGTACGCGCGTCTCGCGCGCGCTGAATCGCTGCGGCTCGCGCGGGCCGATTACATCCACGCGGCGCGTCTGCAAGGCGCATCGCATCCGCGCATTCTGCTGCGCTATATCGTGCCGCTGTGTTCGTCGTCGGTGATCGTGCGCGCGACGCTCGACATGGCCGGCATCATTCTCGCCGTCGCGGGTCTCGGGTTTCTCGGACTGGGCGCGCAGCCGCCGAGCCCGGAATGGGGCTACATGGTGGCGTCGGGCCGCAATGTGCTGCTCGATGCCTGGTGGGTCGCGACGATCCCCGGTCTCGCGATCCTCGCGGTGAGCCTCGCCTTCAATCTGCTCGGCGACGGTCTGCGCGACGTCTTCGATCCGCGTCATGGAGGCTGACGTGTCCGATGTGCTGGCGCAGATCGACGGGCTCGAAGTGGCCTTCGCGGGCCACGACGGCGTGCTCGTGCCCGCGGTGCGCGGCGTGTCGCTGACGGTGCGGCGGGGCGAGCGGCTCGGGATCGTCGGGGAATCGGGTTCGGGCAAATCGCTGACGGGGCGCGCGCTGCTCGGGCTCCTGCCGCCCGAGGCGAAATGGTCGGCGAAGGCGCTGCGCTTCGAAGACCGGGACCTGCTCGCGATGCGCCCGCAAGAGCGCCGGCGCCTGTGCGGCACACGCATGAGCATGATCCTGCAAGACCCGAAGTACTCGCTCAATCCGGTGATGACCGTCGCACAGCAGATGCGCGAAACCTTCGTGCGGCAAGGCGTGCGAGAGAGCCGGCGTGCGCTGCGCGAACGCATCGTCGCGGCGCTGGAAGCGGTGCATATCCGCGATCCGCAGCGCGTCGCCGATGCTTATCCGCATGAACTCTCAGGCGGCATGGGCCAGCGCGTGATGATCGCGATGATGGTCTCCGCCGGTCCGCGCCTCCTGATCGCCGACGAGCCCACGAGCGCGCTCGACGTCCTCGTGTCGATGCAGGTGCTCGCCGTGCTCGACGAGATGATCGAGCGCCACGACACCGGGCTCGTGTTTATCAGCCACGATCTGCCGCTCGTGATGTCGTTTTGCGATCGCGTCGCGGTGATGTATGGCGGACGTGTCGTCGAGACGTGCGCGGCGCGCGATCTTGTTCATGCGACGCATCCGTACACGCGCGGGCTGCTCGAAGCGAACCCGCCGCTCGATAATCCGCCCGACGAATTGCCGACCTTGCGCCGCGACCCGGCGTGGCTCGATGAAGGAACGACGCGATGATCGACATCGAGCACGCGCACATCCGCTTCAAGACGAAGACCGGCCACGTCGATGCCGTGCGCGACGTTTCCTTGCGCGTGGAGGAGGGCGAAGTCTTCGGGCTTGTCGGCGAATCGGGCAGCGGCAAGTCTACTTTGCTGCGCGCGCTCGCCGGACTGACCCCGCTCGCGGGCGGCAGCATAAGCACTGGCTCGCGTCCCGTGAGGCGCGACGTGCAGATGGTGTTCCAGGACCCGTATGGCGCGCTGCATCCGCGCTTCACCGTCGATAAAACCTTGCGCGAGCCGCTCGCGATCAACGGCATCGGCGACGAAGATGCGCGCATCCTCGATGCGCTCGCCGAAGTCGGCCTCGGCCCGGCATTCCGCTTTCGCTATCCGCATCAGTTGTCGGGCGGGCAGCGCCAGCGCGTGTCGATCGCGCGGGCGCTGATCGTCGAGCCGCGCGTCCTGCTGCTCGACGAGCCGACTTCCGCGCTCGACGTCTCCGTGCAGGCCGAGATTCTGAATTTGCTGCGCCGTCTGCATCGCGAGCGCAAGCTGACGATGATTCTCGTCAGCCATAACCTCGCGGTGATCGGCTTTCTCTGTCAGCGCGTCGCGGTGATGCGCAATGGCGAGATCGTCGAGCAGCTGGGCGTGGAAGCGGTGCGCTCGCGCAACGTCGAGCACGAATACACGCGGCGGCTGCTGCTCGCGACGCAAGGCTATACGCGCGAAAGCGCGACGCGTCTGGAGCGCGGACAGGGCGGTTAGTCATCGTACAAGCACAGTTGCCTTGAGGCAGTCAATGCATGTTGCGCAAACGACGCATATGCACCGCAATAAGCCCGGTATACGGTGACGCGCCGCGAACAGGCGCCTGTTGCGCGAAAACCTCTCGGCGGCCGCTGATAGAATAGGACCTGGATTGTCGAGACGTGCCGAACAACGCGCGAGCGTGGTTTTCCGGCTGCCTTCCGACTTCGAGCTAACCAACGGAAATCGTGACAGACCGCGCCCGTTCGCGGGTGAAAGCCGGTCGTAATCCCCGATGAAATTGCTAGATGCTTTGGTCGAACAGCGGATCAACGAAGCCGCTACGCGTGGCGAGTTCAACAACTTGCCGGGCGCGGGCGCTCCGCTCCACTTCGACGACGACGTCCTCGTTCCCGAGGAAGTGCGCGTCGCCAATCGAATCCTCAAAAATGCGGGCTTCGTCCCGCCCGCCGTCGAGCAGCTTCGCGCGCTGCGTGGGCTACAGGAAGAGTTCGACAAGGTGACGGACCCCGCAGCCCGCTGCCAGTTGCAAGCCAGGATGCTCGCGCTCGACATGGCGCTCGAATCGCTGCGTGGTGGTGGATGCGTGCCGCACGAGTACCGTCGGCGCATCGCTGAGCGGCTCTCCGAGCGCGCACAGTCGCGTGTGGCGGTGGAAGCCAAGTGACCGGGATGCCGGACGCGCCCGATCCCGCGCCGAACGCTTCCATCGCAGATCCATCCAGCGAACGCGATCGCCGCTTCATGGCGCTCGCGCAACACGCCGCCGACGAAGCCCGTCGCGCGGGCGAAGTCCCCGTGGGCGCGGTGATCGTGCTCGGCGACGAGGTCATCGCCACCGGCTTCAATCATCCGATTCGCGGCCACGATCCGTCCGCGCATGCCGAAATGGCCGCGCTGCGCGCCGCCGCCCAGAAACTCCAGAACTACCGTTTGCCGGGCTGTGAACTCTATGTGACGCTCGAGCCGTGCCTGATGTGCGCGGGCGCGATCATGCACGCGCGGATCGCGCGCGTCGTCTATGGCGCGACGGACCCGAAAACGGGCGCGTGCGGCAGTGTCGTCGACATGTTCGCGAATGCGCAGCTCAATCACCACACCACGGTGACGGGCGGCGTTCTCGCCGACGAATGCGGACACGCGCTCAAGAATTTCTTCGCCGAGCGGCGTCGTCTGGCGCGGGAAGAGCGCGATGCGCGTCGGGCGCGTGAAGCCGGCTCAATAACGAATCCAACGACAATATCGTGAAATCACGCACCATCGACCTCGTCGCGCCGTCTGGCTATCCGCACGATCCGGCGGCTGTGGAGCGCGCCCTCGGGCGATTGCGCAGGGAAGGGCATCGCCTGGAAAACGTCGATGCGACGCGGCGGCGTTTCCAGCGCTTCGGCGGAACTGACGCCGAGCGCGCGGCCGACCTCAACCGCCTCGCGGACGCATCGCGGCCGTTGCCAGACATCGTACTTGCGGTGCGCGGCGGCTATGGCGCATCGCGCATCCTGCACGGACTCGACTATCTCGGCTTGCGCAGACTCGCCGATCAGCCGGTCGCGATCGTCGGTCACAGCGATTTCACGGCGATCCAGTGCGCGCTCTTCGCGCACGCTGGCGTGAAAAGCTTCGGCGGGCCCATGTTCGCGGGCGATTTCGGCGCCGAACAGACGAGTTCGTTCACGATGCAGCACTTCTGGAACGCGATTTCCCATTCGAGCTTCATCGTGACGAGCAAGACGCCGCAGCGGCAGACCGTGGATGCGACCGGCATGCTGTGGGGCGGCAATCTCGCGATTCTGGCGTCGCTCGTCGGCACGCCGTATATGCCGCCGATCGAAGGCGGGATTCTCTACATCGAAGATGTGAACGAGCATCCGTTCCGGATCGAGCGGATGATTTATCAGTTGCATCAGTCGGGCATGCTCGGCCGTCAGCAGGCGATCATGATGGGTGAATTCTCGGGCGGCCGGCTTTCGGATTACGACAACGGCTATTCGCTCGACGCGATGATCGAGCAGGTCAGATCCGTGATCGGCATTCCGGTGGTGACGGGCCTGCAATTCGGGCATGTGGAGAATCTTCTGACGCTTCCTTTCGGTGCGACTGCTCACCTCGTCGCGACCGAGCGTGGATTTACGTTGAAGCTGTCCGACTATCCGCATCTGGCTTGACGCGAAAGGAACAGGGCGCTCAAGTGAGCGCCTTATTTTTAACCTTGATAAGCAACTAACGGTCTTATTATGCACCATCCAGGGTTCAATCGCGCAACAGACCCGAGAATGAGATTGTCGACAAAAAAGTGCTGGCAATGCTGACAAAAACTTGGTGAATTCGCTCAGAGGTCCGTCTGTACTGGAGTAGAGCCGGATTCGACACCGCGGAAAAGACGTTGAGTCGCAGAATCTCGAAATGAATTGTTGACAATCTTTATGTCGATTCTAAGATGCTTAACATGCAAGCGAGCACATCATGTCCGACACCAACCGTAGCGCTGAATCGAATGCTTCACCGGCCGCGCCGAACGGGGCGAATGCCGAGTCGATCGCCGAAAATATCCGCGCCGCGATCCTCGAGCATCGCCTGGCGCCGGGCGCGAAGCTGACCGAAGCGCAGTTGTGCGAGGTGTTCGCGGTGAAGCGCGGCACGGTCCGTCAGGCGCTTGCGCAACTATCGAATGAGCGGCTCGTCGATCTGGAGCCGAATCGCGGCGCGTTTGTCGCTAGCCCGTCGCTGCAGGAAGTGCATGAAGTGTTCGAGATGCGCCGCATCATCGAGCTGGCGGTGGTGGAGCGGATTGCGCAGGGCCACGGCATGCGCCGGCTGAAGTCGATCAGCGCCACCATCGGCAAAGAGCGCCGCGCATTCGAGAGTCACGACTTCTCCTCGTGGATCCGGCTTTCCGGCGAGTTCCACACCGAGCTCGCGGCGCTGACCGGCAATACGGTGTTGTGCGAATGTCTGTCGGGGCTCGTCGCGCGCTCGACGCTGATCTCGGCGTTGTACGAATCGCTCGGAAAGAGCTCGTGCTCGTTCGAGGACCACGAAGAGATTCTCGCCGCGCTCGATGCCGGCGACGCCACGAAAGCAGCCGTCCTGATGGCGCAGCATCTGCGCGATGTCGAGCTGAAGATGCTGGAGCGGCCGGCGCGCGGCGCCGTCGATCTGAAGGAAGTATTCACGAGGCCCGCCGAGCGCGAAAGGGCGCTGGATACGTAAGCGCAATGACGAGGCAGATCGGAGAATCTGCCATCGGCTGAATATAGCAGGACTAAATAATTGGAGACCGTGCCCCGCGCCTCGCGCCGGGCACGCGGAGAGTCGCACGCGCAAAAAATCCGCAGCGTGGGCCGCATCGAACGGGACGCTCGTGTGAGCGTGAAATGAAAGTCGCCGCAGGGCGAAAACGCAAATCCGAAGAATGCCGCGCCGATCCGATATCAGCGAAGGCATCAGATCGAAGCTCGTCACATCAGCATTTGCATCTTTTCACTACGCAAGCAGCCAATGAAGGAGACGTCATGGCCCAGTTCAGTGCACCCGGCAGCTCAGCCCTGCCGCAATACGAAGAGCAGACAGCAGGACACGATCCGAATCTGCCCGCAGGTTACAGCGATCGCCTTTACAACGAGGACCTCGCGCCGCTCAAGAACCAGACCTGGGGCGCGTACAACATCTTCGCGTTCTGGATGTCGGACGTGCATAGCGTCGGCGGTTATGTGTTCGCCGGGAGTCTTTTCGCGCTCGGCCTGACGAGCTGGCAAGTGCTGGTGTCGCTGCTGATCGGCATCGGGCTGGTGAACGCGCTGTGCAACATGATCGCGAAGCCGAGCCAGGTGGCCGGCGTGCCGTATCCGGTCGCGTGCCGCGCCACCTTCGGCGTGCTCGGCGCGAACATTCCGGCCGTGATTCGCGGGCTCATCGCGGTCGCGTGGTACGGGATTCAGACGTACCTGGCTTCGAGCGCGCTCGTCATCGTCGTGCTGAAGTTCGTGCCGTCGCTGATGCCTTACGCCGATGTGCACAAGTACGGCTTCGTCGGGCTCTCGGCGCTCGGCTGGGCGGGCTTCATGCTGCTCTGGGTGCTGCAGGCCATCGTGTTCTGGCGCGGCATGGAGATGATCAAGAAGTTCATCGACTTCGCCGGTCCCGCCGTCTATGTCGTGATGTTCATGCTCGCCGGCTACATGGTGTGGCGCGCGGGCATCAAGAACATCGGCCTGAATCTGGGCGGCGTGAAGTATCACGGCATGGAAGTGATTCCCGTGATGATTACCGCGATCTCGCTCGTCGTGTCGTACTTCTCCGGCCCGATGCTCAACTTCGGCGACTTCTCGCGTTACTGCAAGAGCTTCCGCAGCGTGAAGCGCGGCAACTTCTGGGGTCTGCCGGTCAACTTCCTGGCGTTCTCGCTGGTGACCGTCATCACGACCGCGGCGACGCTGCCCGTGTTCGGCCAGCTGATCACCGATCCGGTCGAAACCGTGGGCCGCATCGATCATCCGACCGCCGTGATTCTCGGCGCGCTGACCTTCACGATCGCGACTATCGGCATCAATATCGTGGCCAACTTCGTGTCGCCGGCCTTCGATTTCTCCAACGTCGCGCCGAAGCTCATCAGCTGGCGTATGGGCGGCATGATGGCCGCGACCGCGTCGATCTTCATCACGCCGTGGAACCTGTTCAACAACCCGGCCGTGATCCACTACACGCTGGATATTCTCGGCAGCTTCATCGGACCGTTGTACGGCGTGCTGATCCTCGACTTCTATCTCGTGAAGCGCGGCAAGCTCGCAGTGGACGATCTCTACTCGGTGTCCGAGGAAGGCAAGTACTGGTACACGAAGGGCGTGAACCGCCGTGCGGTGATGGCGCTCCTGCCGGCCGCCGTGATCGCGATTCTCTGCGTGATGCTGCCATCGCTCGAAGGCGCCGCGAATTTCTCGTGGTTCATCGGTGCGGGCCTGGCTGCGGTGTTTTACTTCTTCCTCGCCGATCGCAAGCGCCCGGTGTGAAGCTTGACCTATAACGAACGATAGAACCTGAGAGAACCTTCCAAAGCAGTGTGGAGAACAGCAATGCGCATCAAACTGATCAACCCGAACACGACGCAGCGCATGACCGACTCGATGGGCCGCTGCGCCCGCGAGGTCGCCGCGCCCGGCACGGAGATCGTCGCCGTCAGCCCGGCGATGGGCCCAGCGTCCATCGAAGGCTATTACGACGAGGCGATCGCGTCGCTCGGGCTTCTGGCCGAAGTGGAAGCCGGAGAGAAACAGGGCTTCGACGGCTACGTGATCGCCTGCTTCGGCGATCCGGCCCTTTACGCCGCGCGTGAGTTGGCGCGCGGTCCGGTGATCGGCATCGCGGAAGCGGCGATGCACGCGGCGAGCGTGATCGCGCCGGGCTTTTCCGTCGTGACCACGTTGCAGCGCACGGTCGGCATGGCCTGGCATCTGGCGGAGCGCTACGGCATGACGCGCTTCTGCAAGAACGTGCGCGCAACCGACGTCCCCGTGCTCGAACTCGACGTGCCGGGCTCGCCCGCGCGTCAGACGATCATCGACGAATGCCGGCGCGCGCTCGACGAGGACGGTTCCGACGCGATCGTCCTCGGCTGCGCGGGCATGGCTGAGTTCTGCCGCGAGGTAGAAGACGCGATCGGCGCGCCGGTGGTGGAGGGGGTGACGGCCGCGGTGAAATGGGCGGAAGCGCTGATCGCGCTGAAGCTCCACACCGCGAAACGCGGCGATTATGCGCGTCCGCTCGCGAAACGCTATGACGGCGTGCTGTCGGATTTCAGCCCGCGCTGATGGCGTTTCGGACCGACACATACGGACGACGTGACCCGGAATATCTGACCTGATGTATGGGCGGGCCCGGGTCTTTTAGCTACACTGAATCGTCGACAATCCCGCTTTTTTCAACGCTTGAGTTCAACGCCTGCCATGTCACTCGATCCGAAATACCCACGCGACCTGATCGGCTACGGCCGCCACCCGGTGCAGGCGAACTGGCCGGGACGCGCGCGCGTCGCCGTGCAGTTCGTGCTCAATTACGAAGAGGGCGGCGAGAATTGCGTGCTGCACGGCGATCCGGGCTCGGAGCAGTTTCTGTCGGAAATCGTGGGCGCGGCGGCGTATCCCTCGCGGCACATGAGCATGGAGTCGATTTACGAATACGGCTCGCGTGCAGGCGTGTGGCGCATCCTGCGCGAATTCGAAAAGCGCGGCATGCCGCTGACGATTTTCGGCGTCGGCATGGCGGTCGAGCGGCACCCGGAACTGGCGAAGGCGTTCGTCGAACTGGGGCATGAAATCGCGTGTCACGGGTATCGCTGGATTCACTATCAGGACATGTCGCCGGAGCGCGAGGCGGAGCACATGCGGCTCGGCATGGAAGCGATCGAGCGCGTCACGGGCGTGCGGCCGCTCGGCTGGTACACCGGGCGCGACAGTCCCAACACGCACCGGCTGGTCGCGGAATACGGCGGCTTTCTCTACGACTCGGACAACTACGGCGACGACCTGCCGTTCTGGACCGAAGTGGAGGTGACGGGCGGCGGGAAGAAGCCGCATCTGATCGTGCCGTACACGCTCGACACGAACGACATGCGCTTCGCGACGCCCCAGGGTTTCAACACGGGCGAACACTTCTTCACGTATCTGAAAGACGCGTTCGACGTGCTCTACGAAGAAGGCGACGAAGCGCCGAAGATGCTGTCCATCGGCATGCACTGCCGCCTGCTCGGACGTCCCGGGCGTTTCCGCGGCCTGCAGAAATTCCTCGATCACATCGAGAAGCACGATCGCGTGTGGGTTACGCGGCGTGTCGACATCGCGCGTCACTGGCGCGAGCAACATCCTTTCGAGAAAACCAACAACGGGACGGCGGCATGAAGGCGATGCAATACACACTCGACCAACTCAATACCATGCCCGCCGACACGTTCGTGACGGTGCTCGCGGGCATCTTCGAACATTCGCCATGGGTGCCGGAAGCGGCGGCGCAACAGCGTCCGTTCAAGGACATCGACACGCTGCACACGGTGATGTCGCATATCGTCGAAACCGCGGGCGAAGAGAAGCAGCTCGCGCTCATCAACGCGCACCCGGAGCTCGCGGGCAAGGCGGCGGTGCGCGGCGAACTGACGGCCGAATCGACGCGCGAGCAAAGCGGCGCGGGCCTCGATCTCTGCACGCAGGAAGAGTTCGACAGGCTGCAATCGCTCAACACGCAATATCGCGAGAAATTCGGCTTTCCGTTCATTCTCGCCGTGCGCGGGTATGACCGTCACGGCATCATCGCGAACTTCGAAAAGCGCGTGAATCACGACCGCGCCGAAGAGCTGCGCACGAGTCTCGACCAGATCTACCGGATCGCGCGTTTCAGGCTGAACGACCTGATTCAGGCTGCGTAATCCGCATCAACCTTCACAACCGAACGAAAAGCAAGGAAGCAGACAAATGGCAATCCCGACACTCGATCCCAACGCGCCCGAATTCACGCGCCGCTATGTGAATCTCGCGGATCCGCGTCTGGGCGCGCAGGCACTCGAGGCGAGCGACGATTTCTTCGCGCCGAAGGACCGCATGCTGAACCCGGAGCCGGCGGTGTTCATTCCCGGCAAGTACGACGATCACGGCAAGTGGATGGACGGCTGGGAAACGCGCCGCAAGCGCACGACGGGCTACGACTGGTGCATCATCAAGCTGGCGCGTCCGGGCGTGATCAAGGGCATCGACGTCGACACGAGCCACTTCACCGGCAACTTCCCGCCGGCGGCGTCGATCGAAGGCGCGCATGTCGCCGACGGTTCGCCGAATCAGTCGACGCAATGGACGGAAATCGTCCCGTCGACGACGCTTCAGGGCAACCATCACCACTATCTCGAAGTCAAGACCGAGCAGCCGTTCACGCATCTGCGCGTGAACATCTATCCGGACGGCGGCATCGCGCGTCTGCGTGTGTACGGCCAGCCGCAGCTCGACTGGAGCAACGCGGACCGCAACCAGCTCGTCGATCTCGGCGCGATGGAAAACGGCGCGTACATGGTGGGCACGAACAACCAGCACTTCGGTCTCGCATCGACGCTGCTGATGCCGGGCCGCGGCGTGAACATGGGCGATGGCTGGGAGACGCGTCGCCGTCGCGAGCCGGGCAACGACTGGTGTATCGTCGCGCTGGCGCAGCCGGGCATCATCAAGAAGGTCGAAGTGGATACCGCGCACTTCAAGGGCAATTTCCCGGATCGCTGCTCGCTTCAGGCGGCTTACGTGAAAGGCGGCACGGACAGTTCCCTCGTGACGCAGGCCATGTTCTGGCCGGTGCTGCTCGGCGAGCAGAAGCTGCAGATGGACAAGCAGCACTTCTTCGAGTCGGAAGTGGCGGCGCTCGGCCCGGTGACGCACGTGCGCTTCAATATCTATCCCGACGGCGGCGTGTCGCGTCTTCGTCTCTTCGGAACTCTCGCATGATGAAAAAGCTCGCTATCGAACCGTTGACGCGCGCTGCGTTCAAGCCTTATGGCGATGTCATCGAACTCGATGGCGCGAAGCAGATCCCGATCAACCTCGGCACCACGATCCGCTTTCACGATCTGTGCAACGTGGACGTGACGGATCAGGGCGGCCACGCGATCGTCAATCTCTTTCGCGGCCAGCCGCGCACGCTGCCGTTCGAATGCAAGATGATGGAGCGGCATCCGCTCGGCAGCCAGGCGTTCATTCCGCTCGATGACCGGCCGTATCTGGTCGTCGTCGCGCCTGCGGGCGATCTCGACGAATCGAAGATCCGCGCGTTCGTCACGAGCGGCTGGCAGGGCGTGAACTACGCGAAAGGCGTGTGGCACCATCCGCTGCTCGCGTTGGGGAAGGTGAGCGATTACATCGTCGTCGATCGCGGCGGTGGCGAAGGGCACAACCTCAACGAGCAGGATCTGAAGGAATCGCTGTGGCTGACGGACGAGGCGATGCGCTAAGTCGCTTTTTCGGGCAAGGGAAGGACCGGTGCGGTAAGACCGGTCCTTTTGCTTTTGGGGCGTTAAGATAAGCAGTTCATTTCCGATGACCCCCACCCAACGATGATCGATCTTCGCAGCGATACCGTCACCCGTCCCAGCCAGTCCATGCTTGCCGCCATGTCGGCCGCCGAAGTCGGCGACGATGTCTGGGGCGACGATCCCACCGTCATCCGCCTTCAGGCCGCGCTTGCCGAGCGCACGGGCAAGGAAGCGGGCCTGTTCTTCCCGAGCGGCACGCAAAGCAATCTCGCCGCGTTGATGGCGCATTGCGCGCGCGGCGACGAGTACATCGTCGGGCAGTCCGCGCACACGTACAAATACGAAGGCGGCGGCGCGGCGGTGCTCGGCAGCATTCAGCCGCAGCCGATCGAAAACGCGCCCGACGGCTCGTTGCCGCTCGACAAGATCGCGGCGGCGATCAAGCCGATCGACAACCACTTCGCGCGCACGCGTTTGCTGGCGCTCGAGAACACCATCGGCGGAAAGGTGCTGCCTGCCGATTACGTGGCGAAGGCGACGCAGCTCGCGCGCGATCGCGGTTTGTCCACGCATCTCGACGGCGCGCGCGTGTTCAATGCCGCGGTGGCGTCGGACAAGCCGGTCAGGGATCTGTGCGCGCCGTTCGACAGCGTGTCGGTCTGCTTCTCGAAGGGGTTGGGCGCGCCGGTCGGTTCGGTGCTGGTCGGATCGAAGGCGCTGATCGATGTCGCGAGCCGCTGGCGCAAGGTGCTCGGCGGCGGCATGCGTCAGTCGGGCCTGCTCGCCGCCGCGTGTCTCTATGCGCTCGATCATCACGTGGACGCGCTCGCGCAGGATCACGACAACGCTGCTTATCTCGCCGCCGGCCTCGCGCAAATCGATGGAATCGACGTGCAATCGCACGCGACGAACATGGTCTTCGCGCAGATTCCCGAAGCGCATTGCGCACCGCTCGAAGCCTTTCTGAAGGAGCGCGGCATTCTCATGCAGATGCTCTATGCGTCGCGCTTCGTCACGCATCGCGATGTGTCGCGCGCGGATATCGATACCGTCATTCGCGCGGTGAAGGACTACTTCGCGCGCTAAATGAAAAATGCCCCGCTCGAACATCAGCGGGGCATCTCTCGACTCGGAACGGCAGACTTATTCGACGGCGCCGCCTGCAAACCACGCCGCCACCTTCTGACGCTCGGCATCGGTCATCTGCGTGACATTGCCGAGCGGCATCGCCTTCAGCGTCACGGCTTGCTGATGCACGCGCTGAGCGTTCTGCTTGATCTCGGCGGGCGTATCGAGCAACACGCCGGCGGGCGCGCTGCCCATCATCGTCGGATGTGCGGAGTGGCAGGTCGCGCAACGTTGCTGGATGATCGGCTGAATGTCGGAAACCTTGATCGTCGGCGCGCCGGCGGCCTGTGCGACAGCCACGGTCGGCGCGGGCATCGTCCATGCGAAGGCGCCGAGCACCAGCACCAGACCCGCGACCGGCATGTACCACAGCACCTGGCCGCGATGGCGCATCACGAAGAACTGGCGAATGAGCGCGCCCGCCAGCATGATCAGCACGAGAATCAGCCAGTTGAACTTGTGCGTGTAGGTCATCGCGTAGTGGTTCGACAGCATCGCGAACACGACCGGCAGCGTGAAATACGTGTTGTGCACGGAGCGCTGCTTGCCGCGCTTGCCGTAGATCGCGTTCGGCGTTTCGCCCTTGAGCATCGCGGCGACCATCTTGCGCTGGCCCGGAATGATGACGAAGAACACGTTCGCCGACATGATCGTCGCGATCATCGCGCCGGTGATCAGATAGGCGGCGCGGCCCGCGAACACGTGGCACGCAATGAACGCAGCGACCAGCACGTAGATGCCGACGCAGATGCCGAGCAGCTTGTCGTTGGTGCCGAGCACGCGGCACAGCGTGTCGTACACGATCCAGCCGGCCATCAGGAAGCCGAGCGCGGCGGATACTGCGACGACCGGGCCCATGTCGAGCACGCTCTTGTCGATGAGATAGGTGCTCGGCGACAGCAGATACAGCACGAAGAAGAGGCCGAAGCCCGACATCCACGTGGTGTACGACGGCCAGAACGACCAGTGCAGGTTCTCCGGCATGTCCTGCGGCGCGACGGAATACTTCTGCATGTGATAGAAACCGCCGCCGTGGACGTGCCAGAAATCGCCGAACACGCCGCGACGGCGCGCGTTCGGGTCCGTGGGCGGTTTCAGACTGTTATCGAGCGCAACGAAGTAGAACGATTCGCCGATCCATGCGATTGCGACGATGACGTGCAGACAGCGCAATACGAGATTGAGCCAGTCGGTGACAAAGCCTTCCATGTACTCCTCCACTACCGATTCGTTATGCGCACATCGTCAGATTGATGGGGACGGGCGCGATATATATATGTTTTTAGCTGCCGCGATATGTGCTGTACGCCCACGGCGATACGAGCAGCGGCACGTGATAGTGCGCGCCGGAATCCGCGATGCCGAAGCGCAACACGACGCGATCGACGAAGCGCGGCTCGGGCACCTTCACGCCGATCGTGGCGAAGTAGTCGCCCGCGTGGAACACCAGTTCGTATTCGCCGGTTTCGAGATCGGCGCCTTCGAGCAGCGGCGCATCGGCGCGGCCGTCGTCGTTGGTGTGGATGGTCTTGATCGCGCGGCGGGCGTCGCCGTTGAGCGCGAACAGCTCGACTTTGATGTTTGCGCCCGGGCGGCCGTGCGCGGTGTCGAGGACGTGGGTGGTGAGCTTGCCCATTCGCAGTTTCCTTGAGTTGTGCGAGATCCGGCTTTGCGCATCGATCCGAAATTCGGCACCTTGAAACGTCAGTGCGTCTGCGGCGGATCGAGGCTCCACGTCAGTGGCTACATACCCGTCGGCGTTTCAGATGCGCGCCGTGTACAGCATTGTAGGAATTTGAGACGCGCTGTGCGCCCGCGATAGGAAAGATAATGCCCAACGCATGACAGCGGCGCGTAAGCCTTGCCGCAAAGGGTTCGCCGACGTTCCCGGCGGCTTCCCGACGACTCTTCCGGCGATGCTACCCGCGCCAAAAATCGGGAATATATCGCCGCCGTGAAGACGACTATGACGGCAGTCTGATTGCGTCCGATTTTTTGATTGCGGACAGTGGCGGTGCGCGCAGTATCGATGGATATTTGCCGCGTCCCGAAGACGGCGGCAGACGCTGGGTAACCGGGGCTTTTACTGGTTCCCTTTACCGTCTCTGGAGATAACGCAGATGCCACGCAGTCTTTTGGTCAAAAACGCTCACATGCTCGTCACGATGGACGAGCAGCGCCGTGAAATTTGCGACGGCGGCATGTATATCGAAGACAACCGGATCGTGCAGGCGGGACCGACGAGCGAACTGCCGCAAACCGCCGACGAGGTGCTCGACATGCGCGGCCATCTCGTGATTCCGGGGCTCGTCAACACGCACCATCACATGTATCAGAGCCTGACGCGGGCGATTCCCGCGGCGCAGAACGCCGAGCTGTTCGGCTGGCTCACGAATCTCTACAAGATCTGGGCGCATCTCACGCCCGACATGATCGACATCTCGACCAAGACCGCGATGGCCGAACTGCTGCTTTCCGGCTGCACGACGTCGAGCGACCATCTGTATATCTATCCGAACGGCAGCCGGCTCGATGACAGCATCGCGGCGGCGCGCGAAATCGGCATGCGTTTTCATGCGGCGCGCGGCAGCATGAGCGTGGGACGGAGGGATGGCGGCTTGCCGCCCGATTCGGTCGTCGAAAAGGAGGACGCGATTCTGAAGGACTCGCAGCGCCTGATCGAGACGTATCACGACGAAGGCCGCTACGCGATGTTGCGCGTGGTCGTCGCGCCTTGCTCGCCGTTTTCGGTGAGCCGCGAATTGATGCGCGACGCGGCGCTGCTTGCGCGCGAATACGGCGTGTCGCTGCACACGCATCTGGCCGAGAACGTGAACGATGTCGCGTACAGCCGCGAGAAATTCGGCATGACGCCCGCCGAATATGCCGAGGACCTCGGCTGGGTCGGGCATGACGTGTGGCATGCGCACTGCGTGCAACTGGACAAGGCGGGCATCGAACTGTTCGCGCGCACGGGAACGGGCGTCGCGCATTGCCCCTGCTCGAACATGCGCCTGGCGTCCGGCATCGCGCCGATCCACGCGATGCGTGATGCGGGCGTGCCGGTTGGTATCGGCGTGGACGGCTCGGCGTCGAACGATGGCGCGCAGATGGTCGCCGAAGTGCGGCAGGCGCTGCTTTTGCAGCGTGTCGGGTTCGGTCCGGATGCGATGACGGCGCGCGAGGCGCTTGAAATCGCGACGCTCGGCGGCGCGAAAGTGCTCAACCGCGATGATATCGGCGCGCTCGCGCCTGGGATGGCGGCGGATTTCGTGTCGTTCGATCTTTCGCAGACGGCGTTCGCGGGCGCGTTGCATGATCCCGTGGCGGCGCTGGTGTTCTGCGCGCCGTCGCAGGTGTCGACGAGTGTTATCGATGGGAAGATCGTGGTGAAGGATGGGCGGTTGACGACGGTCGATTTGGGCGCGGTGGTGGAGCGCCATAATCGCCTGGCGCGGGGGCTGGTTGAGGCTTCGGGTTTGTGAGGGTTCGGTTTGGGCGGGGGGCTTTGCTTCGGCTTTTGTGGATGGCCTGAATTCGTGTCGGTCCATTAGCACTGCCCCTCCCCGGGGCGGGGGTCACTTTCTTTGCTGCTGCAAAGAAAGTAACCAAAGAAAGCAGCTCGTTCGAGCCCGCGGTCACACGCACGTTGGCCATGCTTGCCAGCCGCAGGCGGCACTCGCCTAAGTGTCGCCCTCGAAGGACCAACCGGGCTTGGCTCGCGCACGGTCTGCCGCGCTAGACGTTTTAGGACGCTGGTTCAGCACGAAATAGTTTCGGCACAGCGCTACGCGCTGCCGTTGGGTATGCGAGGGAAACCATCGAAGAAGAAGCACACGCAGACCCGATTGACCGGTCGGCCGCGAAGCGGGCCGGAGCTATTTAGTGCTGAACCAGCGCGCTAAAACATTTGGTGCGGCAGACCGTGCGCGATCCAAGCCCTTATCTGCTTGTGGGGGCACTCGCTACTGCCGGGCCATTAGGCCAATCGCCTGTGCCGCGGCCGGTGTGAAGTGCTTAGGCTGGGGATAGCTGTTTCTTTGGTTACTTTCTTTGCAGCAGCAAAGAAAGTGACCCCCGCCCCGGGGAGGGGCAGAGCAAATAGACCGACGCGAAAACAGGTTTCACGAACGAACGCAAAGACAAGCGAGCGAAAAACCAAGAAGCAACCTCAAGGCTGATCGATCAACGACCGCGTCGCCTCGGCGACGAGCCCCCGCAGCCAGCGAACCTCATCGGAATAATGACACCGCTCATGCCACAACTGGTAATACTGCATCGGCGGGAAATCGAGCGGCGCGGGCACGACCGCGAGCGGCAGAAACCGCGCGTAATGGTCCGCGAAAAGCCGCGTCGTCGTGAAGACGAGATCCGACTTGATCAACACATAAGGCGCGAGATTGAAATACGGCAACGTAACGACGACATGACGCTTCAAACGCTCCCGCGCGAGATGCACGTCGATCGCTCCGCGCTGCCCGACGGAATAGGGCGTCGGCGCGAGATGCGGCGCGTTCAGGTACTGATCGAGCGTGAGCCCGCCGCGCTTGGCGAACGGATGCTGATTGCTGACGAGACACACGATCTTGTCGACGAACAGATTGGAAAGATGCAACTGTTCGGGCGGCTCGGGCCAGTTGCCTACGACGATATCGAGCTTGCCGTCCTCGAGCGCCAGCTCGTAATCGAACGCGGGGCCGAGCGAATGGAACTCGAGCGTCGCGTCGGGCGCAGCCTGCCGGAATCGTTCGACGACGGTCGGCACGAACAGCACGTTCAGATAGTCGGGACAGCCGATGCGATAGCACCGCACCGACGTCGAAGGATCGAAGTTGTGCTGCTGGACCTTGATGCGCTCGATTTCGCGCAGCGCGTTTTGCGTAGGTTCGAGCAGGCGCAGACCATATTCGGTCGGCACCATGCCGGACTTGCCGCGCACGAGCAACGGGTCACCGGTGATATCGCGCAACCGGCGCAAAGCGGCGCTGATGGCGGGTTGCGACTGATTGAGCTTGACGGCCGCACGCGTCACGCTGCGTTCCATCAAGAGGGTATGCAAGACGCGTAACAGATACGTATCGATCGCCTCGCGTTGCTGACTCATGTTATCTCCACTATATGTTCTGGCTGATCGATGCGGGGGTGCAACATATCATTTTTAATATGACGTAAAAATTTCGTCAAGGTGTGGCTTACCCGCAAACACTGGCTTTAGCGGTACGCAACACATAATTTTGAGTTATCGACTTAGCGTTCCGAATTCTGTAAATTCTGCCCGCGATATGAGTTTGTGCGACACCGCCGTGTCACGCGCTCGTGAGCGGTAACCTTTCCAGCCCGGTCTGCTCGGTGGCCAGGCGCATTTCTGGATTGCAATGGGCGACGCCATTTCCACGTCGATGACGCCACCGCGCCTGGCGTTGTCGGGTATCAGCAAACAGTATCCG
The DNA here is from genome assembly GCF_046030135.1 of Caballeronia jiangsuensis. NCBI lineage: Bacteria > Pseudomonadati > Pseudomonadota > Betaproteobacteria > Burkholderiales > Burkholderiaceae > Caballeronia > Caballeronia jiangsuensis. Next base: position 199,983 of record NZ_JAQQDB010000013.1, read on the forward strand.
TCCGTCAAGGCGAACGACGGCGTGAATCTCGTCGTCATGCCGGGGGAAATTCACGCCGTGCTCGGCGAGAACGGCGCGGGCAAATCCACGCTGATGAAGATCATCTACGGCGCGGTGCGCCCGGATGAAGGCGAAATCCGCTGGCAGGGCGAAACGGTCGAGATCGGCAGTCCGGCCGCCGCGCGCAAGCTCGGCATCGGCATGGTGTTTCAGCACTTCTCGCTGTTCGAGACGCTGACGGTCGGCGAGAACATCGCGCTCGCCCTCGACGAGAAGTTCGACATGAAGGCGCTCGGCAAACGCATCCGGGAAGTGTCGAAGGACTACGGCCTCGATGTCGATCCGCAACGGCACGTGCACAGCCTCACCGTCGGCGAGCGGCAACGCGTGGAAATCGTGCGCTGTCTGCTGCAGAATCCGCGTCTGCTCATCATGGACGAGCCGACCTCGGTGCTCACGCCGCAGGCCGTGCAGAAGCTCTTCAAGGTGCTGCGACGCCTCGCCTCCGAGGGTTGCAGCATTCTCTACATCAGCCACAAGCTCGACGAAATCCAGTCGCTCTGCGAAAACGCCACCGTGATGCGAGGCGGGCGCGTGACCGGCAACGTCGATCCGCGCAAGGAAACGCAGGCATCGCTCGCGCAACTGATGGTCGGTCATTCGCTGCCCGACTACACGCGCCGCGAGCACAATCCGGGCGACGTGCGGCTCGCGGTGAAGAACCTGTCGGTGGCGAGTCCCGATCCGTTCGGGACATCGCTCGAGAACGTCTCGTTTTCCGTGCACGCGGGCGAGATCTTCGGCATCGCGGGCGTGTCGGGCAACGGACAGGCGGAACTGCTCGCGGCGCTCTCGGGCGAAATCCGCGACCGGCACGTCGCGCCCGATGCCGTCTCGATCTGCGGCAAGCCCGCCGCGCGTCTGACCGCGGGCGGACGGCGCCGGCTCGGCTTCGCGTTCGTGCCCGAGGAACGCCTCGGGCGCGGCGCGGTTCCGGCGATGTCCCTCGCCGATAACGGTCTGCTCACCGCGCATCGCGAGAACATGGTGCGCGGCGGCTGGATCAGATCGGGCACGGTGAAATCATTCGCCGAGCGCTGCATCAAGTCGTTCGACGTGCGCTGCGGCGGCAGCGATGCGCTCGCGCAGAGCCTGTCGGGCGGCAACCTGCAGAAGTTCATCGTCGGGCGCGAGATTCTTCAGGAGCCGAAGGTGCTCGTGGTCGCGCAGCCGACCTGGGGCGTCGATGTCGGCGCGGCGGGCTTCATCCGCCAGCAACTGCTCGATCTGTCGGCGCGGGGCGTGGCGATCCTCGTCATTTCCGAGGAGCTCGAAGAACTCTTCGACATCTGCGACCGGCTCGCCGTGATCGCGCGCGGCAAGCTCTCGCCGGTGCGCAAGACGAGCGAAACCAACGCGGAGGAAGTCGGCCTCTTCATGGCCGGTCTTTTCGAAGGCAAGTCCGCGCCCGCCGCCGAACCCGACTCTCTCTTGAAGCATTAAGCACGATGATCTTCCCCTATCGACTCGAAGCGCGCCCGACGCCCTCGCGCGCCATGCAGCTCGCGGTGCCGGTGGTTGCCGCCGTCGCGACGCTCGTCATCGGCTTTCTGATTTTCAGTCTCGTCGGCCAGGACCCGTTGCGCGCGATGCACGCGTTCTTCATCGAGCCGCTGTCGAGCGTCAACGGCTGGTCCGAGCTCGTGCTGAAAGCGTCGCCACTGTGCCTGATCGGACTCGGGCTCGCGGTCGGCTATCGCGCGAACGTGTGGAACATTGGCGCGGAAGGGCAGATGCTGCTCGGCGGCATCGTCGCGGGCGGCATCGCGATCCATGTCGGCGATGCGTCCGGATGGTGGACGCTGCCGCTGATGATGGCGGGCGGCGTCATCGGCGGGATGGTGTGGGCGGGGATTCCCGCGCTGCTGAAGAGCCGCTTCAACACCAATGAAATCCTGACGAGCCTGATGCTCACCTACGTCGCGGCGCAATTGCTGATCTATCTGGTGAGCGGCCCGTGGCGCGACCCGGAAGGCATGAACTTCCCGATCTCGGCGATGTTCGGCGACGATGCGCTGTTCCCGCGTCTCTACGGCGACTGGCACTGGACGTGGCTCAAGGGCACGCGCATCAACGCGTCGGTGTTTCTGACGGCGATCGCGATTCCGTGCGTGTGGCTCTTCATGCGCAAGAGCTTCGCGGGCTTCCGGATGAACGTCGGCGGTCTTGCACCGCTCGCCGCGCGCTACGCCGGTTTCTCCGACAAGAAAACAATCTGGACATCGCTGCTCTTGTCCGGCGGCCTCGCGGGCCTTGCCGGCATGGGCGAAGTGGCCGGTCCGATCGGCCAGCTTCAGGCGGGCTGGTCGCCGGGCTACGGCTTCACGGCGATCATCGTCGTGTTCGTGGGACGACTGCATCCGGTGGGCATCGTGCTCGCGAGCCTGCTGATGGCGCTCCTGTATCTCGGCGGCGAAGCCGTGCAGACCTCGCTGCAATTGCCGCAAGCGCTCGCGGGCGTGTTCCAGGGCTTGCTGCTCTTTTGCCTGCTCGGCTGCGATCTGTTCGTGAATTACCGCATCAAGCGCAGGACGCCTGCGCATCACGCCGCATGACGAGGCAATAAAAATGGACATCAATCAGGCCAGCAACCTCGCGTCGAGCGCCGTGATCGCCGCCATCCCGCTGATGTACGCGGGCGCGGGCGAACTCGTCGCCGAAAAATCGGGCGTCCTGAATCTCGGCGTCGAAGGGATGATGCTGATGGGCGCCGTCACCGGCTACGCCGTCACCGCGATCACCGGAAGTCCGTGGCTGGGCATCGTCGCGTCCGTGTTCGCGGGACTCGCGATGGCGCTGCTGTTCGGCTTTCTCACCATCACGATGCTCGCCAATCAGGTCGCGACGGGCCTGTCGCTGACGATCTTCGGCATCGGCTTTTCGGCGTATGTCGGCAAGCCGTATACGTCGGCGGCAGTGCGCGCGAGCATCGACGTGATGCCGCTTCCCGGCCTCGCGAACATTCCCGTGCTCGGCCCCGCGATCTTCTCGCTCACGCCGCTCGGCTATCTCGCGTTCATCATGTTCGGCGTGATCGGCTGGCTTCTCTACAAGACGCGCGCGGGGCTCGTGCTGCGTTCGGTCGGCGAATCGCCCGCGGTCGCGCATGCGGTGGGCTTTCCGGTCGTCGGCGTGCGTTATGGCGCGACGCTCTTCGGCGGCGCGATGGCCGGTATCGCGGGCGGCTACTACTCGATCGTCTATCTACATGTTTGGCAGGAACAGTTGACTTCAGGCCGCGGCTGGATTGCGCTTGCGCTCGTCGTGTTCGCGACCTGGAGGCCGGGCCGCCTGCTGATCGGTGCGCTGCTCTTCGGCGCGGTGATGGCGCTGCAGTTTTACGCGCAGGCGATCGGCGTGCCCGTACCGACGCAGTTCCTCGCGATGCTGCCTTATATCGCAACGATCGTCGTGCTCGTGCTCATCTCGCGCAACCCGAACACGATCAAGCTCAACGCGCCCGCATCGCTCGGCAAGCCGTTTTTCGCGGCGAGCTGATGCTGTTGTTCTCGCGCAGCATCGCGGTTTCGCTCTCATTTTTGACCGACCAAACTGACGCGGGGCTGCATGACCGCTTCACACAACATCGACCAGGAGAATCACAATGAATAAACCATGGCTGAAGGCGATCACTGCGACGGTCGCATTGTCCGCCACCGTCGCGGCCCTGAGCGCGCGGGCGGCGGATGCGCCGGGCGTCGCGTTCGTCTATCTCGGCAATCCGGGCGATGCGGGCTGGACCTTCGCGCACGATGCGGGCAGCAAGGAAGCCGAAGCGAAGTTCGGCAGCAAGATCAAGATCACGCGCGTGGAGAACGTGCCTGAGTCGGCGGATTCGGAGCGCGTGTTCCGCGATCTCGCGAACAAGGGCAACAAGGTCATCTTCGCGACGAGCTTCGGCTATCAGGATTTTGCGCTGAAGGTCGCGAAGGATTTCCCGGACACCATCTTCCTGACGGCAACGGGCTTCAAGAAGGCGAAGAACTTCGGCACGTATGACGTGCGCATGTATCAGGGTGCGTATCTGGCGGGCGTCGCCGCGGGCTACGTGACGAAGACCAACACGCTCGGCTTCGTCGCGTCGGTGCCGATTCCGGAAGTCGTGCGCAACATCAACGCTTACACGATGGGCGCGCGCTCCGTGAACCCGAAGGTCCATACGAAGGTCATCTGGATCAATAGCTGGTTCGATCCGGGCAAGGAAAAGCAGGCTGCCGAAACGCTGATCGGGCAGGGTGCCGACGTGCTGCTGCAGAACACGGATTCGAATGCGACGCTCAATACCGCCGCCGAGAAGAAGGTCTTCGCGTTCGGCTGGGATTCGAACATGAAGAAGTTCGGCCCGAGCGCGCATCTGGGCTCGGTGGTCGCGCACTGGGGTGTGTACTACAACACGGTGATCCAGCAAGTGCTCGACGGCAAGTGGAAGAACGATCCGGTGTGGCTTGGCATTCCGCAGAAGGCTGTCGATCTCGAAGATTTGAACACTGGCGCGATTCCCGCGAAGGCGGTGCAGGCGGTTGCCGCGAAGCGTGACGAACTGCATACGGGCAAGTGGGATGTGTTCAGTGGTCCGATCAAGGATCAGTCGGGGGCGGAGAAGGTGCCGGCGGGCAAGACGCTTTCCGATCCGGAGCTGCAGCGGATCAACTGGTATGTCGAGGGGGTCGACGGGTCGTTGCCGAAGTAAGGTTTTTTTGCGATTGATCCCGTGATCGTGTCGGTTTATTAGCACTGCCCCTGTGCGGGGCGGCACCTACTTTCTTTGCTGCTGCAAAGAAAGTAGG
>NZ_JAQQDB010000130.1:0-501 GCF_046030135.1 Caballeronia jiangsuensis
GCAAAGAAAGTAACCAAAGAAAGCAGCTCGTTCAAGCCCGCGGTCACACGCACGTTGGCCATGCTTGCCAGCCGTCGATGGCACTCGCCTAAGTGTCGCCCTCACAGGCCCAATCGGGCTTGGCTCGCGCACGGTCTGACGCACCAAATGGTTAAGCGCGCTGGTTCAGCACGAAAGAGCTTCGGCACAGCGCTACGCGCTGCCGTTGGGTATGCAAGGGAAACCAACGGAACACATGTGCAGTGCGTTGAGATGGCGGCGTTAGCACGAAAGTACGCGCAAACCCGATTGACCCATCGGCCGCGAAGCGGGCTGGAGCTATATGGTGCTGAACCAGTGACGCAGGCGGCGCGAGGTGTCAGACCGTGCGCGATCCAAGCCCGGTTGGGCCTATGGGGGCGACACTTAGGCGAGGGCCACTGCGGGCTGGCAAGCATGGCCAACGTGCGTGTGACCGCGGGCCTAAGCGAGCTGCTTTCTTTGGTTACTTTCTTTGCAGCA
>NZ_JAQQDB010000131.1:0-491 GCF_046030135.1 Caballeronia jiangsuensis
GGCAAGATCGAGCCGCAGGACTGGATGCCCGAGGCCTATCGCAAGACGCTGGTGCGGCAGATTTCGCAGCATGCGCACTCGGAGATCATCGGCATGCAGCCCGAGGGCAACTGGATCAGCCGCGCGCCGAGCCTCAAGCGCAAGGCGATTCTGCTCGCGAAGGTGCAGGACGAAGGCGGCCACGGCCTGTATCTCTACAGCGCGGCCGAAACGCTGGGCGTCTCGCGCGACCAGCTCGTCGCCGCGCTGCACGCCGGCCGCGCGAAGTACTCGAGCATCTTCAACTACCCGACGCCCACCTGGGCCGATGTCGGCGTGATCGGCTGGCTGGTCGATGGCGCGGCGATCATGAATCAGATTCCGCTGTGCCGCTGCACCTATGGGCCGTACGCCCGCGCGATGATCCGCATCTGCAAGGAAGAGTCGTTCCATCAACGCCAGGGCTTCGACGCGCTGCTCGCGATGATGAAGGGCACGCAGGCGCAAAAGGA
>NZ_JAQQDB010000132.1:0-444 GCF_046030135.1 Caballeronia jiangsuensis
TTTTGCGTGATCCGCGTTCAGATACGTGAAGAAGCGCCCGTCGGGCGTCATCACGTCGATCTCGTGGCCGGGCTTCAGGGTATCGAACGCGAAGTTCGAGAAGCGCCCGCCACGCACGCGCTTGATGCCGATGCGCAATTCGCCATCGCGATCGTAGTCGGTCACGCCCACGCAGATCGAGTACGAACGGCGCGTCTCCTCGCCATCGATATGCGTCTTGAGCGTCACGAACTGACCCTGCGTAAAGCGAAACGCATCGCGCAGCGCGGGCGGTACCTCGAACGAAACGGTGAACGCGTCGGCGGTTTCGGGGCGGACCTCACGGATGCGCAGCGGATGAAATTGCGGAGTCGCCATGTTTTTCGGCTCGCTAACGTTGGTTCGGTTGATTCGGTTGATTCGGTCGAGTCGGTTCAGTACGGCTTGAAGTAGTCGAACGGCTCA
>NZ_JAQQDB010000133.1:0-438 GCF_046030135.1 Caballeronia jiangsuensis
GCTGGCGAAATCGAGTTTGCCTGCGATGAGAAAGAGCACGGTGCGCATGGTAGTAAAACGCGTGTAGCCCCGCGCCTTGCGCTTGGCGGCTTGAAACAAGCCGTTGATGGCCTCTATAAAGCCGTTGGTCTGGCGGGTCTGCGTCCAGGCAACGATGCCGTCGAAGTGCCGGCGAATCAGACGTGCGACGTCCTTCATCGGCTCGACTTTCGAGCGCATGACGTTGGTGCACCACTGCCGCAACATCTCGGAGACGACATGGATTTGCTTGCGCTCGAGAATCTCGCGCAACTGTTCGCGATACAGCCATGCGCGGGCAGTGCGCTTGGTGGCGTACTGCCTGACAAGCGCCTCAAGGTCGGTCAATTGCGCAAGATTCAGTTTGTTCGCGTCCTTGAGCAGCGTCCAGCGCATCCCTTTGAGTTCCGGGTCGGCTTT
>NZ_JAQQDB010000134.1:0-432 GCF_046030135.1 Caballeronia jiangsuensis
GCTATTCAATCGTATGACTGCTCGACTATCCGATTTTCCCCGCTACACGAAACTGCCGCTGTTCGATCCGCACCGCCAGACGTTCACTTGCGTTTATCAGGATCAGCACATTCCGCCCGTCGATCCGCAGGCCGAGTTATGGTACGAGCAAGCGCTCGAACTGAACGACCCGAACGTATGGTTCGAGAAGCGAAACTGGAACCGCATCTACCAACTGTATGTGCAGGCGGCCGAGCGCAATCATTGGAAAGCGATGTTGAATCTTGCCTCGCTGATTCTCAGTGGTTATCCAATTCCGGAACATGATCCTGAGCTTGCCATTCGCTGGGTCGAGAAGGCGATGAAACTAGGGGTGGCAGATGCGTGGGACCGCATGGGCACGTATCACCAAAACGGGCTGATCAAAGGGAGCGACGCGACCAGCGCCTATGC
>NZ_JAQQDB010000135.1:0-427 GCF_046030135.1 Caballeronia jiangsuensis
CTTTGCGTGATCCGCGTTCAGGTGCGTGAAGAAGCGTCCGTCGGGCGTCATCACGTCGATCTCGTGGCCGGGTTTCAGGGTATCGAATGCGAAGTTCGAGAAGCGCCCGCCACGCACGCGCTTGATGCCGATGCGCAATTCGCCGTCGCGATCGTAGTCGGTCACGCCCACGCAGATCGAGTACGAACGGCGCGTCTCCTCGCCATCGATATGCGTCTTGAGCGTCACGAACTGACCCTGCGTGAAGCGAAACGCATCGCGCAGCGCGGGCGGCACCTCGAACGAAACGGTAAACGCGTCGGCGGTTTCGGGGCGGACCTCACGGATGCGCAGCGGATGGAATTGCGGAGTCGCCATGTTTTTTCGGCTCGCTATCGTTGATTCGGTTGATTCGGTTCAGTACGGCTTGAAGTAGTCGAACGGCTCG
>NZ_JAQQDB010000136.1:0-418 GCF_046030135.1 Caballeronia jiangsuensis
GCAGCTCGTTTAAGCCCGCGGTCACACGCACGTTGGCCATGCTTGCCAGCCCGCGGTGGCACTCGCCTAAGTGTCGCCCCCAAAGGCCCAATCGGGCTTGGCTCGCGCACGGTCTGCCGCACCAACTGTTTTAGGGCGCTGGTTCAGCACGAAAGAGTTCCGGCACAGCGCTACGCGCAGCCGTTGGGTATGCAAGGGAAACCATCGAAGAAGAAGCGTACGCACACCCGATTGACCCACCGGCCGCGTAGCGGGCTGGAGCTATTTGGTGCTGAACCAGTGGAGCACGCGGCGCGACGAGTCAGACCGTGCGCGATCCAAGCCCCGCGAGACCTACGAGGGCCCTCGCTACTGCCGGGCCATTAGGCCAATCGCCTGTGCCGCGGCCGGTGTGAAGTGCTTAGGCTGGGGAAAGCTG
>NZ_JAQQDB010000137.1:0-414 GCF_046030135.1 Caballeronia jiangsuensis
GCAGCTCCTCACCGCCCGCGGTCACACGCAGTTTGGCCATGCTTGCCAGCCCGTGGTGACACTCGCCTAAGTGTCGCCCTCGAAGGACTAACCGGGCTTGGCTCGCGCACGGTCTGCCGCCCGAGACGATTCAGCGCGCTGGTTCAGCACGAAAGAGCGTCGGCACAGCGCTACGCGCTGCCGTTGGGTTTGCATGGGAAACCATCGAAGAAGCGCGCGCGCACCCGATTGACCCATCGGCCGCGAAGCCAGCCGGAGCTATTTCGTGCTGAACCTGTCCGTTAAGTGGTGCGATGTGTCAGACCGTGCGCGGTCCAAGCCCCGCGAGACCTACGAGGGCACTCGCTACAGCCGGGCCATTCAGCCAATCGCCTGTGCCGCGGCCGGTGTGAAGTGCTTAGGCTGGGGAAAGCT
>NZ_JAQQDB010000138.1:0-412 GCF_046030135.1 Caballeronia jiangsuensis
CGCGATGTTCGTTGGCACTACTTGGGCGAAGCATACAAGCTTGCGACGCAGCCTCATGAGATCCTCGAGATGCGGGTCAAGGCTGGCAAAGTAAGGCAACTCACCGATGAACCTCGGTCCCTGCAATGCAGCGGTGAGAAGCGTTGCGCGCAGACTGGCATATGGGAAGCTCGTGTGGCGGCAGACCATCCGTTAGCGGCGCTCTTTAATCGCTGGGACCGACAGGCATTCGTGGAAACTGGGCACGCGTTTCCTGATGTACGTCAGCAGCATCTAGATGTTGCAGCCGGGGAGGTTCGGTGGACGTACCTGGGCAGTCCCAACACGTTGCGCGTGCCGGGCGTGTTTGACATTAGCTTGTAGGCACAGCAACCATCACCGTACGAGTTGGCCGCGCCGGTTGCTTCATATT
>NZ_JAQQDB010000139.1:0-410 GCF_046030135.1 Caballeronia jiangsuensis
TCGGAGGCGGCCACCGCCTGGACCCGTTTCGAGCGCGCCGAGCCGAACGAGCTATGGCAAATCGATTTCAAGGGCCACTTCGGCATGCTCGATCAAAGGCGCTGCCACCCGCTCACCGTGATCGACGATCATTCGCGCTTCAACCTCGTGCTGCAGGCGTGCTGCAGCCAGGACACCGAGACGGTGTACACGCACCTGCGAAACGCTTTCGCCTGTTACGGGCTGCCGCAACAGATCAACGCCGATAACGGCGCGCCGTGGGGCACGCCAAGCAAGCCTGGCGAATTGACCGAGTTGGCCATCCGATGCATTCGGCTGGGTATTCGTATGAGCCATAGCCGTCCCTATCACCCGCAGACCAACGGCAAGGACGAGCGCTTTCATCGCTCGCTCAAGGCCGAGGTGCTGAA
>NZ_JAQQDB010000014.1:0-200373 GCF_046030135.1 Caballeronia jiangsuensis
CGAGCCATAACCTTGAGCGCGTTGGTTCAGCACCAAATAGCTCCGGCCCGCTACGCGGCCGATGGGTCAATCGGGTCGGCGTGCGCTTCTTCTTAGTCGGTTTCCCTCGCATACCCAACGGCAGCGCGTAGCGCTGTGCCGAAGCTATTTGGCGCTGAACCAGCACGCCAAAACATTTGGTGCGGCAGACCGTGCGCGAGCCAAGCCCGATTAGGCCTGTGAGGGCGACACTTAGGCGAGGGCCACCGTGGGCTGGCAAGCATGGCCAACGTGCGTGTGACCGCGGGCGCTGAGAAGCTGCTTTCTTTGGTTACTTTCTTTGCAGCAGCAAAGAAAGTGACCCCCGCCCCGGGGAGGGGCAGTGCTAATAAACCGACACGAACACGGGATCCGGCGAAAACCCCCCCAAAAACCCTACGCGAAGACATTATTCCTGATAAACCGCCGACAACACGCTTTGCGCATCAGCCAATGCATTGTCGAGTTGCACGAGACTCGCATGCCGCGCCCCGAGCGGATCACGATTCGCGATAGCAGTGAGAATCGCCTTGTGCCGCGGCAATGACAGCGCATGCGTATCCGGATGACGACTCGTCAGCTTGATCGACTCCGACAGCGCCAGCGTCAGCATATGTCCGATGTACATCAGCATATCGTTGTGCGTCGCGGTCATGATCGCGCGATGAAACTCGAGATCGGGCGCGAGCAACGCCTCGGGCGTGTCCGCGTGCGACATGCGCTCGAACGCATCACGGATAAGCGCGACATCCTCCTCCGTCGCGTTCGATGCGGCGAGCGCGGCGGCCGCAGGCTCGACGATCCTGCGCACCACGAGCAGCGACTGAAAGAACTCGCCTTCGTGCACGCTGTTGATCGTCCAGAAAAGCACATCGGGATCGAGCGTGTGCCATTCATCGCGCGGACGCACGACACTGCCCAGACGCGGCTTCGACAGGACGAGACCTTTCGCAACGAGCACGCGCGTCGCTTCGCGCAGCACGGGCCGGCTCACGCCATACGCTTCGCACAGCTTCGCCTCGGCGGGCAGGCGATCGCCCGGCTTGAGCTTGCCGCTCACGATCTCGATGCCGAGCTCCTGCACGATGCGCGCGTGCATGCTCTTGCGGGGCTGTGGATGGCGATAGTCCATATCGTCGTCAGCGCTTCGCCGCGCCGCGCTCACCGAACGCCCGCTGCGACAGACAGAACACGAGCAGCAGCGCGCCGACCGCGATCTTCGTCCACCACGAACTGAGCGAGCCGTCGAACGAAATCAGCGTCTGGATGATGCCGAGCAACAGCACGCCGAACAGCGTGCCGATCACATAGCCGACACCGCCCGTCAGCAGCGTCCCGCCGATGACGACCGAAGCGATCGCGTCGAGTTCGAGCCCCATCGCATGCAGGCCGTATCCCGAGAGCATGTAGAACGTGAACAGCACGCCGCCGAGCGCGGAGCAGAAGCCCGACAACGCGTAGGCGCCGATGGTCGCCGCATTCACCGGCAAGCCCATCAGCAGCGCGGAATGCGGATTGCCGCCGACCGCGTAGATGGTGCGTCCGAACGGCGTGTAATGCGCGACGAACACCGCGGCGGCGAGCACGACGAGTGCGATCACCGCGCCGAGCGATAGCGACGCGCCGCTCATCACGGGTATGCGAAGCTGCGAAACGGCTGCGTACCACGGGTCCGTGATGCTGATCGAATCGATGCTGATGAGATAGCACAGCCCGCGCGCGAGGAACATCCCCGCGAGCGTGACGATGAACGGTTGCAGCCGGAAACGCGCGATCAGCCAGCCCATCAGCGTGCCGAACGCAGTGCCCATCGCGAGCACGAGCGGGATCACCACGAGCGGATGCCAGCCCGCCTTTTCGACGAGCGCGGCGGAGACCATCGTCGTGAGCGCGATCACCGATCCCACCGACAGATCGATGCCGCCCGACAGAATCACGAAGGTCTCGCCCACCGCGACGACGATCAGAAACGCATTGTCGATCAACAGATTGAGAAAGACCTGCGGCGAGAAGAAGCCGGTGTACATCACCGAGCCGAGCACCGAAACGGCGATGAACAGCGATATCGTCGCGGCGAGCGGAAGGTAGCGGCTGCGCGATGTCTTGCGCGGCGGCGTGTCGCCCTTGCGATGCTGCGTGAGCGTGGGCAGGCCCGAATTCATCGGCGCACCTCGCGGTCGGAAAGAGCGGGGCGGCGCGCGAACTTCGCGACCGTCGCGCGGAATTCGCCCGATTGCAGCATCATCACCACGAACACCACGATCGCCTTCACGACGAGGTTCACCTCCGGCGGCACGCCGAGCGAATAGATCAGATACGTGAGCGTCTGGATGATGAGCGCGCCGATCACGCTGCCCGCGAGCGTGAAGCGCCCGCCGGTCAGCGCGGTGCCGCCGAGCGTGACGGCGAGGATCGCGTCGAGTTCGAGCAGCAGGCCCGCGTTGTTGCCGTCGGCGCTTTTCACATTCGAGCTGATCAGTATGCCCGCGACGCCCGCACACAATCCGCTGAACGCATACGCGCCGAGCGTGAGCCTGCGCGCCTGCACGCCCGCGACGCGCGCGGCGGTCGGATTGATGCCGATCGCCTGCAGGAACAGCCCGAGTGCGGTGCGTGTGATCGCGAGATAGAGCAGCACGAACACGAGCGCGACGATCAGTATCGACATCGGCACGCCGAGCAGATAACCGCCGCCGAAGAAGAAGTAGGGCGAGTAGTAGATCGTGATGATCTGGCCGCTCGTGATGAGCTGCGCGATGCCGCGTCCCGCGACCATGAGAATGAGCGTCGCGATGATCGGCTGCATGCCCGCGCGCGCGACGAGCACGCCGTTCCACAGCCCGCACAGCAACGCGACGCCGAGCGCGAGCACGATCACGACGGGCAACGGAAAGCGCGTGACGGTGCCCGCGACCGACCCGCCGATCGCCCATGCGGCGACCGCGCCCGCGATGGCGACGACCGCGCCCACGGAGATATCGATGCCGCGCGTCGCGATCACGATGGTCATGCCGAGCGCGACGACCGCGAGCGGCGCGGCGCGATTGAGGATATCGACGAGGCTGCCGTAGAGATGATGATCGCGCCATTCGACATGCAGGAAGCCCGGATTGAACGCCGCGTTCAACGCAAGCAACAGCGCGAGCGTGACGATCGGCCAGCCTAGCCGATGCTCCATCGCCGAGCGAAGCATTCCACGCCGCACGGTGTCATCCATGTTCGGCTCCGATCATTTCGCAGACGGTGTCCTCGCTCGTTCCCGCCGGAAGCTCGCCGACCTTGCGACGGTCGCGCAGCACGACGATGCGGTTCGCGATGCGCACGATCTCCGAGATCTCCGACGAGATGAAGAGCACCGCCATGCCCGTCGATGCGAGGCGCATTATCTCGTCCATGATTTCCTGCTTCGCCGCGACATCGATGCCGCGCGTGGGCTCGTCGAGAATCAGGAGGCGCGGCTCGGTCGCGAGCCATCGCGCGATGAGCGCCTTTTGCTGATTGCCGCCGGAAAGCAGGCCGATCGGCATGTCGAGCGTCGCGGCCTTGATGCCGAGCGCGCGCACGAAGCGTTCGGCGAGCGCGTTCTGTTCGGCGCGCGTGAGGCAGCGTCGCGCGCCCATGCGCGCCTGCAACGCGAGCGCAATGTTCTCGCGCAACGACAGCTCGGCCACGATGCCATCCGCCTTGCGCTCCTCCGGACAGAACGCGATGCCATGACGGATCGCCTGCGCGGGCGTCGCGAACGAAACGGGCTTGCCATCGATGCGCAGTTCGCCTTCGTCGGGCTTCTCCAGACCGAAGAGCAGCTTCGCGAGCTCGGTGCGCCCGGACCCGAGCAGCCCCGCGACGCCGACCACTTCGCCCGCGCGCACGCGCAGATCGAGCGGTTGCAATTGTCCTTTCTGGCCGAGCCGGATGGCGTCGAGCACGGCGTTATCCGCGACGCCTGCATCGGACTCTTCGGGCGGCGCCTGACGCGCCTGCGCGGCGGCGAGCTCGCGCCCGAGCATCGCCGCGATGAGCGCCTGCGTGCCCAGCTCGCTCGCGCGCCATTCACCGACGCGCCGGCTGTTGCGCAACACCGTGATGCGATCGGAGATCGCGTAGACCTGATTCAGAAAGTGCGTGACGAACAGAATGGCGAGACCCTGTTCGCGCAGCCGGCGCAGCACGTCGAAGAGGCGGCGCACTTCGTCGTCGTCGAGGCTGGAAGTCGGCTCGTCGAGGATCAGCACTTTCGACGATAGCTTCAGCGCCCGCGCAATCGCGACCATCTGCTGCACGGCGACCGAATAACTCGTCAGCACGCGCGTCACGTCGATATCGAGCCCGATGCGCGCGAGCAACTCACGCGCCTGCCGGTTCGTCGCGTCCCAGTCGATGCGATAGCCGGCAAGCGCGCCGCGTCGCGGAAAATAGCCCGCGAAGATGTTCTCCGCCACCGAGAGATTCGGGCAGAGATTCACTTCCTGATAGACCGTGCTGATGCCGAGTTTCTGCGCGTCGAGCGGCGACTCCGGGCGAATCGCGCGGCCGTCGAGCAGGATTTCGCCGGCGTCGAGACTCACGACGCCGGTGAGCACCTTGATGAGCGTCGACTTGCCCGCGCCGTTCTGTCCCATCAGCGCGTGAACCTCGCCCGGATGAAGGACGAGGTTCACATCCTGCAACGCATGCACGCCGGCGAAGCGCTTGTCGATGCCTCGCAACTCCAGTACGGGTGATGTCATCGGAGATCAGTATTTGCGATTGGGGAATTCCTTCGCCGCGACCTCCATCGGGAAGATGCTTTCCTGCGTAACGATGCGCTTGGGCACGGACTTGCCCGCCTTGATGTCCTTCACGACCGACATCAGTTGCGGCCCGAGCAACGGACTGCATTCGACCGATACATTGAGCTTGCCCGCCATCATCGCTTCGAACGCGCCTTTCACGCCATCCACGGAAATGATGATGATGTCCTTGCCCGGCTTCATGCCCGCTTCCTCGATAGCCTGGATCGCGCCGATCGCCATGTCGTCGTTGTGCGCGTAGAGCACGTTGATCTTCTTGCCCTCGGCCTTGAGGAACGCTTCCATCACTTCCTTGCCCTTCGCGCGCGTGAAGTCGCCGGTTTGCGAGCGGATGATCTTGAACTTCGGATCGGACTTGATGATTTCCTCGAAGCCTTTCTTGCGATCGATCGCGGGCGCGGAGCCTACCGTCCCCTGCAATTCCACGATATTGATCGGCCCCGCGTTGCCTTTCTCTTTCTCGACGAGCCAGCGGCCCGCCTTGCGGCCTTCCTCGGTGAAGTCGGAGCCGATGAAGGTCACATAGAGCGTCTCGTCCTTGCTGCTGATCGCGCGGTCGGTGAGCACGACGGGAATCTTCGCGTTCTTCGCTTCGACGAGCACGGTTTCCCAGCCGGTTTCGACGACCGGCGAGAACGCGATCACATCGACCTTCTGCGCGATATACGAGCGTATCGCCTTGATCTGGTTTTCCTGCTTCTGCTGGGCGTCGGAGAATTTCAGGTCGATGCCGGCTTCTTTCGCGCTCGACTTGATCGACTCGGTATTCGCGGTGCGCCATTCGCTTTCGGCGCCGACCTGCGCGAAGCCGAGCACGATGGGTTTCTGCGCGAAGGCGGGAAGCGGGAGCATTGCGCTCAAGGGCGCGGCGGCCATCGCGACTAACACGGTGCGGCGTTTCATGTCAGTGGTTCCTCCATCCGTTGGCTATTTATCGATCTTGTTCGAATGATTCTGGAATAACCTTTTAATTCGTTGTTCTATTTATCTCCTCGCCATTCCGGTATTTGGGTTTTTCAACTGTCGATGCAACGGCGCCGAGATAGATTGACTATATGAAGCTATTCGCCCACTTTTAATTCACGTTAACCCGCTTTTTCCACTTAACAGTCATACCATCTCGCCGCTTTCGCCGCGTTGCAGCAATAACTGGTAACAGCGGCGTAACGGCTCGTAAGCTCTCGCGGAAAGCGTGTTTTTCTCGTGCGATCGCCATATCGCGCGCTCACGGAAGATTGCCGCGTTGCAATCCGCAACGGTCTTCCAAACTGAAGGAGCGCGCAGCATGAACGTCACCAGCCCGAGCACCCAACACACGACGCAAGCGTTGTCGCACACGCTGCCCATCAAGCGCGGCACCGAAACCCCGACGGTGGAAACCGGCACGCCGAACGCGAAGTCGACGCCAAGCAATCCGGCGCATCTCGGCAATCACGTCGACACGACCGCGTGAATCATGGCGACGTCCTTTCGTCTCGTACTCGCGTGCGTCGCGCTCGCGGCGTGCCCGATCGTGCTCGATGGCTGCGCGCTCGCCGCGTTGCCGTGCCGCGTGACATCGGCCGCGCTGAAGATCGTGCCGGTCGTGGGTCATGCCGCGTCCACGCCCTTCGATGCCTGCGCCACCGCCATCGACTGACATGAAGCGAACGTTCCTGGGTTGTGCCTTTCTCGTTTGCATGGCGATGCCTGCGTTCGCGGCGGCGCAAAAGCCTTTCGACTTCCGCGGCCTGCGGCTCGGCATCTCGCTCGATGCGTTCCGCCACGAGGAGCCCGCGCGCGCGACGCCGCCCGGCAGCGTCGCCGTGTGCGACACGGATCTCGAAGCGGCTTCGCTCGGCATGGTGCTGCGCGATGCGCACAGCCTGTCGATCGCGTGCAAGTGGGCGCATCGCACGCAAAACGGATGGAGCGAATCGCTGGCGGTCGTCGATGGCGCGCCCGCGCGCGATCATGTGCTGCGCTTCATGGCGATGCCGGGCGATGCGTCGCCCCGGCTCTATCGCATGTCGTTCGTGATCGACGCGCGTGTCGCCGATGACTTCGCGCAGGCGCTGTCGTCGAAATTCGGCACGAGCCGCGTCGAGCGCGCGAATGGCTACCAGACGCGCACATGGGAGAACGCGGCGAGCTCGATCACGCTGGAAGCGAACGGGGCGGCGGCGTCGGCGCGCGTGATCTATCGCCTGAAGGCATACGAAGCGTGGCTGCGCGATACGACCGACAGATGGCGTCTTGCCGCGGTGCACGACGCGCCCTGAATCAACGGAGAGGATTGTTCATGAAACTGGCGTCATTGCCATGCGCGGCGTTGGTGCTCGCGCTCGCCGCGTGCTCGTCGTCCGGGTCGCGCTCGATCGTCGAGATGCCGACTTATGCGCCGGCCGTCGCGCAGCCGGTCAATGTCAACACGTTGGGCGCGATCTATCAGGCGGGCAGCTCGGTCTCGCTCTACGAGACTTCGCGCGCTCAGAAGGTCGGCGACGTGCTGACGATCCGGCTCGCGGAGTCGTATCAGGGCAGCAATTCCGCGGATGCCAGCGCGAGCCGCGCGAGCAGCATCAGCGCCGAGGCCGCCGACAAGTCGAGCGGGGCGGCGGCGCGGCTCGCGCGGCTCTTCAACGTCGGCTCGGCGGATACGTCGTTCAAGGGTAAGGGGAGCACGAGCAATCTTTCCGCGATGAGCGGCACGCTCGCGGTGTCGGTTATCGGCACCTTGCCGGGCGGCAATCTCGTGGTCGCGGGCGACAAGATCATCGCGATGAGCGGCAATCAGGACCGGTTGCGCTTCTCGGGCATCGTCAATCCCAAGGATATCGAGGCGGGGAATTATGTGGCGTCGAACAAGGTGGCCAATGCGCGTATCGAACAGGCGGGGGTGGGGATGCTCGCCGATTCGACGACGATGGGGTGGTTGCAACGGCTTTTTATGAGTGTGCTGACTTTTTGATGATGCGGGGCGGGTCGATGCGCGTCACGCCAGCCTCCCTTTGCTGATTCAAGCGCGCTCAGTGCGACGTATCCCGGTATGGTCCATCGTAGGAAATGGAGCCAAGCATCGGCGAAACGCCGATGGCATCTACCAGGCCTTCGCTTACGCCAGCAAACACGACGAGAGCCGTAGCAGACTGAAATAGAACATTCGTGAACAGTCCCGGATTGAACAGCCACGCCACAACCACGCCTTGCTTCAGTCCCGTTAAGAACAACGTGAAGCTTCCCGCGACAAGCACACCGCCGCCGAACTCTAAACTGAGCGTTAGCCCGGTATAGTCTGTGCGTGTCAGCTCCTTGTTCCTGAGCCGAAAAATCACACCGCCGCCTTCGAATTCGCTGGTTGCGCCGGTCCCGGCAATGGTGCCGTCCTTCGAAATGAACCGAGGCAGTTTGATTTCGGGCAGACGAAACCGGGAAGGCAATCGAGCCGCCAAGCCCAGACCCATTCCGCCTGTATGGTAGGTGAACCTGAATTTGCGTCCGGTCGGATCGTTCAGGACAAACATACCGCCTGACATCGAAAGCAATCCCAGCCCCGCGTTTCCCCCCGCCGATGTCTCGTAGGACCAGTCACTTTGAATCATTGCCTTCCTCAAACTCCGACCCTTTGCCAGAGAGGCCAAGCAATCCACCCACTGCCAGAACAATCGCCGGAACTCCACAAAAAAGATGGAGGAACCACACACCGAACAGGGAGTTTATCCGTGCAATACGAGGATGCTTCGGGTCGAAGCGCATTTCTACCTTGTCGCCTACGCTGACGGAACGAAACCAACTGCTTGTCGGAACTGATATGTGCTCCCCATCGAATGTCGTGAATTCGACTTGGGGGTGCTTGCCACCTGCATTCAACCCTACGACTTCGGCCTGGGCTACCTTGGAAGTACGCACAAACTCGACGGTAGATGGCAGAAAAGAAAGCTGGATGCAGAACAAGGCTATGCCGCTGAAAACAACAGGCCAGTTAATACGACGCCGTGTGCGGTTAGTCATCGATTTCCCTCAGATATCGACTTCCACCTGGCAGAAAGACCGAGTAATTCGCCCATTGGGGATGCTTGCCGTCCGGAACCAGCCTTACGACTTCGCCCGGAGCGACTTTTGAAGTTTTCAAGAAGTCAAGAGTAGACGGGAGAGCAGGACGTTGCATGCAGAGAAGAGAAATTCCCAGAAGGGCTGCAAACGAATTAATGCGACGCTTCACGGACTTAGTCATCGGCGCAAATCATGCTCAACGGTTGCTTTCGGGCCGGGCAGTCCAGCCACTCCCTTTGCATACTCGTGCTTGAACTTACTGAATGAGAGTCCGACCTCTTCATAATGACCACCCGCGCAACCGTATGGCTTGATACTCATCACCATGACGTTCTCCAGCGTCAGGCTCAAGAACGGCTGAGGCGGGAGCAGTGTTCCAAGCGCGCCCACAGCCTGGGGTTGCGCGGTCGGTTTGTAGGCGCGCAGCAAAGCTTTGGTTGCAACCCTGTTTTGAATCAGGTAATTCAGCAATCCAGATGATGCAAGACCAACCTCGTGAACAAAAGTGAGGTGATCGATCGATGTCTCATTTTGAGGTGATTGGTCGCGCAGGTTGCGAGACAGCAGCCAATCCCAGCTCACCACGTCAATCTCTCCTTCGTGACCAAACACGTCTGATTCCCCCGTGATGCCGTCAATTTTCAAATAGATGTTTGTCATCAAGCAACTCTCGCCAATTGTCCAAAGACGTCGGAACGACTTTCATAGTTTCGATGAAAGCGATTGTGATGGCTCAGTGTCAACACAATTTGACGCGATGCATCCCGCAAATCAGCTTTGCAAGACAACTAAGAGTTTTCGACTGGACGCGAGAAAAATCGATCTGATGGCTGGTTTTAAGATAGTAATCCTATTTATTGTAGAGAGACGAGATTAGCGGAAAGCTATGGAAACAACGGATAGAAGCTTCTTTGGGTGCGCTGACGCGCACCGCCTGTGCTTCCGGGCGGCGCTCTTGGCGTGCCCTTTCTGTCCGCTTCCGGATTCTACGAATTGATGGCTTGCACTTTTTTCAGGCGACTTCGTCCACCTGCGCCGCAATCCGCCCCGCCGCCGTCGGATCCCCATGCGGCACAAAAATATACCCCTGCCCCCAAACCGTCTGCACATAACGCGGCTCCGACGGATCGACTTCAAGCAGCCGCCGCAGCCGCCATATCGCCACATCGAGACTGCGATCGCGATGCGCGCCATTCCCGCGCATCTTTTCGTTCAGCTCCGTGCGCGTGAGCACGATCATCGCGTTCTTGACGAGCGTCTTGAGCAGCGCAAACTCACCCGAGCGCAGCGTGATGCGCTCGCCGTCGCGGCGCAGCTCGCGCGCGCCGAAGTCCATCTCGAACGGGCCAAAACGATAAGACGGCCGAATCTCCGGCGCGCTGGCCGTGACCGGCGAAGCGCTCTCGAAGCGCCTCAAAATCGAACGGATGCGCGCGAGCAGCTCGCGCGGATCGAAGGGTTTGCCGAGGTAATCATCCGCGCCGAGTTCCAGCCCGATGACGCGATCGAGCACGTCCGAGCGCGCGGTCAAGAGGATCACGGGGATATCGTCGCGGGCATTGCGCAATTCGCGCAGCGCGCTGATGCCGTCCTTGCCGGGCATCATCACGTCGAGCACGATCATCGAGGGACGCTCGGCCTGCACGCGGCGTTTGAGGTCCGTGCCGTCGCTTAGAACGGAGACATCGAAGCCGTGCTGCTGCAGATAGTCGCGAACGTGATCGCGCACGACGGGGTCGTCATCGACCATCAGTACATGTGGTGTCATTCGCGGATTCTAAGCGCAAGGCCCACGCCGTCGCGATGGCCGTGAACTTTCCATTTCTTTCCGTTACGGCGTGTTTCAACGGCGATGCGCGGCCCGGTCTCCGGCGTGCGCGGGTTCAGGGGAAATAGCACGCGCGTACTCCGCGCGTTCATCGCGTCCGGGATGGCTTCCGTAAACATCCGTAATGTCGCGCCACGCGCACGACGCGCGATTACGGATTAAGGCCGAATAAAATTTTGAGATGTCTACATCGGTTCTCATCGTCGACGACGACCCCGCGGTGCGCGATCTGCTGCGCCGCTTCTTCAACACGCAAGGCATCGACGTCTCCGTGCTGCACGACGGCGGCGGGCTGCGCCGGCGGCTGGAACTCGAACGTCCGTCCATCGTGGTGCTCGACATCATGATGCCGGACATCGACGGCCTGCGCGCGCTGCGCGATCTGCGCGCGGCGGGCGAGGACATTCCGGTGATCTTCGTGACCGGTTGCGATAGCGTGCCGCAAAAGATCGCCGGGCTGCAGTCGGGCGCGGACGACTACCTCGCCAAGCCGTTCGATCCGCGTGAACTGCTCGCGCGCATCGAGGCTGTGCTCAGACGCCGCGCGAGCGCGCCGAGCCGTCCCGAGCCCGCGCCGCGCGAACGCTTCGGGCGCTTCGAGGTGGATTTCGTGACGCGCTCGCTGTCGAGCGGCGGCGAACGCATCGCGCTGCGCGACAGCGAGTTCGCGCTGCTCAAGGTGTTTATCAAGCATCCGTACAAGGTGCTGTCGCGCGTGCTGATTCACGATCTCGTCCATCGCGACGATCTGCCTTTTCGCGATCGCGGCCTCGACGTGCCGATCTGGCGCCTGCGCCGCCTCATCGAAGACGATCCGTCGCATCCACGTCATGTGCAGACCGTGCGCGGGCAGGGCTACGTCTTCGTTCCCGACACGGACGCTCCGGCTTTCGACTGGACCGGGGCGTAACCACGATGCGTTCCGGTTTCTGGCAGTCCGCGCGCAGGCCGCGCGGTTTCATCGACACGCTGTTCGGCCGCATGGCGATCGTGTCGATCTGCGTGCTGCTCGCGCTTCAGGGCGGATGGTTCGCGATTCTCCACGTGCAAGGGCCGCACAAGGAAGCCGATGGTTACGCGCGCGCGTTGCTCATCGTGCTCGAAGCGGCGCATAACGATGTCGCGCTCGGCGGGCGGCTCATGCGCGAAACGCGCGTGCATATCGTGCCGGTGTGGAACATGCCCGAGCCGCTCACGC
Source organism: Caballeronia jiangsuensis (assembly GCF_046030135.1). NCBI lineage: Bacteria > Pseudomonadati > Pseudomonadota > Betaproteobacteria > Burkholderiales > Burkholderiaceae > Caballeronia > Caballeronia jiangsuensis. The sequence continues at coordinate 11,870 of NZ_JAQQDB010000014.1, forward strand.
TGCGCGATCCCGCGAAGACGCGCCATGCGCACCTCGCGCGCCAGCTCGCCGACCGCTTGCCGGAAGGCTCGCAGATCGCCATCGATATCGACGGCCACAACAAGTCGCGGCTCTGGGTGCGTTATCCGCAGAGCAACGTGTGGATCGTCGCGCCGATCGACCTGCCGCCGCCCGCGCCGTTCATCACGGAGGGCATCGTGCTGCTCGCGGGCGCGCTCGTGCTCTCGCTCATCGCGACATGGCAATTGCAGCGTCCGCTCGCACGCGTCGCACAGGCGGCGCGTCGCTTCGGCGGCGGCGAGCGGCCGGTGCCCGTCGAGGAAAACGGTCCGCGCGAATTGCGCGAGCTGATCGGCGCATTCAATCAGATGATGAAGAAACTCACCGACGCCGACGACGATCGCGCCGTGATGCTCGCCGGCATCGCGCACGATCTGAAGGCGCCGCTCACGCGATTGTCGCTGCGCGCGAGCGTGCTCGCGAAGGACGAGCGCGAGCGCGCCCATTTCCTGCGCGATATCGATTCGATGACGCGCATCGTGCAGCAGTTTCTCGAATTCGCGGGGCGCTCGTCTTCGGACAACACGAAGACCGGTGTCGATGCGTTCATCGCGGAGCAGTTCGCATCGCCCGAAGATGGCGACGAGCCCTTGTTCGCGCTGTCGCTCGAAGCCGGCGATACGTTCAGACTGCCGCGGACTTTCATCGATCGCCTGATGACGAATCTCGTCGACAATGCGCTTGAGCACGGCGAGCCGCCCGTGGAGATACGCACGGCGCGTCAGGGCGATGACTGGCTGATCGAAGTGCGCGACCACGGACCCGGCATTCCCGATGAACGCCTCGACGACGTATTGCGGCCCTTCGTGCGGCTCGATCCCGCGCGCAGCGGCAACGGCCATTGCGGACTCGGGCTCACCATCGTTGAACGCCTTGCGCGTGAGCAGCGCGGCCGCTGCGAAATCGGCAATGCCGAAGGCGGCGGGCTGATCGTGCGCATCGTCATTCCCTGCGAAGAAACATGAAGCCCGCTTCGTCCATGCGTTCGATGCCTTTGTCGCGTCGTGCTTTCATCCGGGGCGGCGCACGTGTGGCGCTGCTTTCGAGCACGTTCGGCGCGAGCGCGCTGCTGTCGGCATGCGGCGGCGCGGGCGATGATCAGAGCGTCACCGAAACGCCGAAGCTGTCCACGATCGAAAACTTCCGCGATGTTGCGGGGATGGGCGAAGGCTATCCGACCGTCGATGGCGCGCGCTTGCGGCGCGGCGTGTTCTATCGCTCGGGCGCGCTCACGCCCGACGATGCCGACGCGGCCGCGCTCGCGCGTTTGTCGCTGAGCGCGGTGCATGATCTTCGTGTGGTGGGAGAGGCGTCGCTTGCGCCGGATCGCGTGCCGTCGGGTGCGGTGCGTGAGACGCATGAGATCGCGCCGATCGACGTCGCCGCCGCGGCACCGGCCGACGCCGCAGCCGCGAGCGCATGGATCGTCGAGCGTCAGCGGCAACTCGTCACGGACCCGGTCGCGCGTTTGCAGTTCGGCCTGCTGCTGACGCAGCTCGCGCGCGTGTCGGGGCCGCAGGTGGTACACGGCACGGCGGGCAAGGATCGCACAGGCTGGGCGGCGGCGCTCCTGCTCTCCATCGCGGATGTGCCGCTCGACGTGATCATCCAGGACTATCTGCTGACGAACACCGTGGCGCAGACGCAGATCGATGCACGCATGACCGCGCATGCGACGCGGCTCGGAACCGATACGCAGACTGTCGTGCCGCTGTATCAGGCGCAAAGCGCGACCATCGAAGCGGCGTTCGACGAGATGCATCGCGAGTACGGGACGCTGAGCCGCTATCTCGCGCAGGGCTTGTCGATGACCAGTGCGGATGTGGCGATGTTGCGGGCGAAGTTGATCGCGTAGGCAGCTCGTTCAGGCTTCCGCCGCATGCTCCCGGTACGCCGCGAATTTCGACGTCTTCCCGATTCCCGGATTGAAGCAATTGCACGGATCGAGTTGCTTGTAGAAGTCGGCAAGCTGCGGCTTCGCCTCGTACAGATGCCCCACGTTGTGCTCGGCGGGATATTCGGCGCCGCGGTCATCGAGCAATTCGAGCATCTCGTGCTCCAGCGCCATGCAATCGTTGCCCTTGGCGACGATGTAGTCCTGATGGAACACGTGACACAGAAAGTGCCCGTAATACAGCTTCAACACGATCGGGCGCTCGATCCTTTCCGGCAGCCGTTCGAACCAGTCGCGGTCGTTGCGCCGTAACGCGATATCGAGCGCGACGATATCCTCGACCTCGCGATGATGCACCGCGCGATAGCGCACCGCCGCGCTCGCCGCCGCGAAGCGATGCAAAAAGGCTTTGCGGCCTTCTTCATCGGTGCATTCGAAATACGCGCCTCCACCGTTCGCGAAGCGCTGCGCCAGAAACGCGCGTGCTTCCTCGATGCCCGCCGCCGGCACCTTCAGCATCAGATGATGCTCATACTGTTCGCGATATCTCGTCAGACGCGCGGGCAGATGATCCGGCAGACGTTCGCTCAACCATTGCAGCACGCGATCGCTCATGTGCTTCGGCATGAAGCCGAGGCGCTCGAACCACGCATCGCAACGCGTCTTCAGATTGAAGAACAGGGGCAATCGATCCGTGCCGAACTTGTCGATGATGACGAAGAGGTCCTTGCCGTATTGCTTCGCGACATCGAACGCATCGCGATGCAGATACTCGCCCGCGATCGGCAGATGCGTGAAGTTCGCGAGCGCGTGGCGTCGAATGGCGGTCAGCACGTTCGTGTCGTTCGTGACGATGTAGAACACCTTCGCGCCTCGCTCGGCGGCGAACGTGTCGAGACGCACCGCGAACGTCATCACCTTGCCCGCGGAGCCGGATGCTTCGAACAGACGCCGCGGATCGGCGTTGAAGCGCGCGGGCGTTGAAGCGTCGATATCGCGGACATGTGTCGCGTATTCGTGATCCGAGGCGGCCGCGCCTTCGCGAACATCGGCATCGGTGAACGTGCCGTTTTCGATGCGCGCGAGAATCTCGTCGGGCGTGCTGCCGAGCTCGATGCCCAGATGATTCACGAGGCGCAGCACGCCCGATGCATCGACGGCGGCGAACACCGCCATCTCCGTATAAGCCGGCCCGCGATGCACGAGCGAGCCGCCCGAGTTGTTGCTGATGCCGCCCAGCACCGATGCGCCGATGCACGACGAGCCGATCACCGAATGCGGCTCGCGTCCGAGCGGCTTAAGCGCGCGTTCGAGTTGATCGAGCGTCGTGCCGCCGATGCAGACCACCTGAGTTCCGCCCCTGATCAGATGCACGCGTTTGATGCGCGTCGTGCTGACGATGACGATGTCGCGATCGTAGCTATCGCCATCGGGTGTCGAGCCGCCCGTCAGACCGGTGTTCGACGCCTGCGTGATGACGATCGCGCGCGCGGCGATGCATGAGGCAAGCACGCGCCATTGCTCGACGAGCGTGCCGGGCCGCACGACCGCCAGCACGCGGCCGCTGCCGAAGCGATAGCCGGTGCGGTAGCGGCGCGTTTCTCCATCGCCGGTGAGCACGTTGTGCGTGCCGACGATATCGCCGAGCGATGCGAGCAGGCTCGTGCGCGACGCGCCGAACGAGCGGGCGGAAGGGGCGGTGACGGACATGATGGCCTCACGCGCGGCGCGGTGCCGAAGACGAAGACTCCGCTGACGATCCCGCCGTCGCGCGCTGCGTGAGCGTCAGCACCGCGCCGACGACGAGCGCACCCGCGACCACGACGAGCCCTGCGTTCGTGCTGTGCGTGACATCCTTCATCCAGCCGATGATCGACGGACTCACGAAGCCGGCGAGGTTGCCGATCGAGTTGATCATCGCGATGCCGGCTGCCGCAGCGGTGCCGGTCAGCACGCTGCTCGGATAGGTCCAGAAGACCGGCATCATCGACAGCACGCCGGCCGTGCCGAGCGACAGCGTGACCAGCGCGAGCGTGAGGTTGCCCGTTTGAAGCGTGCTTGCATAGAAGCCCGCCGCGGCCGCGATACCCGCCAGCGCGAGATGCCAGCGGCGTTCGTTGCGGCGGTCGGAAGAGCGCGCGACGAGAATCATCGACACCATTGCGACCGCGTAGGGAATCGCGGTGAACAGGCCGACGTCGAGCGCGTCCTTCACGCCCGCCGTCTTGATGAGCGTCGGCAGATAGAAGCTCACGCCGTAGAGGCCCATCATGCAGCAGAAGTAGATCGCGGCGAGCCGCCACACACGGCCGTTCGACACGACGCTCTTCAGCGAATGATCGGCGCCGGCGGGTTCATCGCGTGCGATGTTGTCTTCGAGAAGCTGCTTCTCCTGCGCGTTGAGCCACGACGCGGCGCGGATGCCGTTCGGCAGCATGAACAAGGTCAGGATGCCGAGCACGAGCGAAGGAACCGCTTCGAGCAGGAAAAGCCATTGCCAGTTCGACAGGCCGTGGACGCCGTTGAACGCCTGCATGATCCAGCCCGACAGCGGACCGCCGACCACGCCCGCGACCGGAATGCCGATCATGAAGAGCGCGTTCATGCGGCCGCGTCGCTTTCCCGGATACCAGTACGTCAGATACAGCACGATGCCGGGAAAGAACCCGGCTTCGGCGACGCCGAGCAGAAAGCGCAGCGTGTAGAACATCGCGGGCGTCTTCACGAAGAGCGACGCCGCCGACACCAGCGCCCACGTCACCATGATGCGGCTGATCCACACGCGCGCTCCCACGCGATGCAGCAGGATGTTGCTCGGCACCTCGAACAGGAAATAGCCGATGAAGAAAATACCCGCGCCCAGCCCGTACACGGACTCGCTGAACTTCAGGTCGTTGAGCATCTGCAGCTTCGCGAATCCGACGTTGACGCGATCCAGATAGGCCGCAACGTAGCAGATGAAAAGGAAGGGCAGCAGACGCAAGGTCACTTTCGCGTACGTCGCGTTTTCGAACTCGGTCGTGGCTGTCGGGCTGGTTGGGTTCATCGTGAGAGTCTCCTGAATCGTGCGGCTTGGTGCCGCTACTGGCTTTGCTGCAGCGCATTGTTCCGTGCCAGTAAGAGACTGTCGAGATGTCGAACCACTGGTCCTACCACTTCTTTTTGGCGTGCCAGATGTGCTTTTCCGCGTGAATCAATGACGGCGAGGGCGCGCGGGCTTTCGCACGCTTGTGCGCCCACGCGCGGCGCGGGATCACGTCCAGCCCTTGAGCCGCAAGGTCGCGCGCACCAGGCGCTGCTCTTCGGCCTCGATTTCCCGCATGCAGGCGGTCGTCGTCGTAATATGCGTGCTCGCGGCCTTGCGCGCCTGCTCCGGCTGTTTGCCGAGCACGGCCTTGTAGAGACGGGCGTGCTGCTTGTCGATGACTCGCTTCTGCTCTTCACGATGGTAGAGGTTGTTGACCGACGCGAAGACCGAACTGAGCAGCAGATCCGTGAGCGAGCTCAGCGTGTGCACCAGCACGGGATTGTGCGACGCCTCGCAGATCGAGAGATGGAAGTTATAGTCGAGCCGCGCGCGGGCCGATTCGCCCACGTCGCTCTCGTTCGCGGCGAGCATCTCTTCGTATCGGCGGGTGATGAGCGCGAAATCGGCCTGCGTGCCGCGCAGCGCCGCCAGCCGCGCCGATTCGGCTTCGAGCATTTCGCGCACTTCGAAGATGTCGTATAGGGTGCGCGGCTGCGAGCCGAGCAGATGCATCATCGGCGTGAGCGCGGGCTGCGTCGTCAGCGCGGCGACGAACGAGCCGCGTCCATGCGAGGTCTCGATGATGCCGCGCGTGCGCAGCACCTTCAATCCTTCCCGCACCGCCGATCGCGACGCGCCCAGCTTCGCGGTCAGCCGTCGCTCGGAAGGCAGCGCCTGACCGGGTTTCAGCACGCCGTCGACGATCAGCGCTTCGATACGTCCGGCGACGACATCCGCGATCTGTAACGCCTCTTCCTGGTTGTCTTCGAGCATGCTGCGCCTCACTGGTCCGACCACTTGCAAAAGAACCTTCGCTCAGGGCGATGCTAGCATTCCTGAAGTCGGCGTGAGTGTTCGGCCATTCGAGGTAGCCAGACCAAAAAAAGACGGCTCGCCAGAAAACAAATGGCGAGCCGCAAGAGGGATCGGTCAACAACTACAGCGTGGGCAGATTAGCATTGCTTCGACGCGCGAAATCGCATCGGAAAGATGCCGTAAGGAAAGCGCGCCTTACTGTGTGCGGGAGACCACCATCCGGTCCACCAGCGCATCCAGCTTCTGCCGCGCGCTCGCGAAACGGTCGATGTTCAGACCATTCGTGTCATAACGCGCGGTCACGAGAATCTGCCCATGCCGCACGAGCGTCAGATCGATCGCCGACAAATACGACACCGGCTCGCTCGAAAACGCGCGCCGGTCCCAACTGGTCGTTGCGCCGTAGACGAGCATCGCCTCGCAACCGGGCGGCGACGTGCCGGGGTTGTAGACCACTGAATTCACGCCGCGCCGGCGCAATGCGACTTGCAGCACGGGCACGAAATCGCCCGTCGCCACGCTCTGATTCAATTCGATGCATACGGATTGCAGCGTGGTGGGCGGCCCCGTCACCGAAGTCGGCGAAGAGTAGTTCGACGCAACCGTGAAGCCCGCCTGCACCAGCGAGCCCGCGGCATCGGCGGCGGTGATCAGCGTCCACGTGCAGCCGGAAAGCGCACCCGCGCCGACAGCAAGGAGTGCGCGAGAAACGTGCGTTCTGAACATGCTCTCGCCGTCATCCGCGATCGGAAACTCAGCGGACGATGCGCAGGCGCATCGTGTTAGGTGTTTCTATCGTGGCGGTCATCGTGGTCACCTGCTTGCTGGTCGCGTTGCGCAGCGCGAAGTGCTGGCGCGTTGCCGTGTTCACGTCGTGACGCACGTCGGGAAAGCAGGCGGCGATGTCCGCGCCCAGTTCCTGCAGCGGGTCGCCCACGACGCCGTCCGGGCCCCAATGCGCTCGCCAGCGGCAGTCATAGACATGCGCGCTGCCGCGGCATACGCCCTGGCCGGGCGAAGCGGCCGGCATCAGCGCGCGACCCTTGGCGAGCGTATCGAATGAGGGCGCATCGACGATCGTCTGCAGCGCGGAGCAAACGTCGGGGAGATCTTCGGCGGATGCGGAAAACATCGGTGCAATGAGCGATACGGCGACGAGCGCGCGACGCATCGAGAGGAGACGGAGGTTGCCTGAAGGTTGAGCTTGCATGACTTGGCGTAGTGTCGAAGGAAGATGGGCATGATGTCCACGGCGGACATCACGCATCGAGATCTTCCCGCTATGCGCCGCGATTCGATATGCGGAGCAAAGCGCCAATCGTGCAGGTTATTTCAAGCTATTAATTCGGCGGCAACTTTTTCTTTTCTTGCCGCCGATCGACTTACATCGGGTGGTTCTGTACGAAGGCCTTATACGCCCAGTATGCGGCCTTCTTCGTGACGCCGTCGCCTTCGAGAAGACCGTAGGCGCCTTCGCCATCGTCATAGAGCTGGAAAGCCTGAATCGACTGGATGTTGTACTTCGACGCGACGCTCGCGAATTGCGCCATCATCAGATTGCCGGTCATGTATGTCGCGATCTGATCGTATGAACCGAAGTCCGGGCGCACGCCGAACTCGTTGATCCAGATCGGCTTGCCCATGTCGTGGAGCATCTGGAGAACGTCATGGCATCCCGTGCCGCCGCAGGCATGCGTGATGTCGCCTTCGTTCGAATACCAGTGCCACGAAGTGACGTCCCAGCTCACGGCCGGATGTCCCCAGGTGCCATCCGGCTGCGAGCCGTCCGCGAGCATCTGGAAGAACGCGGTGTGCATCCATGTGCCGCCCAGCACGATCTTCGCCGAGCCATCGACGGACTTCACGCCCGCGATCAGGCCGCGGATCGCGCCGCGCGCGAGCGTGTAGGACCAGTTGTTGTACTGATACCAGACGGTGCCATCGACATTGCCGATGAGCGCCTTCGCCTCCAGCTCGTTGCCGACCTCGTAGTACTTGTAGTGATAGCTGTTCGCGGTTTGCTGACCGAGTTTGAAGCCCGCGTTGTAGGCGTCGTCCTCGCTGTCGTAGTTGAGGTTCACGAGCATCACGGGATACACCGTGATGCCGCCTTCCTCCATCGTCTTCGCGACGCCGGCGACCATGTTCGCCGATGTCTGGCTGTAGACGTCATTGCGATAGATCGTCGCGCCGAGATCCTGCAACTGCGCGAGCTGCGTCTGTACGCTCGTGAAGTCGTATGCGCCACCGTTGCTGTTATGGCCGTTCGCGCCGTAGAAGATCGAACCGCTGCCGCTGGCGGCTTTCGCGGTGGATTTCGGCGATGCGGCGCTCTTGCCGGTCGATGCGGTGTCGGCGGGGCTGTCGCTGCCGCCGCAAGCGGCAAGCATCATGCTTGCGACGAGCGCCGCTGCGATGGATTGGGAAAGGACGGGAAGGGCAGAACTGTTCATATCGATGAGTTTGACCAACCGGGATGCGCACAGCGGTCGCGTGCGTTGCGCATCTGAGGTGATTGGTAAGTATCGTTAGTAATCCGAACGACTGCCTGATGTAATTTGCAGCACGAGGCGCAGACGGTGCGCCAGAACATTCAGGGGCAGTGCAGAGATCGGATAGCGGGACCGCCGCCAGATATCTGGCGCGCGCTCGAAGATGACAGGCTCGATTCGAGCGCCTGGCATCGGTAGCATGTGCAACGACTGCATGTCGGGGACGTCAAAATTGCTGACGATGACGCGAATTGCTTTCTACGCGGGACATGCGTTGCCGGTATCAACTCAGCGAGGCAAGATTACTTTGTTCTGATGTGGAAGTAAACCGGACATCAGAAAAAACATCTTGCCTGTAGTGAGATTTCGAACAGTCCCTTCTACGTTTTGTCTCTTTGCACGTAACCGTTTCTATGGGGAAGTGAGGCGCGCGCCGAACGTAAAGCCCCTATGACTTCCGCAAAAACGCCACGAAGCTCCGCGTGACGTCCGAATGACTTTCGGCGCGCGTCAATCGCAGGATTTGCGAAGGAAACGGATTGCGCGTAAGCGGCCTGAAGACGGCGCGTTGCGATTGCGTCTTCGCCAGCGCCTGCGGCACCAGCGCCACGCCCATACCGAACTCGACCATTGTCACGACGGTCTGCCACAAGCGCGCTTCGTGACGAATGGTGGGACTGAAGCCCGCATCGACACACGTCGCGATGATCTGATCGTGATAGTGCGGAGACACGGCGCGCGGAAAGAGAATGAACGGATCGCGCGATAACTGGTTCAGCTCGATGCGCCTTCGTTTCGCAAGCCGATGATCGACCGGCAGGCAACACAGAAACGCTTCCGACGACCATAGATGGCTTTCGACCTCCGCGGGAAAGTGTCCCCAATGCGCGAAACCGAGATCGATATTCAACTGCTGCAATGCGCGCGCCTGTTCCGCCGTGTTCATCTCCTTCAACACGATTTCGACGGAAGGGTGATCGGCTTCGAAGCGCTGCACGGCTTCGGGCAAGCCGCGATACAGCATCGAATTGACGAAGCCGATGCGCAGACGCCCCGCGAGTCCGTGCGCCGAACGTGTCGTCACTTGCGCGACTTCCTCGGCCTGCTGCAATAGGCGCTGCGCTTCACCGAGCAATACGTGCCCCGCATTGGTCAGCGCCACGGACTTGTTGCTGCGCTCCAGAAGCTTCACGCCGAGGTGTTCTTCGAAACGACGGATATCGAAGCTCAGTGCCGGCTGGGAAATGAAAAGCCGGCGCGCTGCGCGCCCGAAATGCAGTTCCTCGGCGACCGCGACGAAATAGCGAAGCTGCTTCAGTTCCATCGGTTTTCTCCGGCGCTACGATAAACAGATCTTATCGTACGTGCCAGCAATTGTATTGGACGGTTATCGAAAGCGAACGTAGTCTGGTTTCAAGGATGGCGCAGCGCGGGTTGCGCCGCACAAAAGCCAGGAGACAGTTCATGCAAGACATCCGTCCCGATGCGGGCACGTCCAACATTCCCGACAGCCGCGGCATCAACTTCTTCAACAGGGATCCGTCGTTCGGCGCGCTGCTGAAGAGTTATCTCGGCGAGACGGTGTATCGCGACATCGAAGAACAACTCGTCGATCTCGGTCAGCGCGCATCCGATGAACTCGACGTATGGGCGACCAATGCCGATCATCATCCGCCGGAATTGCGTCAGCGCACGCGGCGGGGCGAAGCGTTGCAGCATATCGACAAGCATCCGGATTACGTCGCGCTCGAACGCGTCGCGTATGCCGAACTCGGTCTAGCGGCGATGAGTCATCGTGAGAACGCGCCGCCGCCGCTCGTCAAGTACGCGCTCACGTATCTCTTCGTGCAGGCGGAGTTCGGCCTGTGCTGCCCCGTCAGCATGACTGATTCGCTCACGCGCACCTTGCGCCGCTTCGGCACGAAGGCGTTGATCGAGCGCTATCTGCCGATGCTCGCATCGCAAGACTTCGACACGCTGTATCAAGGTGCGATGTTCATGACCGAGCAGGCGGCGGGCTCGGATGTCGGACGCATCGCGACACGCGCGACACGCAGCGTCGATGCACACGGCAATGAAGTGTGGACGCTCACGGGCGACAAATGGTTCTGCTCGAACGCGGACGCCGATCTCGCGATGGTGCTCGCGCGCCCCGACGACGCACCCGAGGGCATCAAGGGCCTCGCTCTCTTCCTTCTGCCGAAGACGCGCGAAGACGGCACGCGCAATGCGTATCGCATCGTGCGGCTGAAGGACAAGCTCGGCAGCCGTTCGATGGCGAGCGGCGAGATCGTGCTGGAAGGCGCGCAGGCGTATCTCATCGGCGAAGTAGGGCGCGGCTTTCATCAAATGGCGGACATGATCAACATGTCGCGGCTGTCGAACGGTGTGCGCGCGGCGGGGCTCATGCGTCGCGCGTTGACCGAAGCGCTGCACGTCGCGCGAAATCGCGAGGCGTTCGGCCGCAAGCTCATCGACATGCCGCTCATGCAGCGCCAGTTGCTCAAGCTGATGCTTCCCGCGGAACAGGCGCGCTCGATGTTCATGCAGATCGCGACGCTGCTCGCACGCGCGGATCGCGGCGATGCGCTCGCGGCGAAGTGCGTGCGCATCCTCACGCCGCTCATCAAGTTCCGCGCATGCCGCGATGCGCGCCGCGTGACGGGTGATGCAATGGAAGTGCGCGGCGGTGTCGGCTATATCGAGGAATGGGCCGATCCGCGTCTCGTGCGCGATGCGCATCTCGGCTCGATCTGGGAAGGCACGAGCAATATCGTCGCGCTCGATGTCGCGCGGGCCGCGCGTCGCGAAGGCGCGCTCGATGCGCTCGCGCAGCACGTTGGCGCGATGCTTGACGATTGCGCGTTGCCATCGGCGAGCTTCGCGATGTTGCGCGATGTGTTCTCACGCGCATGCAGCGCGCTCGACAGCGTCGCCGAATGCCGCCGCGACGAATCCGTGCGCGAGGCGGCGAGCGCGCTCTATCACGCGACGACCGCCGTGCTCATGGCGGCAGAAGCCGCACGCGTCGCGCCCGATCATCGCAGACTCGCGCTCGCGCATCTCATCGTGCGTCACAAGCTGATGCCGCGCGATCCGCTCGCGCCGCATGACGTGCGCGACGACGCGCCGCTTCTGCGCAAGCTCGTCGATGAAACGCCCGTCACCATCGACGAAGCCATGACGCTTCTGCCGCGACGCGAAGGAGACGCACGATGACCACGGCACGTATTCATGGCGCGCTGCACGGCCTGCGCGTGATCGATCTGAGCCGCGTGCTCGGCGGCCCGTACTGCACGCAGGCGCTCGCGGATCACGGCGCCGAAGTTATCAAGCTTGAACCGCCGGGCGGCGATGAAACGCGCGGCTGGGGGCCGCCCTTCGTCGGCGAGACGGCGTCGTACTTCGTCGGCGTGAATCGCAACAAGCAGGGGATTTGCGTCGATCTGTCGTGCGAGGAAGGGCGCGCGGTGCTGTGGCGACTGCTCGAAGGTGCGGATGTGCTCATCGAGAATTTCAAGCCGGGCACGCTCGCGCGCTGGGGCATGGATTACGAGCGCGATCTCTCGAAGCGCTTTCCGCGCCTCATTCATTGCGCGGTGTCGGGCTTCGGTCCCGATGGCCCGCTCGGCGGCCTGCCGGGATACGATGCCGCGATTCAGGCGATGGCGGGCCTCATGAGCGTGAACGGCGAACGCGATGGTCCGGCGCAGCGCGTCGGTCTTCCGGTCGTCGACATGGTGACGGGTCTCAACGCGCTGGCCGGTATTCTGCTCGCGCTCGCGGAACGCGAAAAGAGCGGACGCGGGCAGTCCCTCGATATCGCGTTGTATGACTGCGCCGTGTCGCTGTTGCATCCGCATCTGCCGAACTACTTCGGCAACGGACGCACGCCGCAGCGCAGCGGCAATGCGCATCCGAACATCGCACCGTACGACAGCTATCGCACGGGCACCGCGCCGATCTTTCTCGCGGTGGGCAACGATCGTCAGTTCGCGAAGCTCTGTGCGCATCTCGACGCGCCCGCGCTCGCCGGCGATCCGCGTTTCATCGATAACAAGAGCCGCTGCGCGCATCGCCGCGAGTTGAAGGAAGCGCTCGAAGCATTGCTCGAACCGCATGAATGCGAGCCGCTCGCGACGGCGCTGATTCGCGGCGGCGTGTCATGTGGCCCGGTGCATACCGTCGATGCCGTCGCGGCGCATCCGCATACGCTGCATCGCGAGCTGATCGTCGAGCTGGGTGCGTATCGCGGCACCGGCACGCCGATCAAGCTGTCGCGCACGCCCGCGACGTATCGCACGCCGCCTCCCGTGCTGGGCGGCGACACGCGCAAGGTGCTCGACACACTCGGCATCGATGCGGCCACGCAGCAGCGCCTTTTCGAAGCGGGCGTACTGAAGGGCTAAACAACCGAACGGACGAACCGGCACGCAGACCGGTCATCAACAGGAGACGATTCATGCACAGCAATGCTCACGGCGGCCCGGCCCGCCAGCCCGGCCGCGCGGCGTTCGCCGCGTTCCTCGGCACGACGATCGAGTGGTACGACTTTTATATCTACGCGACCGCATCGGCGCTCGTGTTCGGCAAGCTATTCTTTCCATCGGGCGATGCGTTCTACAGCACGCTCGCATCGTTCGGCACCTTCGCGGTGGGCTTCTTCGCGCGGCCATTCGGCGGGCTCGTGTTCGGGCATCTCGGGGACCGCGTGGGCCGCAAGAAGGCGCTCGTCGCCACGCTCGCGATCATGGGCGTGGGTACGGTAGGCATCGGCTTCCTGCCGACCTATGCGACCGCCGGCGCGCTCGCACCCGCGCTGCTCGTGTTGCTGCGGGTCGCGCAGGGCATCGCGATCGGCGGCGAGTGGGGCGGCGCGGTGCTGATGGCAGGCGAACATGCGCCGCAAGGCAAGCGGACGTTTCTCGCATCGTTCGCGCAACTCGGCAGTCCCGCTGGCCTGATTCTCGCGTTGCTCGCGTTTCGCACGGTCGGACATCTGCCGCGCGAGGCGCTGCTCGACTGGGGCTGGCGTGTGCCGTTCATGGCGAGCGCGCTGCTGCTTGTCGTCGGCGTGTTCATTCGTGCGCGCGTCGCGGAATCGCCGGAGTTCACCGCGTATAGCGAGCGGCAGAAGCCCGCGCGCCTGCCCGTCGTCGATGTATTGCGCAACGCATGGCCCACGGTGCTGCTGTGTCTCGGCGCGAATGTGATCGGCGTGGCGGGCGCGTGGTTCGTGAACACGTTCATGCTCAGCTTCACGACGGAAACGCTCGGCCTCGAACGCGCGCTGGTCCTCGATTGTCTCTTCGTCGTCGCGTTCATTCAGCTCTTCACGCAGCTCGCGTCGGGATGGATCGCGCAGCGCGTCGGCGCGAATCGCTTTCTCGCATGGGCCGCGGGGCTCGCGATGCTATCGCCTTATCCGATGTTCGTGCTCGTGTCGACGGGACGGCCTGTTGCGATCGTCATCGGTATCGCGATCGCGGTGATGTGCATGTCGAGTTCGTATGCGGTGATGGCCGGACTCATGACCGACGCGTTCGATGTCGGCGTGCGGTATTCGGCCATCTCGCTCTCGTATCAGTCATGCGCGGCGCTGGCGGGTGGATTGACGCCGCTCATCGGCACCGTGCTCGCGCATGCGTGGCCGGGCCAGTGGTGGCCGCTTGCGTTGTTCTACAGCTCGCTCGCGGCCGTATCGCTCGTGTGTCTGCTCGGATTGCAGCGGCGCAGGGTGCATACGCGCGCCGCCGCAACAATGGCGATGATGGAGTGATGGCGTAGCTGCTTACGGCGCCGCGACCCCCTGCGTCTTCGGGCTATACGACGTATAGAAACTCGCCCCTGCCCACGCGGGCGCAGGATCGTTATACAGCGGCGCGCCCTGAGCCCAGTTCGCTCCGTCATGCCAGTCGCCGTTGCCGTTGAACTTCGCCACGGCCGGATACGGATAGACCGGACGCGATGCCGTCACCGCGCTCGTCGTCGCATCGGTCTGATAGGTCATGACGGCATTCGGCGCGGTGCTCTGCTCGACCCAACCGGTGATCTGCGATACGAGATCGATGTTCGGGAAGCCTTCGCCGCCGCCGCAGTGACCCACGCCCGGCACCAGATACAGGCGCGAGAATTCGTTCGCGCTGGCTTCGCCCATCGTGTCCTTCACGGCCTGGTAATAGCGGATCGTGAAGAGCGGCGAGATATGCTGATCGGCCCAGCCGTGCCACAAAATCAGCTTGCCGCCCGCATTCTTGAACGCCGACAGATCCGGGCTCGTCGCATCGTTGAGCGCATGGTTGGTCTGCAGATAGTTCGGATAGAAGCTCGCGTCGGTATAGCCGAACGTGTCGATGTTCGGCATCGTGGGCGATCCCGTGAAGATCAGGTTATACGCGCCGGTCACGATCATGTAGCTGAAGAGGCTCGTCACGGGCACGGGCGCATCCGTCGAGTTCGATGTCGGCACCTCGACGCCGATCCAGTTCGCTTCCGAGCCGTACAGCGGCGAGCCGCCCAGCATGAGCATGTTCGTGTTCGCATCGCTCGGGCCGCTGTAGATCTTCTTCGCCGTCGCGACTTCCGCAGCGCTCAGGCAGTTGCTCGTGCTCGCCGCGCTGGCCGCGCATTGAATGGTCGCGGGATCGAAATGACACGCGCGCGGATCGGCGATGAGGCCATCGGCCACGCTTGCCTGACCGCCGCATGCGGCGACGACGGCCTTGTGCAGCACCTGAGCCTTGTCGGCGTAGAGCACGGCCTTGCCGGCGCTCGTGCCCGTCGTGCTGTTCGATTCGACGTTCCAGCCGTGATAGAGCGAGTTCTGGATCTGGAAGTGCGCAGCAGGCGCGCCGGCGACGATGCCGTTGTAGTCCGACGGATAGCGTTGCGCGGCCATCAGCGCCTCGCGGCCGCCATCGGAGCAGCCGACGAAGTACGAGTACTTCTGTTCTTGTCCGTAGTACGCCTTGATCAGCTTCTTCGCGGCGAGTGTCGTGATGTGCTGGCCGCGATACGCGAAGTCGGCCTGCTTCTGCGGATCGGTCGTCCATGCGGAACTCTGTCCCGAGTGGCCCATGTCGGTAGCCGCCGTGACGAAGCCGCCTTGCTGAACGAGCGGACAGGTATAGCTAAAGCTGAACGAGCTTTGCTTGGTCGGATCGCTGAGATTGCCGCACAGGCCGCCGCAGCCCAGCTCGGCGAAACGCTGCGTCCACGAGTCGACCGGCAACGCGACCTCGAACGTGTTCGACGGCGCGAGCGTGCCTTTCACCGTGCAGAAGTTGACGGTCGCGCCGTTCACGGTCGCGGCCGTGACCGTGGCCGAGCTGATGGTGCTTCCGCCGCCGCCGATATCGCTGAGATCGATCGATGCCAGCTTCGAACAATCGACGACAGGCTTCACCACGGCCAACGGTGTTTTCGCGGCGCTGTCGCCGCCTGTGCTGCTGCTACCGCCGCCGCATGCCGCGACGGTGGCGGCCACGATGCACGCGGCCAGCAATGTCAGTAATCGCCTGGGATCCAGAGCTCTCATGCTTATCTCCTTGACTTCCTTTTGAATGGCGCGCGTTCGCATCGCCCGCACGACGACGCGTGCAGGCGATCGGACGCTCGAAGCGAAACGATTCGTTCTGGTCAGAAGCGGTGGATGATGCCCACGCCCGCTGCGAACATGCTGCGCGATGCCGAAGGCGCGCCCTGGAAGCCATCGCCGATCGTCGCGATCGCTGCACCCTGACGCGGGGTCGTCGGCGCGTTGTTGTTCGGGTAGAACAGCGTATTGCCGTTCGCACGCTGGAACGCTTCCAGTGCGTACAGGCCCGTGCGCTTCGAGAGCGAGTAGTACTGGGACAGATTGAACTGATGGTACGAAGCCGCGTCGTTGATGCCGTTCGCCTTGCTCGCCCACGTGTAGCTGTAGCCCGCCGCGAAGTCCCATGCCGACGTCGCCTTCCAGTGCAGCACCGTGCCGGCCGTGTTGAACACGGCTTCGTCGGTAAAGCCGGAGTTCACGCCCGGGATGTACTGAACATTCGTGTACGTGACCGAGATGTCCCACGCGCTGTTGAACTGGTAGCCGCCCGCAACCGCGAAGCGCTGCTGAGCCTGTGCGCGCTGATAGCCAGCCGTCACCGCCGACACGCCCGCCTGGCCGCCGCCCGTCGTGCTCGTCGTATCGTTGATGGTGGTCGACTGACCGCTGTAGAAGCCGCCGCCGTTGGCCGCGTTGTTGATGCGCGAGAACGCCACCGCACCACCGATCGGGCCTTGCTGATACTGGATCGCCGCCGACCAGGTCGAACCTTGGTACACGCTGTCGGGCACGCCCGCGAACGAGTACGAACCGCTCACCGTCACGCCGTAGAGCTTCGGCGACGTATAGACGACCGAGTTGTTCGCACGGTAGATCGTGTCCAAACCGTCCAGATCGCCCGGGTGCGCGCCGAAGTAGCCGGTCAGCCAGTTCGTCGGGCTATAGGGCGAGAGCAGCGTGTAGTACGAGGTGTACTGGCGGCCGAGAGTCAGCGTACCGTAGCCCGGGTTCGTCAGACCGACCCATGCCTGGCGGCCGAACATCGCGTTGGTGAACTGCTGTTGCCCGCTGTTGATGTCGAAACCCGATTCCAACTGGAAGATGGCCTTGTTGCCGCCGCCCAGGTCTTCCGCGCCCTTCAAGCCGAAACGGCTGCCCGCCCAGATGCCCGACGCCATCTTGACGTTCGAACGGCCCGGGGTGCTTCTGTTCAGGTTCGTCTGGCTGCTTTGGTAGACGATCGAATCGTCGACGATACCGTACAGCGTGACGCTGCTTTGCGCGAATGCCGGCGTTGCGACGGCAGCCGCATACAACAGCACGCCCACACTCAATGGCTTCAGTTGACCTTTCACTCTTGAACACCCCTCATCGTTGTCGTTCGATTGATGACGCGATGGCATGACGCGCAACGCGCCCATTTGCCCGCGGGTTCGAACGTACGCCGTTCACGGAGCGCAAAAAGAAAGGGTTAACCTGTGGATGAGGCCCGACCGTCGAGTGCAAGGCAGCGTCGCGATGACGCGGAACCCTTGCGCAGCGAGCGCGCCCACGCAATGTTCGATGGAACCGATGCCGGAATCGCGATAAACAAAACTGATGACGGCGTTAAGCCTTTGAATTGGGCTGCCTGCGCTTCCTGTTCGGCGTCGCGCGCTTGCGATTCGCATCGGCATATTCGCGGATCATGTCGATCAAGGCGCGCAAGCCGGCGGGCACATGACGTCGGCCCGGATAGTAGAGGCATAGCCCGTCGAGCGGCGGCGTCCATTCTTCGAGCACGCGCACGAGCGCGCCTGCCGCGAGATCCGCGCTGACATTCCATTCGGTCAGATAGGCGAGACCGAGCCCGGCGCGCGCCGCCGCCAGCATCATGCCCGGTTCGTCCAGCGTCAGCGCGCCGTCGCCGTCGATGCGCACCGTCTGACCGTGCCGCTCGAACTCCCACTGATAGATCGACCCGCTCGGCATCCGGCTGCGAATGCAGCGATGCGCGGCGAGATCGGCGGGCGTGCGCGGCGGCTTGTGCTTCGAGAAGTACGCCGGACTGCCGACAACGGCAAAACGCTGACGCTCGCCGAAGGGCACCGCGATCATGTCCTGCGGCACGGTTTCGAGCAAACGGATGCCCGCGTCGAAGCCTTCGACGACGATATCGATCAGACGTCCTTCGGTGACGATATCGAGCTTCATGTCGGGATAGCGCTGCAGAAACGCGACGAAGACCGGCATCGCCTGATGCGCCGCGCCCACCGACGTGTTGATGCGCAACGTGCCCGACGGCGTATCGCGAAAGCTGCCGGCCTGTTCGAGCGCATCGCGGATGGTCGACAGAGCGGGCGCCACGTTCTGCACGAACTGCGCGCCGGCCTCGGATAGCGACACGCTTCGGGTCGTGCGGTTGAAGAGCCGCACGCCGATGCGCGCTTCGAGCCCGGCGATCGAATGACTGAGCGCGGACGTCGATACGTTCAGTTCGCTCGCGGCGGCGCGGAAGCTGCGATGTCGCGAGACGGCCAGCACGGCTTCGAGTTCGGCGAGGCCGGACGTTTTCATTATGCTAAATCGCTCAAGAGGTCATGCCGGATTGTACGTCTAGTCGAATCAATGAAAGCGCCTTATCTTTGGGCTGACTACATCGAATCGGACCAATCGGACATGCACTACATCGACCAGATCTACATCGACGGCACATTCGTTACGCCGCACGGCAGCGAGCTTTTCGACCTCTACAATCCGGCCACCGAACAGGTCATCGGTCGCGTGCGTCTCGCCGATGCCGAGGACGCGCGCGATGCGATCGCGGCCGCGAAGCGCGCATTTCCCGCGTTCTCGCGGACGGACAAGCGCGAGCGCATCGACATGCTGAAGCGCATGCATGCCGCCGTGGTCGCGAAAGAGGACGAGCTTTTCGAGGCGATCGTCGCGGAATACGGGGCGCCGGTGTCGCGCGGGCGCTGGATGGCGCAGCACGCGGGCAACGTGCTGCTCGAAGCGGCGAAGGTGCTCGAAACGTTTTCGTTCGTGCGCGAAGCCGGTACGGCGAAGGTCGTCATGCAGCCGCTCGGCGTCGCGGGACTGATCACGCCTTGGAACAGCGATGCCGGTTTCATCTGCGGCAAGCTCGCGGCCGCGCTTGCGGCGGGCTGCACGGCCGTCATCAAGCCGAGCGAGATGAGCGCGATGCAGACGCGCGTCGTTACCGAAGCGCTGCATGAAGCGGGGCTTCCCGCGGGCGTGTTCAATATCGTCACGGGACGTGGCGAAACCGTCGGCGCGGAGATCAGCGAGCATCCCGATATCGCGAAGCTGTCGTTCACCGGATCGACGGCTGTCGGCAAGACGATCCTGCGCACCGCCGCGGATACGCTCAAGCGCGTGACGCTGGAACTCGGCGGCAAGTCTCCTATGATCGTGCTCGACGACGCGAACTTCGACGCAGCCGTGCCGCTCGCACTCGACGCGGGCTTCATGAACAGCGGGCAAGCGTGCATTGCCGGCACGCGCATTCTGGTGCCGCGCGCGCGGCTCGCGGAATTCGAGGACAGGATCGTGAATGCGGTCGGCAAGATTCGATCAGGCGATCCGCGCGATCCGCAAACCAGCATCGGTCCGATGGTGAGCCGCAAGCAATGGGAGCGCGTGCAGCGCTATATCCGTATCGGCATCGACGAGGGCGCGCGGTTGATCGCGGGCGGCGAGGGGCGTCCGGATAACGTCGATGCGGGCTGGTTCGTGCGTCCGACCATCTTCAGCGATGTGAAGAACGACATGACGATTGCGCGCGAGGAGATCTTCGGTCCGGTGCTGTCGATCATCGCTTACGGCGATACCGAGGATGCGATCGCGATCGCCAACGATACGCCGTATGGCCTGCAAGCCTACGTCGCTTCATCGGACGCCGCGCGCGCGAATGCGGTGGCGGAGCGCATCGAGGCGGGGCGCGTGCTCGTGAATACGCTCGCGCACGAACCGGCCGCGCCGTTCGGCGGATTCAAGCAGTCGGGTATCGGGCGCGAATACGGCACCTTCGGTATCGAGGCGTTTCTCGAACCGAAGGCGTTGCTAGGCGTGCGCTAAGCTCTCGTAAATCTCACGCAATCCGCGAGTCGAATGCGCCGGTGTCCGCGTTCCGATTGCGCCGGAGCGCCGTCGCGGGCGGGAAATAACGCGCGACGCACAGCACGTAGGTAATCAGCGCCGAGACGGTGTACATAGCGGACCGCTCCATGAAGAACAGAAGGAGCACCGCGATTGCGAGAAGGAACAACTCCACACGCGGCGCGAGCGCGGACAGTTGCAGATCGCGTTGCTCCAGCGCCGTGCCGAGCAGAATCACCAGAGGAATCAGCGCGACGACCATGTGAATCGGTTCGAGGATCGGCGCGGCGAGCAGCATCGTCATGCAGGCGAGCGCGTAGTCCATGCGTCTTTCGCGACTGCGGCGGATCACGAGATAGCATGCGAACAGACAGATGATTACGGCGAAGATCGTCTGCGTTGTGTGAAGCGTTGCCTCGGATGCCGGCATGCCGAGCTTCTCCGATATCGTCTGCAGAGCGCCGCGCACGGAGCTATTGCCGGGCAGACCGCCCGCGCTGAGGATCTGCGTTTGCGCGCGTGCGATCTCGACGGTCAGGTACTCCCAGATCACGCGAAAGCCCAGCCTGCTTGCGGTGAAGAGCGTGAGCGCGATCGCACAGACGCCCGTCGATATCACCGTGCGCCATTCACGTCGCAACAGCAGCAGGCCGACGACCGCGAGCGGCGTCACCTTGAACACGACTGCAAATGCGAGAAAAAGGCCCGCCAGCCAGCGATTGCCGCGTTCGATCAGGAAGAACGGCGTCGCGAGCAGAAAGAACAGAAGCTGGTTCGATTGCCCGAGATAAGCGTCATGCAGCACCGGAAAGCTCAACAACGTCACCGCGATGAGCAGCGCGGTCACGCGCCTGTCTTCACCGCGATAGGACATCTTCGCAAGCAGAATCGCGCCGACGATACACAGCACCACCGACATCGCGACCCAGACGAGTTTCGCGGTGAACGACGGCAACAACGCGAATGGAGAAAAGATCACCGCGAACTGCGGCGGATAACAATAGATGAGGATGTCGTCCAGGTTGGCGCCGAGATTCGACAGATAGGCAACCAGATGCTCGTTGTTATAGATGAGCGATGGATCGTGCGGCGCGTTCAGCACGGTGCTGAACGCGTAATAGTAGAAATTGAAATCGCTGAAGGCCCGTGCATGATCGGACACATAGGTCAGCGAATAGTGGTAGATGATGACCATGCGGATCGCGAGAAACCCCGCTGCGATCAGCATGAGAAAAGCCGCAATGATCCGGATGTTATCGGTGGATCTGGCGCCAGCCCGAGCGTTCAGCATGGACGTTCTCCCGTATGTCGGCTATCGCGTAGTAAGGACGCTGTAATCAGGATCTTCGGGATCGATCCGCTATTCGTCTCATGAAAACAAGTCAGACGGGATAGCAGATCCTTACGGCCTACGAATCGTGACAGCATCGCCGGGGCGGCGTCAATCGTGTTTTTGCGCACTGCAACGGTTGGATCATTATTGAAAAAGGGATGACGTGCATTTATTTTTATGCACTCGTGCCGGTCGCAGGAATTTATTAAGTCCTTATGAGACGCGTCAATCGTTCGCCGCAAGAAAACGCCACGCGAAGCCATTCACCGTTTCTTCGATTCTCCCGGCTGATGTCTGAGGAAAGTGTGCGGTGAACACAACGGCTTCGGATTCGACCGCGCGATTCAGCAGCCAGTCGCGCGAAGCACGCGCGTGCTGTGGTTGCTGGCAGAACACCGAACTCCAATGCGGCATCGAGACCTGAATCGGGCTATGCATCACGTCGCCGGAAAAAATTGCGGTCTCGCCGTTCGATTGCATTTCGATCGCCATATGTCCCGCGCTATGCCCGAATGTCGGCACGAAGCGAACGCCTTCGATCAGCGTCGCGCCTTCGTCGGGAATCGTGCGCGCGAGGCCCGCATCGATGAGGGGCAGCACACTGTCCGCATAGACCATGCGGCGCGGCTCGCCGCCGGGTGTATCGAAGAATGCGCGCTCGCGTTCGCCGAACACATGCGTCGCGTTCGGGAACACCGGCGCCCAATGTCCGTCCTCCCAGTGCGTATTCCAGCCGACATGATCGACATGCAGATGCGTGAGCAAAACATAATCGACCTCGTGCCGATCGAAACCGGCGGCTGCGAAGCGTTCGAGCACGGGATTGTCGAGCTGGTCGAAGAGCGCGCTGAAGGGACGCGACTTGCCGTTGCCGATGCCCGTATCGACGACGAACACGAGCCCGTCACGCTCGATCACCCATAGATGCGTGCGCAGTTCGATTGCGTCCGTGCCCAATTCATCGTCCCAATCGGGATAGAGTTTATCCGGCGCGAGCGCGAATGCCGTTTCGTCGATGCGCGTTATCGTCATGTCGCCGATACGGCAACTGAATGCGTGATGGTTCATCAGCAAGCCTCCTTTCGCGCGGCCGATATGCGAGCCGTCGCCAGCGCATAGAGCAATGCACTCGCGAGCGCCGCGCTTCCGCCGACGATCGCGAGCGCTTGCGGGCCGCCGAGACGTTCGTTCAGATAGCCTACCGCGAGCGGTCCGAGACCGCCGCTGATCGCGTTGGTCATGAAGACGAGCAAGGCGATGGAGCGGCCGCGCATGCGGTTCGGCACGGCGATCTGCAGCGGCACGGGCGCAAGCGCCATCGCGATGCTCGCGGCCAGTGCGCAAGCGCCATACAGGATGATCGCGAGCGTGCTGTGAGCGACGAGCGGCATCGCGATCGCGGCGGGCACGAGCGCGGCCACCGCGCCCGTCGATATCGACAGCACCTTTCGCAGCGTGCGTTCATCGGTGACGCGCCCCGCAAGCAGTCCCGCAGCCGCGACGCCCATCATTCCGCCGATCATGTAGGCAGGCGCGGCCATCTTGCCGACCTCCGATGGCGCGAGATGAAAATGCCGCATCAAAAGCGTCGGAAACCACGCGGCATGTGAATAGAACAACGTGATGAGCGCGACATACGCGGCGAAGTAGGGCGCGCAGAAGCGATTGCGCACGAAAAGTTCGACGAGCACTTCGCGCAGCGAGGGCAGTGAATCATCGTCGGCGTGCATGCGTTCATCGGCTTCATGTCTTGCGGGCTCGCGCACCGTGAATGCGACAAGCGCCGCCAGCACGAGACCCGGCAGACCGACGAGCACGAACACCGCCTGCCACGGCGTAAAGCCGTGCGCCGCGAGCCGCGCGCTCGTGTCGCCGCCCGTCGCGGAAAGCAGCATGCCGCCGCCGAAGAGCGCGAGCCCGCCGCCTATATACGGCCCGAGCATGAACACGCTGCTCGCACGCGTGACCTTCCGCGGCGGAAAGATGTCGCTGAAGATGGAAAGCGCCGCGGGACTCAGCGCCGCTTCTGCGATCGCGGTGCCGGCGCGTGCGGCGAGCAGTTCCGCGAAGCTGGTCGCGAAGCCGCAGAGCGCCGTCGATATCGCCCAGATCGCGACGCACACCGCGATCAGGCGCACGCGGTTGGCGCGATCCACGAGACGCGCGACGAAGACGCCCGCTGTCGCATAGCACATCGTGAACGAAAAGCCTTGCAGCAAGCCGATTTGCGTATCCGTGATGCCGAGCGTCAGCTTGATCGGCTGCACGAGAATGCTGACGATCTGCCGGTCGAGATAAGAGAACGCGAAGCAGACGAAGAACAACAGCACGATATACGTCGGATGCCGCACGTCGATGGACGTGTCCGCGCGCGCGGGCAGGGGATGAGCGCTCATGCGTGTGCTCCTTGAGTGTCAGTCGAGAGAGGTTTCGGCGGCGATGAGCGCGATGCAATCGCCCGCTTCGACGCGCGCGAAGGTGCGCGCGCACATCACGCGGCCCGCGCCGCGAAACGCGATCTCGCGCGGCGCGCGCCAGGGCTCGTGCGGATCGAAGAGACGGCCCGCGAGCTGGCCTGCGCGCACATCGTCATCGAGTGCAAAGGCGGCTTCGAACACGCCCGCATGCGGCGCGTAGACATAGTGCTGCGCGCCCTCGACGCGGAAATAGCGCGTCGCCGGTGCGGGCGTGATGCGCGCGTCGTGCAAGACGCCGAGACGCTGCAGCACGCGCTGCAAGCCATGTTCGACGATCGCGAGATTGGCCACATCGCAGCCCGCGTGACCGCCGAACTCGCCGCATAGAAAGAGCTTGCCGTGACGCTCGGCTGCCGCCGCGAACGTGCGGTCTTCGCCGAGCAGGTCCATCACCATCGTGTTCGGCGCACCGAACGCACGCACGAGATCGAGATAGCGCGCGCGGCGTTCTTCATCGTTCTTCGATGGCGGCGAAGCGAGCAGCGTCGGCGCATGATCGAACGAAGCGCCGCCCGCGTGCAGATCGATGACGACATCCGCGCGCGGCAGCAATTCGGTTTCGATGTAATGCGCGATCATCTCCGTGGGCTTGCCGTGGCGCGCGCCCGGAAAGAGCCGGTTGAGATTGCCGCCGTCGATGGGCGACGTGCGCGAGCCGTTGAGAAACGCGGGCATATTGAGCGCGGGAATCACGATCAGCCGGCCGCGAATCGCGAGTTCCGGCATGCGCTGCATCAGCTTCATCAGCGCGACGGGGCCTTCGTATTCGTCGCCATGATTGCCGCCCGTGAGCAGCACGGTGGGACCATCGCCCGCATTCAGGACGGCGAGCGGAATCGGGATATGACCGTAGGCGGAGCGGTCGTGCGACCACGGCAAACGCAATGTACCGGTTTGAAAGCCGATGCGTTCGTAGTCGATATCGGTGGCGATGAGCGAGGGGATCGTTGACATGAGCGGAGTTCGAGTCGAGTGAGTTCGACTCCACTATTGCCGACGATAAAGCGCGTGGCCAATGCCGTTTCATGCGGCAGGTGATGCCTCGCAGGCATCGCGGCTACTCGGGCCGATGCGCTCTCAGCAGATCGATGAAACGCTGCAGGGCCGCGTTGCCGTGTTGCGTGAGAAAGCAGAATTCCAGCGGCAGACGCACGGAGAGATCCGTTATGTCGACGAATCGCACGCGAGCGGGCGGACGATCGCGATTGGCCGCATTGACGAGCGCCGTGCCGACGCCCGCCGCGACGAGCGAGAGAATAGCGGTTTCGGTGGAGGCTTCCTGACGGATATCGAGCGTGAGACCGCGCTCGGCGCAAGCGGAGACGAGGCGGTCGTAATACGCGGCATACACATGCCGTGGAAACGCGATGAAGGGCAGCCCGATCAATTCGACCGCCTTGACCGGCCCGTTCTTGCCGAGCGGACACGCGTCGGGCACCGCGAGCACGACGCCCTGTTCCAGCAGCGGCACGCTCGCGAAGCCTTCGGGCAACGCGCCGAAGCGATAGCAAAAGCCGCCGTCGAGACGCTCGGCCGCGATGGCGTCGAGTTGCTCGGGCGTGTTCATCGGCTGCAATTCGAGGGCGACGTCGCTTGCGGATTGCTGAAATGCGCTCAGCGCCGACGACACCAGCCCGCTCCACGACGCATTCTCGACGAAGCCGACGCGCAAATGCCCCTGCACGCCCGACGCGATGCGATGCGCGAGCCGGTTCGCCGCATCGACGCGCGCGAGGATATCGCGCGCTTCACTCAGATACGCGATGCCCGCGGGCGTCAGCTTCAGTCCACGCGGTGTGCGCTCGAAAAGCGTTGCGCCGATGGCCTCTTCGAGATCCTGAATCTGCCGCGAGATGGCGGGCTGCGTGACATGCAAATGCTCGGACGCGGCGCGCACGCTGCGCAGTTCGGCGACCGCGATGAAGTAGCGCAGATGGCGCAGTTCCATGCCTCACTTTTCCGTGGCGACTTTGTCCTGTGTGCGCGTGGTGAAGTCGGACGCGTCATGGCGCTCGTGCAACTGGGTCGATGGCTCACCGAAGGTACGGTTGACCATGCGCCCGCGCTGCACGGCGGGACGCGCGCCGATGGTGTCGGCCCAGCGTCGCACATGCCTGTATTCGTGGACGGAAAGGAACTCGGCCGCATCGTATAGCCAGCCGTTCACGAGACCGCCGTACCACGGAAAGATTGCGATATCCGCGATGGTGTACGCGTCGCCGGCGATATACGCGCTGTCCGCGAGACGCTTGTCGAGCACGTCGAGCTGACGCTTCACTTCCATCGCGAAGCGGTCGATCGGATACTCCATCTTGCTCGGCGCATAAGCATAGAAATGCCCGAAGCCGCCGCCGAGATACGGCGCGCTGCCCATCTGCCAGAAGAGCCACGAAAGGCATTCCGCGCGCTTTGCGGGGTCAGTGGGCACCAACGCGCCGAACTTTTCCGCGAGATAGAGCAGGATCGCGCCGGATTCGAATACGCGCACGGGCGTCGCGCCGCTGCGATCCACCAGCGCCGGAATCTTCGAGTTCGGATTGATGTCCACGAAGCCGCTGCCGAACTGATCGCCATCGCCGATGCGAATGAGCCACGCATCGTATTCCGCGCCGCGATGGCCGAGCGCGAGCAGCTCTTCGAGCATCACCGTGACCTTCACGCCGTTGGGCGTCGCCAGCGAATAGAGCTGCAGCGGATGACGGCCGACCGGCAACGCCTTCTCATGCGTCGGTCCGGAGATCGGCCGGTTGATACTGGCAAAACGTCCGCCGCTTTCCTTGGTCCAGGTCCACACGGCCGGCGGCACGTACTCGGGCAATGCGCTCATGCTTCACGCTCCTCGTTGCAAATTCGATTGAATTCGCCCGAGGTTAGCAGTTCGACGGCAAACGTGCTCAACCGCGCCTGGTACGATCAGCGCGTATCGCGGCATGACGCAGCGTCATCGGCCTGCTTCGCGCTTTTCCTGTTCTTCGACGGTGAGTATGGCTTCGGGCATCGCGTCGAGGCGCGCTTTTGAAATGGGCACGCCGCTTTCGTCCGAGAGACCGTAAGTGCCGTCCGCGATCTTCGCCAATGCACGCTCGATATCGCCGATGCGCCCGTCGTTCACGTCGCGCAATGCCTGATTCGCGATGTCCTGCTCCATGCGCTGGGCATCGTCCTCATACTCTTCGGCTTCGGAACCGCGCTCTTCCTGCAACCGACGCTCGGCCGCTATGCCGCCTTCCTCGTTGCCGAGCAATTCGCGTTTCAGCGTTAGCAGACGCTCGCGTTGTTTCGCGATGAAGTCGTCGCTTAAGCCGCTTTGTTGACTGGCCATGTTCATGCTCCATGAAAGAAATGACTGGAAGCGAAGGCGGCCGACAGCGCCGCCTTCGCTTCATGCAGGCGATCAGCTTTCGCTCTTCGCGGATTCCTTCTTGCCTTCGGCCTTCGTCGCGCTTTTCTTCGCGGCGGGTCTGGCTTTCTTTTCCTTTTCCTTTTCCTTCGATTGCGCCGGGGCTTCGACCTTGGTGAACGCGACCTTGTCGGTTTCATTGTCGAAGCTCACATCGACCGTATCGCCTGACTTCAGCTTGTCGCCGAGAATCTCCTTCGCGAGATGCGTTTCCAGTTCCTGACGAATCTGGCGTTTCAGTTCGCGTGCGCCGAACTCGGGCCGATAACCCACATCGGCGAGATGATCGATAACCGGCTCCTGAACCTTGAGCGTAATGTCCTGCGCCGCGGCGGTGCGCTTGACGCGATCGATCTGAATCTGCACGATCGAGCGGATGTTCTCGCGCGAAAGCCCATGAAACACGATGATTTCATCGATACGGTTCAGGAACTCCGGACGGAAGTGGCCTTTGAGCACGTCCATCAGCTTCGCGCGCATGGCCTTCTCCGAGTCGCGTTCCTTGTCGCTCTTCTCGAGGTTATCCATGATGACGGATGCGCCGAGATTGCTCGTCGCGATGATGATCGTGCTGCTGAAATCGACCACGCGACCTTTGCCATCGGTGAGGCGGCCATCGTCGAAAACCTGTAGCAGCACGTTGTTCACGTCGGGATGCGCCTTTTCGATTTCATCGAGCAGGATCACGCTGTACGGACGGCGGCGCACGCGTTCGGTCAACTGACCGCCCTCGTCATAACCGACATATCCCGGCGGCGCGCCGATGAGTCTCGCCACCGCATGCCGCTCCATATACTCCGACATGTCGATGCGAATCACCGCCTGTTCGTCGCCGAACACGGTTTCCGCGAGCGCCTTCGCGAGTTCGGTCTTGCCGACGCCGGTCGGGCCGAGAAAGAGGAACGTCGCGATCGGCCGGTTCATCTGACCCATGCCCGCGCGCGAGAGACGCACTGCATCGCTGACGGCGACAACGGCTTCGTCCTGTCCGACGACGCGCTCGCGCAGCTTGTTCTCCATGTCGAGCAGCTTCTGACGCTCTTCCTGCGTGAGCTCGGTGACGGGAATGCCCGTGAGACGCGACACGACTTCCGCGACCGATGCGACCGTCACTTCGAGCGTCTCCGATCCGGTCTTGCGCTGCCACGCTTCGGTCAGTTCATCGAGCTTCGCCTGCTTCTCGTTGATGCGTTCCTCGAAGCCCTTCGCCTGATCGAAGCGCTTGCGCGACGACGCGTAATCCTGCTCGCGCTTCAATTGCGCGATTTCCGCTTCGAGTTCCTGAATCTCGGGCGGACGCGACTTCGAACGGATGCGCACCCGCGCCGCCGCCTGATCGATAAGATCGATAGCCTTGTCCGGCAGATAACGCGAAGTGATGTATCGATCCGATAACTCCGCCGCCGCGACGAACGCATCGTCGGCGAAAGTCACCTGATGATGTGCTTCGAGCTTGTCGCGCAAGCCGCGCAGGATGACGATGGTCTGCTCGACCGTCGGCTCGGGCACGAGCACCGGCTGAAAGCGCCGTTCCAGCGCCGCGTCCTTCTCGATGTACTTTTGATACTCGTTGAGCGTGGTCGCGCCGATCAGGCTCAGCTCGCCGCGTGCGAGCGCGGGCTTCAGCACGTTTGCGATATCCAGTCCGCCTTCGCCGCCGCCCTGACCCGCGCCGACGATCGTATGCAGCTCGTCGATGAACACGATCAACTCATCCTGCTTCGCGGAAATCTCGTCGATGAGCTGCTTGGCGCGCTCTTCGAATTCACCGCGATACTTCGCGCCCGCGACCATCGAATTGATGTTGATCTCGACGAGCCGCTTGTTGCGCAGATCCTCGGGCACGTCGTCATTGACGATGCGCTGCGCGAGTCCTTCGACGATCGCCGTCTTGCCGACGCCCGGCTCGCCGATCAGGACCGGGTTGTTCTTCTTGCGCCGCGCGAGCACTTCGATCGTGCTCTCGATTTCCTGCGCGCGCCCGAGCACAGGATCGAGCTTGCCTTGCCGCGCCATCGCGGTGAGATCGCGGCCGAACTTGTCGAGTGTCGGCGTGCCGGTAGGTGTATCGACGCGCCCGTCTTCCGCGCCCTTGCCGACGACTTTCACCACCTTCTGGCGCAAGGCCTCGGACGTGACGCCGTATTTCTTCAGGAGCGTTCCCGCGATGCTGTCGGGCACGGAAGCGAGACCGATCAGCACATGCTCGGGACCGACATAAGAATGACCGAGTTCGCGTGACGCCTGAAATGCGTACTGGAACGCCTTCTTGAGACGCGGCGAGATCGTCATCTTCTCGACCGGCGCGTCGGGCTCCGCCTTGCCTTTCTGCGCGTGCTCGTCGATATAGCGCTTGATGTCGTCGGGCGACAGCTTCAACTCCTTGAACAGCGCCTGAACGACGTCGGTATCGGCGAGTACGTACAGCACCTGTTCGGTGTCGAGTTCGGTCTTCTGCAGTTCGTGTGCTTTTTCCGCGGCACGCTGCAGCAGTTCCATCGTCTGCTCGCTGAAGGCATCGGTGACATCGACGGAATCGCGCGGCACCGAGGCCACCATGTCTTCTTCGTCGTTCTCATCGCCGGCATCGGGCATACCGCCCATCAGGCGCGACAGCCCACCGCCGCCCAACAGCGAATCGAACGGGTTCAGCATGCTTTGATGCCGCATCAACTGGCGGTAGTCGTATTCGCAGATCGACATCGACTTGCGTTGGCCGTTCTGCACGACGGTCACTTGTGCGACCGCGGGCCGGGCATGACAAATTTCGCAAAGGGCAGCCATGATCGTTATCTCCATGTTCAGGACGGTCGATGCCCGGCCCGAACGATCACGCGCCCTACGATGCAATCGTCAACTCAGGCCGCACCACCGCCAGATGAGCAGTGCATTCCCCTCATAGGTTTTCTTATCGGCAATTCTTCTGATGCGGCTACTCGCCAGCCGCGATGGAAACGGAAGCCTCGCTCGTCAACATCAGAAACGTGAGCGTTTCGCGCAGATAGAGCTGTACGGCTGTGTCGGTATGGCTCGTATAGCCGATCGACAAATCCTGTCCGATATGCAGTTCGTAGTCGCCGCCGCGCGTGGACAGCACGCAGCCGCCCTGAAGCGCGGGCGCCCATACGAGATCGCCGCTCACGATGCGCTTGATGTGCTGGATGACCGGATAGCCCTGATCGCTCGCTTCGGCGAGCGCGGTATAGGCATCTGCGCCGAGCAGCACGGAGTAGGGACCATCGACGCCGGCTAGGCGCAGCTTTTCCAGCGCCTGGCTGATCGCGGCGGGATAGTCGGCGACGTCGGCGGGCAGAAACGTGGGCGCGTTCGAACTGCCTTCGCGAATGCCGGTGATGCCGGCGGCCGCGAAGCCGTCGAAGATCGCGCTGTCCTCGGCGAGCGCGAGTTCGTTCGCGGCGGTTTTGGCGGGCTGCCAGTCGCCGTCGTTCGAGCCGCGCTCCACGCTGTCGATGGCTTCACGTTGCAGCGTGAACGGCACCGTGAGCTGCACGAGCTGCTTCACGTCGTACAGGTTCGCCAGGACGCCTTGCTTCGGCGCTGCGATCTTCGTCTGATGTCCCGTGCCGATACCCGACAGCGCGACGCCGCCGGGACTCTTCACGTCGACGACACGGCGGCCCGCAAGCGCGCGCTTGAAGGTGCGGGCGACTTCCGCTTCGATCTGCGACCATGCGGCGCCGGAGATCGGCGCAAGCTCTCGATGCAGGTTATTCATCTTGTGACGTTCCTTTGAGTGAGCCGATGTTCAATGTGCCTTCGCTTTCGTTCTCTTGCTGGCTATCGCCGATGGAAGCCGGCGCGGCGTTCGGGTTCCGGTCGGGCAGCTCGTCGAGCAGATCGTTGGACGGCACGAAGAAGAGGCCGCCCGTTACCGCGCGGCTGTAGTCGAGCAGCCGGTCGTAGTTGCCCGGCGGCCTGCCGACGAACATGTTCTCCATCATCTGCTCGATCGGCGCGGGCGTGCGCGCATAGCCGATGAAATACGTGCCGAACTCCTTCGCGCCCGGACGGCCGAAAGCCATGTTGTGCCGGAGGATCTTCACTTCCTTGCCGTTATCGTCGATCGTCGTGAGCGAACTGTGCGAACAGGAAGGCTTGATCGATTCGTCGAGCTCGACATCGGATAACTTTTCGCGCCCGATGATCTTCTCCTGCTGTTCGACGGTGAGGCCGTTCCACGCATCCAGGTTATGCAGATACTTCTGCACGATCACATAGCTGCCGCCCGCGAAATCCGGATCTTCTTCATCGATGATCGTGTAGTGCGCGGCGCTCTTGCCGCTCGGATTTTCGGTGCCGTCGACGAAGCCCACCATGTCGCGCAGATCGAAATAGCGAAAGCCATGCACTTCATCGACGACCGTGACCGCATCGCCGAGCTTGTTGAGCATCTGCGATGCGAGCTCGAAGCACAGGTCCATGTGATCGGCGCGGATATGCAGAAGCATGTCGCCGGGCGTGGCGATCGCGCGGCGATCGCCCTGGCCGAACTCGCGAAACGGATGCAGGGAAGCGGGGCGCGGTGCGCCGAAGAGCCGATCCCACGCATCGGCGCCGAAGCCGCATACGCAGGACAAGTTTGCTGTGGGCGCACGAGTGCCGACCGCGCGGACCAGCGCCGCGATGTCGCCGCACCATGAGCGCACGACATCGGCTTTGTCTTCGCCGTGCGCCACGGTTGCGACGATGAAGATCGCGCTTCGGGAAATCGGATTACAGACTGCTTGTGGTTCGGGTGTGTTGTTGGGCATCTGAAGAGTTCGATTGCATGAAGCGGTTGATCGAATCGATCGACACATCACGGCGAATGCCCGCGCGTTTCAAAAGCGGCGCGCGAATGATCCCCGTGATATTCCGGGCGCGTTCCGGAAGCGACGAAATGGTCTATTTACCGGGCGTGAACGTGTGTCCGGAAAGTCGTTCCGTTTCGGTGGTGAACCACGTTTGCGCGTGCCGGCGTGTTGCAACCCAGGAATGATTGGCGTGATCGGTGAGATGTTGCGTGATCACGCGCCGCGCCCGTTCGATGCCGTCGCGTATCGCCTCGTCCTGGGTGCGCCATTCCGGCTGAACGGTTTCGGGGCAGGGAGCGAGCGCGGCTTTGCCATCGCGATTCACGGAGAGGTCGGCCACCCATGCGCCGCGTTCATTGCGTCGCGTCGCGACCGAGATGTCGAATCCCGCATAAACGTCAAAGGCAGATTCCATCTGTTCCTCCGATGCGGATCAAGACTGCGATAAAGGCAACCCGAAGATTCATAGGATTATATTGCTGATGTATTCCACGCGCTTTGAGCGCAAGCAGTGGACTGACGATACACCAACTCGATGCAATGAATACTCCGGAACGCACGGTTTTGTAACATGACGGCGAGCGCGATGCCGTGATCCATATCATCCTTATCGACTGACAGGAGCGACTGTGAAACTGACCGACTTCGACACGCTGACCTTCGACTGCTACGGCACGCTGATCGACTGGGAAACAGGGATTTTCGAGGCGCTGCGCCCGTTACTGGATCGCGTCGAGCCGGCATTGACGCGCGATCAGGTTCTGGAGGCGCATGCGCGTCACGAGTCATCGCAGCAGAAGTACACGCCGGGCAAGCGCTATCAGGAGCTTCTGGCTATCGTCTATAAGCGGCTTGCTGAAGAATGGGGCGTGTCCTTCACGCAGGACGATTGCATCGCTTATGGCCGCTCGATTCGCGATTGGCCGGCTTTCCCGGATTCCGCGGATGCGCTCCGGTATCTGAAGCAGCATTACAAGCTCGTGATTCTGTCGAATGTCGACAACGAGAGCTTTGCCCATAGCAATGCAAGGCTACAGGTGGAATTCGACGCGATCATGACGGCGGAAGATGTCGGATCGTACAAGCCTTCGCCGCGCAATTTCGAATACATGCTGGAAAAGCTGGGCGAGCGCGGTATCCGGAAAGAAACCATTCTGCATACCGCCGAAAGCCTTTTCCACGATCACAAGCCTGCGAATGGATTCGGCCTCGCATCGTGCTGGATCTATCGCCGTCATTCGCAGCCCGGTTTCGGCGCGACGATGGACCCGGGCGCTCAGCCGAACATCGACTTCCGATTCAACAGCATGGCGGAATTGGCGAACGCGCATCGCGAGGCGTTGCTCGATAAATAGCTTGCGTGTCGGACCGAATTAGATCGGATGACTAACTATCGGCATGATGCAACTAACCGTCAATGTTTTATGCCGCCTTTCCCAGCTTCGCCATCGATTAATTGCCGTCAGTCGAAGTCCACCATGCTGCCGCGCCGCAGTTCGTCCAGCCGTCGAATCTGCGCGGGCATGATCCGCCCCAGCGACAGTGATGGAAGGCGATCGAGATCGAAGAATGCGACGGCATCGGTTTCCGCGCCGATCACGTCGCCCGCTCGCACGATCTCACCGAGGAAAACGAGCTTCCAGATATGAAATACCGACGGCGGATGAGGATGCTTCGCCGTATCCCAGGCCGCGAGCAGGCGAACGATCTCGACCGTATAGCCGCTTTCCTCGCGCGCTTCCTTGGCGGCGTTCTCGGCGGGTGAGAGCCCCACGTCGGCCCAGCCGCCGGGAAGCGACCACAGTCCATCGGCGGCCTCGCGCACGAGCAGGATCTGTCCGGCGTCGTTGAACACGGCGCATCGGACGTCGAGTTTCGGGTTCGCATAGCCTGACTCGAACGCGAAGAGTTCGGCCACCTTGCCTGTTTCCATCGAGGCGATATCGGCGATTTGCGCATGAGCGATCGCCGCTATTTCCTCGTAACGCTCCTTGTCGAAGACGCCGGTCGTGTAGTGGAGTCCTGTTTGCGCGAGTGCGAGCAGGCGGCGAGCCTGTTCGAGTCGTCGACTGGATGATGGGTTATCGGCTTGCATGATGGCGCTCACTCCTCGGTCTCGATGTATGACTGCGCCGCGATCAGCAGCCAGTGTTCGAATGTTCGCAGCAGCGGAGAGTTCTGCTTGCGCTCGGGATAGACGAGGTAATAGCCCTTGTCGCTCGGCAAGGACAACTCGAAAGGCCGCACCAGTTCGTGAGCGCGAAGCTCATGCGCGACCAGGAACCTCGGCACCAGTGCGATGCCAAGACCCGCTTTCGCCGCTTCGACGAGCATCGAGAACAGCTCGTATCGCTGACCCTTCATGCTGTCGACGTCATGCACGGCCGCCTGAGCCAGCCATTGCCGCCACGCATCCGGACGCGCCGACTGATGCAGCAACGTGAAGCCGGCGACGTCCCGCGGCGCGAGCTTCGCTCTGCCCGCAAGCAATCGCGGGCTGCACACGGCGGTGATCTCCTCTCCGAACAGATACTTCGCGACCGAACCGGGCCACACCGGATCGCCGAAATGAATCGCGGCATCGAACGGCGTGTCCTTGAACAGAAACGGCGCGGCTCGCGTAGTCAGATTCACGACGATGTCATCGTGCGCCGCATAGAACTCGGGAAGCCTCGGAATCAGCCAGCGCGTGGCGAATGTCGGGATGACCGCGAGTTCGAAAATGCCGCCCGCGCTACGGTGCGCCATCGCGGCCAGCGTGTCGCGTTCGAGGCGCTCCAGGTTCTCGCGCACGCGCTTCGCGTAGATCTCGCCCGCTTCGGTGAGACTGATTCTTCGCTTGAAGCGGTTGAAAAGCGGCGTCCCGAGATATTCCTCCAGGCTCGCGACCTGACGGCCCACCGCACTCTGTGTCAGCGACAGCTCTTCGGCCGTGCGAGTGAAGCTCAGATGTCGGGCTGCCGCCTCGAAGGCGATCAAAGCATCGATGCTCGGTATCTTGCGTCTCACACATCCTTCCCGTTACGCACAACGTTGAGTATTTATTTCGTTTGCAGGCCATTAATGGTGCCATGAGAATCGATCCGACATCACCGCTTTATGAACCGGACGTTCTTATCCAAAACATGAACCACTCTATCGACGACGACGCATTTTCTTTCCAGGCTTTCCTGAAAGGTCATTTTCCCACGTCGAAGCATGTCATCGACAAGGCGCGCAGTTCGTCATATTCGAAGCTGCTGGAAGGACCCGTTGCGATCATGGCCGGCAATGTCCCGGAGCGCGCGGACGCCAATTCGGCCGCCATTCTGGGCTACAACTGAACGAGAGGGCAGCCGATGCATCGGATCGTAATCGTAGGGGGCGGCGCGGGCGGTCTCGAACTCGCCACCCGGCTCGGCAACCGGTTAGGCAAGCCGGGACGCGCGCACGTGACACTGGTCGATCGTTGCGCCGTGCATGTGTGGAAGCCGCTATTGCATGAAGTCGCCGCCGGCAGCCTCGATACTCACGCGCACGAAATTGCCTATGCGGCCCACGCTCACTGGAACGGCTTCACGTTCGTGCATGGCGAGATGACCGCGCTTGACCGCGCGAGCCGTTCCGTGAAGATCGGTCCGATGTTCGAATCGGACGACAGCGATGCCGAAGTGCTGCCGCCTCGTGGCCTCGAATACGATACCCTGGTGCTCGCCCTCGGCAGCCGGACGCATTTCTTCGGCGTGCCGGGCGCGGAAGAACATGCCATCGCGCTGGATACGCTCGAACAGGCGGAGCGCTTGCGCAAGCGTCTGCTTCAGGTGTGCCTCAGAAAGCGCGCGCACGGCACGACGGAAACGAACGAGGCGGTGGACATCGCCATCATCGGCGGGGGCGCGACGGGCGTCGAGCTCGCGGCGGAACTCAGGCGCATGGAGCACACGTTGAAGCAGTTCAGGCTGCTCTCCGAAAGCCCTCGCGCGGCCATGCGCATCTCGCTGCTGGAACGAGGCGATCGCGTGTTGCCCGCGCTTGCGCAAAGGGTGTCCGATACCACGCGCGACACGCTCGAAAAGATGAACATCGCGGTGAAGGTATCGACATCCGTGACGAGCGTGCGGCCGGAAAGCGTCGAGGTTGCAGGCGGCGTATCGATTCCCGCCGACATCACGATCTGGGCCGCCGGCATCAGGGCGCCGGGCGTTCTGGCATCGCTCGACGGCATCGCCGTGAATCACATCAACCAGGTCAAGGTCACGCCTTCGCTGCAGAGCGAAACCGACGCGAACATCTTCGCGCTGGGCGATTGCGCGAGTTGCGCGTGGACGGCGGACGTACTCGTGCCGCCGAGAGCCCAGGCCGCGCACCAGCAAGCGATGTTCTTATGCAAGGCGCTCGGCGCGCGCATCGAAGGGCGCGCGATAGGTGCGTTCATGTACAAGGATCACGGTTCGCTCGTGTCGCTGGGTTCGCCGACAGCAGTAGGCAGCGTGGCCGGCATCACCAGCACCGGGAAGTTCTTCGTTGAAGGATTCATGGCGAAGCTGATGTACGCGGCGCTTTATCGAAAGCATCTCGTTGCCGTATCGGGCTTGCGCCGGACGGTCTTCGGACTCGCGGCGCATGGACTCGGACGCCTGCTCGCGCCGCGGGTCAAGCTGCATTGACTGGCTTCATCGCTGTGTCGATTCGAGCATGGACAACTTGCGCTTCAGACGATCGATGCGTTGCGCGAGTGGCAACGCCAGGGTCGGCCCTCTGAGCGAATCGATGCGCGCATGCCAGTACGCGAACGGGAACGTGCCGTCGGAAGCCTGTTCGACGACGCGCTCGAGATGCAGCAGGTCTCTTTCGATGATGAATTGAAGCATGACTGAGGCGCACGAACGCGTTCGGGTGGAAGGCGTTATACAGCAACCGCCGTGCCAACGCATGCTGTCCGTGCGCCGCCCGATCCGTCGGCACGGATAGAGGCGAAAAAGCGGTCAGTCGCGTCCGCGCGAACGAGCCGATGTGGACGATTCCGTCCAGTTCACCCGGCGCGAACGCGTCGGTCCGTGAGCATGGGCGAGCCCGATTCCTCGCGAAGTTCGGCGAGCAGATCCATCGCGGCATCCACGCGCGGCGTTGAACCTGGAACGAGCGTGCGCAACGCACGTTCGAGCGTATCGATGCCGTCCTCGATGCGCCCCGATGCACGCAGCAACCCGGCGAGATGGCGCGCGGCGTCCACGCGCGCGGGCACGGAACCGAGCGCGAGCGCCGTCGAAAGCGCCGTGCGCAATCCCGATTCCGCGGCGCTCAGATCGCCGAGCGCCCATTGAGCACGCGCCTGAATGACGAGCAGTTCGCCCATATAGACGCGCTCCTGGCGCGCCAATGTCTCTTCGATCGCGCCGGCGAGCATGGCCTTGCAATCCGCGGCGCGGCCCGCGCGCAAGAGCAGTTCGCCGTGCTGCCAAGCTTTGAACGAGAAGAACAGCGCGCCGCCGTTGCTCATCATGTGGTTGTCGAAGCCATCCAGCATGACGGCTTCGGCTTCATCGATGCGGTCAAGCGACGCGACGTAACAGCCGCGCAGCACCTGTCCCACGCCGCGATAAAACGCGAAGCCGTGTCTGATCGAGACGCCTTCCAGTTCGCTCGCGAGCCGGCCGAGCCGTTCCATGTCGTCGAAGAGACACGCGAGCCACGCCGCGCCCTGCAGATTGATCGCGTGCGCGAACGCATGTCCGCCCGCGTCGGATGCGCGCTCGATCAACATGTCCATCGCGTGGCGCGCCCGATCGAAAGCGCCGGTGTGAAAGGCCGATAGCCCTTCGAACGTCAATGCCAGCGCAGCCAGATCGATGCCTTGCGAACCGGTGCGCGCATCGTGCCGTCCGATGCCGGAAAGATTGCCGCGCGCAAGGCAGGCCAGCGCTTCCTCGCTATCGCCGAGCCAGAACAGCGTGTTGGTCAGCGCGACATGCGCTTCGTCCAGCGCGACGGAATCGCCGCTGTTTTGCGCGCGTTGCAGCATGTCCTGCGCCGTCGCGCGTGCGTGCTTGAGTTGCAGCGTGGTGAGCTGTGTCGTCCAGATGCCGAACTGGATCATCGCGATTTCGCGCGCATCGCAGAGTCCTTCGCCGATCGAGAGCGCGGCCGCATAGCACGCGGTCGCTTCGGCGTGCAGCCAGCCGTGCACGCTGCGCAGGCTCATGCCAAGCAGACGATACGCATCGAACTGCAGACGCCGCACGTCCTCCTCGCCATTCGCCTGCAGCGTTTCCAGACAGCGGCGCAGAAGCGGCGTGGCTTCCGCAAAGCGGGCATCGTCGATGAGCGCATTCGCGCGCGCCAGATCGGTGCGCGCGTTCCGATGATGCTGCTCCCGCGCCTTGAGCCGACGTTCGATGGTCTTTCGCCCGACCCCGAGCAGGACGGCCGCCGCGCTCTTGTTGCCGCCGCTGCGTTCGAGCGCGCGGTCGACGAGCAGATCTTCGGCAGCCGCGAGCTTGTCGCGGCCCTCCAGTTGCAGAAGCATGTCGGCGAGATTCGCGCGCGGGATGCGCTCGGCCTTCTCGTTGGCGAGAAACGGCGCGAGTGCGTCGGCATCGATCGTCGTGCTTTCCGCGAGCACGCTCAACTGGCTGACGAGATTGCGCAACTGACGGATGTGTCCGGGCCACGGATGCGCGCAGAGCTGCCTGATCGCGGCGGCGGAGAATTCGAGCTTGCGCGGATGTTGTCCGGCGAAGTGCGTGAGCAGCGACGGAATGTCCTCGACACGCTGATCGAGGCCGGGCACGGCCAGCACGAAAACGGCGAGACGATAGTAGAGGTCTTCGCGAAAGTGCCCTTCGTTCGCGAGTTCGCGCAAATCGCGATGCGTCGCCGCGACGATACGCCCTTCGAAGCGCAGATTCGTCGACGAACCGATCGGGCGGAACGTGCGCGTTTCCAGCACGCGCAGCAGTTTCGGCTGCAATGCGAGCGGCAGTTCGCCGATTTCATCGAGCAGCAGCGTGCCTTTGCCGACTTGCTGAAAGAGGCCCTGACGCGTTTCGCCCGCGCCAGTGAATGCGCCTTTGACATGCCCGAACAATTCGGCTTCGACGAGATGCTCGGGAATCGCACCGCAATTGATATCGACGAACGGGTGATCGCGCTGCTCGCTGCCCGCGTGAACGCGGCGCGCAACCAGCTCCTTGCCGGAGCCCGTAGGCCCGAAGACGAGGACGGGATGCACGGTCGGCGCGATCCGGTCGATCATGCGCACGAGCTGCCGAAACGCCGGTGATTTGCCGATGAAACTGCCATCCGCGTCGCCGTGGACAAACGGAACGATTGGGTTACGACTCATTGCTGAGCGCTCCAGGTCAGTGATGGCGGAAACGGTCTGTGCCGCAGTTAACGGCGTTTGTCCGCGATCCTTGAGCACGCTGGAGGCAACGGCGGGCTATTTTGTTAGCGCTTCATTTTCTCGTCGTCAAGGCGGCAACAATGCCTATACTCGGAGCTAACCCCGCGCCTGTTACGGTCGGCATAATGTCAGACATCAATTAACAGTTGTAATTCGATCGGGGGCCGCAAACCATGAGCGAACAACGAGCAAAACGAGACCCGGAAGGCACGCGACGGCGCATTCTGGAAGCCGCCACCGAGCAGTTCACGAAGTTCGGCCTCGCCGGCGCGCGGGTCGACGCCATCGCCACGGCGGCGGGCACGAACGAACGCATGCTGTACTACTACTTCGCAAGCAAGGAAGGGTTGTACGTCGCCGTGCTCGAATCCATGTACGCGCAGTTCGCGGAGCGCGAGCAGCGCCTCGACCTTTCCGGCCTGCAGCCCGCTGATGCAATCCGCGAACTGGCGCAATCCATCTGGACGCATTTGCGGGAAAACCCCCAGTGGCTGAGTCTCATCAATAACGAGAATCTGCACGAAGGTCGTTATCTGGAGCGTTCGAGCCACCTGCGCGAAACCATC
Organism: Caballeronia jiangsuensis; assembly: GCF_046030135.1. NCBI lineage: Bacteria > Pseudomonadati > Pseudomonadota > Betaproteobacteria > Burkholderiales > Burkholderiaceae > Caballeronia > Caballeronia jiangsuensis. The sequence goes on from NZ_JAQQDB010000014.1 coordinate 51,991, forward strand.
TCGCCGGTGGTCGACCTGCTGCGCGTCACGCTCGAACGCGGCGCGGCAGCGGGGCAGTTCCGTCAGGGCGTCGATCCGCTCGACTTCTACGTGACGCTTGTCGGCATGGGCTATTACATCGTGTCGAACCGCTACACCATCGATGTATTCGTCGGCCGCAATTACGTCGAGCAACGCCATCAGGCGTCGATTGCCGCCATGCAGCTCGACATGTTGCTCGCGTATCTGCGTCCGGCCAGCTAGGCGGCGCGCGGCTTACCTGATGAAGCCGAGCTGCGCGCTGATCCTGTCGAGAATGGGCTTCTTCTTCTCGTTGAACACGGCCTTGTTCTGCTGAATCAGGTTGTTGCCCTTCGTGTCGATGGAAATGATCAGCGGCCCGAACTCCCGCACGCGATTGATCCACAGGGTTTCCGGCATGCCGAGATCCTGCCATTCCGCGCCTTCGATCTCCTCGACGAGCGTCGCGGCCAGCACCGCGCAGCCGCCCGGAAAGATCGCGTGCACGGCCTTGTGCTCCTCGCAGCCCGCGGCCGTTTCCGGGCCCATTCCGCCTTTGCCGACGATCAGCTTCACGCCGGTCTGCCCGATGAACTCGCGCTCGAACTTCTCCATGCGCATGCTCGTCGTCGGGCCGATGGACACCATTTCGAAACTGCCGTCGTCCTTCTTGCGGACGATCGGACCCGCGTGAAAGATCGCGCCGCCTTCGAGATCGACAGGCAGTTGCCGCCCTTGTTCGATCAGCCGCCGATGCGCGACATCGCGGCACGTCACGAGGCGCCCCGTCAGATAGACGACGTCGCCGACCTTCAAATCCTCGAGATCTTCGCACTTGATGGGGGTCGTCAGAATCTTTTTCACAGCACCACTCCTTCGTGGGAAAGGACGTCGTAGGACAGGTCGGCATGGATGCGGATCTTGCCGCGCCGATGCGCCCAGCAGCCGGTATTGACAGCGACGCCGATGGTCGACGGATGCCGCGCCGACGACTCGATGTTCACGCCCATCACGCTGTTGTTGCCCTTCAGGCCTTGCGGGCCGATGCCGAGCTCGTTGAGTCCGTCCTCAAGCAGTTCTTCCATCAACGCGGCGCGCGGGTTGTCGCTCTTCGAATCGACGGGGCGCAGGATCGCCAGCTTGGAAAGGCGCGCGGCGGTCTCGACCGATGTCGAAACGCCGATACCGACCAGGAGCGGCGGGCACGCATTGACGCCGCGCTCCGTGATCACGTCCATCACGAATTCGGCCACGCCTTCATAGCCTTGTCCGGGCATCAGCACCTTGGCCGCGCCCGGCAGCGTACAGCCGCCGCCGGCCATATAGACGTCGATGGTGCAGCTATCCTTCTCCGGCACGATGCGCCAGTCGAGCCACGGAATCTGCGTGCCCGTGTTGGTGCCGGTGTTCTTTTCGTCGAAGGTTTCCACGGCGTTGTGGCGCAGCGGTCCCATCCGGGTCGCGCCCGCGGTGGCTTCGCGCAGGATTTCCTCGAGCTCGCCGAGCAGCGGAAAATTCGCGCCGGCCTCAACGAAATACTGAATCACGCCAGTGTCCTGACAACTCGGGCGATTCAGCTTGTCGGCGGCTTCCTGATTGCCGTCCATCGAGTCGTAGATCGACTTGGCGAGCGGGTTCGTTTCCATCGTGCGCAATTCCGCGAGCTTCGCCTTCACATCCCTGGGCAGACGCTTGCCGATGTAGGCGGTGAATTTGGCCATCGTGTCCGTGACGGACTGAATGGCGAGTTCCTTATCCATGTTGCATTCCTCTGACGACGTATCGTGGTGATTGGGGGAGTGGCGTCGGGTTTCAGTGCACGGCCGCGTTGCCGGGCGTGACCGGCGCTTTCTGCGTGCGGGCCAGCAAGAGCGTGAGCACGGCGGACAGCACGAGCAGGCCCGCGACGAAATAGAGCCCGCCCGCGAAGCTGCCGGTCTGATCCTTCACCCAGCCGATCATCGCCGGGCCGGCGAAGCCGCCGAGATTGCCGATCGAATTGATCGTGGCGATGCCTGTCGCGGCTGCGGCGCCGGAGAGGAACATCGTCGGCATGGTCCACAGGGGCGGCTTCGCGCAACTGATGCCGATATTCACGAGCGTCAGCGCAGCGATGAGCCCGACGACGCTGTTGGCCATCGCGGCCACCACGAGACCGATCGCCGCCGCGACACACGCCAGCACGACGTGCCAGGTGCGCTCGCCGGTGCGGTCGGAATGGCGCGACCAGAAGATCATCGCGATCACGGAGACGATCGGCGGGATCGCGTTGAGGAGGCCCGTCGTCATCGACGAAACGCCGAGCTGGCGGATGATCTGCGGCGCCCAGATGCCGAGCGTATAGAGGCCCGCCGACGTGCCGAAGTAGATCAGCGACAAGGCCAGCACTCGCGGATTCGCGAGGCCGCTGATGATGCCGTGCTTCGCGCCCGACGTGGCGCGGCTGGCGGTTTCCACGTTCATCACGTTGACGAGCCATGCGCGCTCGTCGTCCTTCAGCCATTTCGCCTTTTCGGGCTTGTCGGTCATGTAGAAGAACACGACGACGCCCAGAATGAGCGCGGGAATGGCTTCGAGAATGAACATCCATTGCCAGCCGCGCAGACCCATCACGCCGTTCATTTCGAGCAATGCGGCGGAGAGCGGCGAGCCGAGCGCCGTGGAGATCGGCGCGGCGGCCATGAAGAACGCCGTCACGCCCGCCCGGTGCCGCGCCGGGAACCAGTAGCTGAGATACAGGATGATGCCGGGGAAGAAGCCCGCTTCCGCCGCGCCGAGCAGAAAGCGTATGACGTAGAAGCTCGTCGGCCCCTGAACGAAGGCCATCATCGCGGAAATGATGCCCCACGTGACCATCACGCGGGCGATCCAAAGCCGCGCGCCGACCTTGTGAAGCACGATGTTGGAGGGCACTTCGAACATGAAGTAGCCCCAGAAGAAGATGCCCGCGCCGAAGCCGAGCATCGAGGAGGTGAAGCCGAGATCGGTCTTCATCGTGATCGACGCGAAGCCGATGTTGACGCGGTCGATATAAGCGATGAAATACAGCAGCATGATGAACGGCACGATGCGCCAGCTGATTTTGCGCAGGGTGCGTTTTTCCAGATCCATGTCCATGGAATGTCTCCTTGTTCCGACGATCAATCGAAGGTGTCAGCCGTCTTGTGCGGCTTCGTACTAGCCAGGACCAAGGTTAAAACCGATGGAATCGCGTATGAATCGAACTAAACTAAATACATCGTTGCAAAAAATTCACGAATGAACATGGACTCGGAACTGGGTTTCTTCTGCCTGCTCGTGAAACAGGGCAGTCTCGCCGCCACCGCGCGCGAACTGAATCTGACGCCGCCGGCGGTTTCGCGCCGGCTTTCGGCGATGGAAGATCGTCTCGGCGTGCGCCTGCTCAACCGCACGACGCGGCGCATCAGCCTGACGAGCGAAGGCGAGGTGTACTTCTCGAATGCGCAGCGCATCCTGAGCGACATCGACGATATGGAACAGCTCGTCTCCAGCAGCCGCGCAGCGCCGAAAGGGCTACTGCGCGTCAACGCGCCGCTGGGATTCGGGCGCTCCTATATCGGGCCATCGATTTCGGTGTTCAGTCAGCGTTTTCCCGATGTCGAAGTGCAGTTGCATCTCACCGACCGGCCCGTCAGCCTGCCCGACGAGAGCATCGACGTCTCCGTGCGGTTCGGCGAGATGCCGGATTCGCGACTCATCGCGAAGAAGATCGCGTCCAACCGGCGGCTGCTGGTTTCGTCGCCGGGTTATCTGCGTGGCGCGGGTCAGCCCGTTCATCCGCATGACCTGACGCATCATCAGTGCATCGTGCTGCGGCAGAACGATTCCGCCTATGGCAATTGGCGTCTGAGCCGTGGCGGGCGCACGGAGACGATCAAGGTGCACGGCAAGCTGAGCACCAACGACGGCGAAGTGGCGCTCAACTGGGCGCTCGAAGGCCACGGCATCTTGATGCGCGCGGAATGGGACATCGCGAAGTATCTTCGCAGCGGCCGTCTGGTGCAGGTTCTCGACGACTACGACACGCCGCCCGCCGACATCTACGCCGTTTATCCCGAACGCCTGAACCTGTCCGCGAAGGTCGCGTGCTTCGTCGATCACCTGCGCGACTATCTGGGCCAGCATGCCGACGGCCCGACGCGCGTCAGTTCGAACTGGTAGCGCCATTCGTGCATAAAACTTAATAATGCATTAAGTTTGACGCCGGTTTCCGCGCCGGGATGTGGGTAAAGTGCAGTCACACACACATCTGGAGGACGGAGACATGAAGACCTATCGCATCGCGACCATTCCCGGCGACGGCATCGGCAAGGAAGTCGTTCCCGCAGGACAGCAAGTGCTCGAAGCGCTGGCACGCAACACGCAAAATTTTGAATTCCAGTTCGAGAATTTCGACTGGGGCGCCGACTATTACCGTGAGCACGGCGTGATGATGCCCGCCGATGGCCTCGACGCGATCCGCGACAAGGACGCGATTCTGTTCGGCTCGGCGGGCGATCCGGACGTCCCCGATCACATCACGCTGTGGGGCCTGCGTCTCAAGATCTGCCAGGGATTCGACCAGTACGCCAACGTGCGCCCGACGCGCATCCTGCCGGGCATTGACGCGCCGCTCAAGCGCTGCAAGCCGGAAGACCTGAACTGGGTGATCGTGCGCGAGAATTCGGAAGGCGAGTATTCGGGCGTCGGCGGCCGCGTGCATCAGGGCCATCCGATCGAAGCCGCGACCGATGTATCGATCCTCACGCGCGCCGGTGTCGAACGCATTATGCGTTTTGCATTCAAACTCGCGCAGTCGCGTCCCCGTAAGCTGCTGACGGTCATCACGAAGAGCAACGCGCAGCGTCACGCGATGGTAATGTGGGACGAAATCGCGCTGGAAATCTCGAAGGAATTTCCGGATGTGAAGTGGGACAAGGAACTCGTCGATGCATCGACCGCGCGCATGGTCAACCGTCCCGAGACGCTGGATACGATCGTCGCGACCAATCTGCACGCCGACATTCTCAGCGACCTCGCCGCCGCGCTCGCGGGCAGCCTCGGCATCGCGCCGACGGGCAATATCGATCCGGAGCACCGTTATCCGTCGATGTTCGAACCGATCCACGGCTCCGCGTTCGACATCATGGGCAAGGGTCTGGCGAATCCGGTCGGCACGTTCTGGTCGGTCGTGATGCTGCTCGAACATCTCGGCGAATTCGACGCCGCGAAACGCGTCATGCAGGCGATCGAAGCCGTGACCTCCGACAAGTCGCTGCACACGGGCGATCTCGGCGGCAAGGCGACCACCGCGCAAGTGACCGCTGCCGTGTGCGCGCTGATCGGCACGAAAGCCGCCCACGCCGCCTGAAAGGAGCTGAAAAGCATGCGCCGCACTCGAAATGCAAAGATCGTCGCTACGCTGGGACCCGCGAGCACCAGTCGCGAAACCATCGAAGCGCTGTACAAGGCGGGCGCGGACGTGTTCCGGCTGAACTTCAGCCACGGCACGCACGAGGACCATCAACGGCGGCTCGAAATCATTCGCGCCATCGAGAAGGATGCGGGCCGGCCCATCGGCGTATTGCTCGATCTGCAGGGCCCGAAACTGCGGATCGGCACCTTTGCGAATGGCCCGGTCACGCTGGAGAAAGGCGCGTCTTTTCGGCTCGATCTCGACGCGGCGACGCCCGGCGATCTCACGCGCGTCGCGCTTCCTCACCCTGAAATCTTCGCGGCGCTCGAAGCCCGCACGAACCTCTTGCTCGACGATGGCCGCGTGCAATTGCGCGTCGAGCGCTGCGGGCCCGACTTCGCGGAAACGACGGTCATCGTCGGCGGGCCGCTTTCCGAGCGCAAGGGCGTCAATGTCCCCGATGTCGTGCTGCCGCTATCGGCGATGACGGAGAAGGATCGACGCGATCTCGAATTCGGCATGACGCTCGGCATCGACTGGCTCGCGCTGTCTTTCGTGCAGCGCGTCGAGGACATTCGCGACGTGCGAAAGATCGTCGGGGATCGCGTGGGCATCGTCGCGAAGCTGGAGAAGCCCGCCGCGATCGGCAGTCTGGATGCGATCGTCGATGAAGCCGATGCCGTGATGGTCGCGCGCGGCGATCTCGGCGTCGAGATGCCCGCGGAACAGGTGCCCGCCATTCAGAAGCGCATCGTGCGTGCGTGCCGCAAGGCCGGCAAGCCGGTGATCGTCGCCACGCAGATGCTCGAATCGATGGTAAGCGCGCCGGTGCCCACGCGCGCCGAAGCATCGGACGTCGCGACCGCCATCTACGACGGCGCGGACGCGGTGATGCTGTCGGCGGAGTCGGCGAGCGGCAAGTATCCCGTGGAAGCCGTGCGCACGATGGACCTCATCATCGCGCAGACCGAACGTGATCCGTACTACCGCGAAGTGATCGCCGCGTCGCACGCCGCGCCGCGCGCGAATACATCGGATGCGATCGGCTATGCGATGCGCCACGTGTCGGGCCTGCTCGATGCAGCCGCTACCGTCGCCTATACGTGCTCCGGTTACTCGGCGCTGCGCATGGCGCGCGAGCGGCCGGGCGCGCCGATCGTCGGCATGACGCCGCACATCGGCACGGCGCGCCGTCTCGCGCTCGTCTGGGGCGTGCATCCGGTCGTGTGCAAGGAAGTGGTCGACGTGCTCGAAGTGAGCGAGCTTGCATGCGAAACCGTGCGCGCGGAAGGCTTCGGCACGACAGGCGATACGGTCGTGATTTCAGCGGGCATGCCGTTCGGCACGCCGGGCACGACCAATCTGCTGCGCATCGCGCAGATCGAATGACCGGATGACGCAAGGCCGAGCGTAGAATCTCCGGCGCGTGGCGGCGAGCCCATTCGTCGCCTGACCGGAGACGGATGGCTCATGGAAATCAAGTGGATCGAGGATTTCATCGCGCTCGCCCGCTATCAAAGCTTTTCGCGCGCGGCGGAGTTTCGCAACGTCACGCAGTCCGGATTCAGCAGGCGCATCCAGTCGCTCGAACAATGGGTCGGTGCCGATCTCGTCGATCGCAGCGGCTTTCCGCCGACGCTCACACCCGCAGGGCAACTCTTTCGCGACGCGGCCGAAGACATTCTCGACAAGCTCTTCGATACGCGCGCGATCATCCGCACCGAGCAGCGCATCGCGGGCAAGAGTCTGCAGATCGCAGCGGGCCATACCATCGCGCTCAACTTCTTGCCCGCGTGGCTGCGAACGCTGGCGAAGCATGTGGGCGAAGTGCGCGCGCGGGTGATTCCGGCGAACGTCCACGATTCGATTCTCATGCTCGTCAACGGCAATTGCGAGCTGATGTTCGCCTATCATCATCCGCAGTTGCCGCTGCATCTCGATCCGCAGAAGTACGAGTACGTGACCGTCGGCGTCGATACATTCATGCCGGTCTGCAAGCCCAATCAAAGGCTCGCGCCCACGCACCGCCTGCCCGGCGCGAAAGATCGTCCGATGCCGTATATCGCGTACACGGACACGAGTTACTTCGGACGCTGCTTCGCGTTGTTGATGGCGCAATCGAAAGCATCGCCCGCTTTACGTCTGCATTACGAGTCCGACATGGCCGAAGTCGTGAAGAAGCTCGTTCTCGAAGGCGAGGGCGTCGCGTGGCTGCCGAAGAGTTCTATCGCCGCCGAACTGGATGCCGGCGAACTCGTGGCCGCCGGCCAGTCCGAATGGCAACTGGCGCTGGAGTTGCGCGTGTATCGCGACCTCGCCAATCGCAGCGAATTGCTCGACACGCTCTGGCGTCATCTTCGCGCGTCGTTCGGACCTGCCGAGTAGTCTTCTTCGACGCTATGCGAAAATTGCATAGCCATATGCAGCACTAGCATTCACGTTTTTTCTGCCTTCCCTAAGATTCCGTCCTGACACAAGAAAGCGCGGCGCTTCGATCTTCGATGCGCCTGCCATTCCCCGAGCGCACGCCGGTCGCGACCGACCGTTCGTGCGTCATCCCAGGACGGAGACACATGAAGAATCGACTCACCCTCTATATCCTCGCCGGCATGGTGCTCGGCGTGGCTGTCGGCTATGTCTGTCATCGCATGGCGGCGGATGCCGAGCAAGCGAAGGTCATCGCCGGCTACTTTTCCATCGTCACGGATATCTTCCTGCGGCTCGTGAAGATGATCATCGCGCCGCTCGTCTTCGCGACGCTCGTGTCGGGGCTCGCCGGTATGGAAGGCACGAGCGATGTGCGCAGAATCGGCTTGCGCTCGATCGCGTGGTTCGTGTGCGCATCGCTCTTTTCGCTCGCGCTCGGACTCGTGCTCGCCAACCTGTTTCAACCGGGCGCGGGCCTGCACATGACGCAGACGAGCGCCGACGTCGCCACCGGCCTCAACACCGCCGGCCTGAACTTCAAGGACTTCGTGACGCACGCGTTTCCCACGAGCCTGCTCGATGCGATGGCGCGCAACGACATCCTCCAGATTCTCGTCTTCTCCGTGATGTTCGGGATCGTGCTCAGCGTGATCAAGTCGGACCCGCGCGTAACGCCGCTGATCGCCGGCGTAGAAGGTCTCGTGCCCGCGATGCTGAAGCTGACCGACTACGTGATGCGCCTCGCGCCCATCGGCGTGTTCGGCGCGCTCGCATCCGCGATCACGGTGCACGGGCTCGATGTGCTCACCACGTACGGCAAGCTCGTCGCGAGCTTCTACGCCGGGCTCGGGCTCTTGTGGGCGGCGCTGATCCTCGCCGGATACGCGTTTCTCGGCAAGCCGATCTGGGCCTTGCTCAAGGCGATCCGCGAGCCCGCGATGCTGGCCTTTTCCACCGCGAGCAGCGAGGCCGCGTATCCGCGTTTGACGGAGAAGCTGGAGGAATTCGGCGTCGATAAAAAAGTGGTCGGTTTCACGTTGCCGCTCGGTTACGCGTTCAATCTCGACGGCTCGATGATGTATCAGGCCTTCGCGGCGATCTTCATCGCGCAGGCGTTCGGCATCGACATGCCGATCGGCACGCAGATCGTGATGTTGCTCGTGCTCATGCTGAGCAGCAAGGGCATGGCCGGCGTCGCGCGCGGCTCGGTGGTGGTCGTCGCCGCCGTGGCGCCGATGTTTCATCTGCCGCCGTCGGGCGTCGTGCTGGTGCTCGCGATCGACCAGATTCTCGACATGGGGCGCACGGCAACCAACGTGATCGGCAACAGCATCGCGACGGCGGCCATCGCGAAGTGGGAAGGCAAACGCGTCGCACGGCAGGAACGCCGCGCGGCGATGAGCACGCCTTCGTTCGGCCAACTCGAAGGCGATACGAAATGAATGGCAAGGACACGGCGCCCGCTCGCAAGTTCGGCGTGGTCGGCGGGCTCGGTCCGCTCGCGAGCGCGGACGTCTTTTTCAAGCTGATCAAATCGACGCCCGCCACGCGCGACGCCGAGCACTTCGACGCGATCTTCGAGCAGCAGCCGTTTCGCAGCGCGGACGCGGACAGCGAGACGCTGACGCAGCGCAAGCTCTATATCTTCGATCTGATCGCGAGCTTCGAAAAGCGCGGCGTCACGACGGTCGTGCTGCCGTGCTTTCTGAGCCACACCTTCATCGACGAGTTGAAGGCCAATTCGCCGCTGCAGATCGTCGACATGATCGAAGCCGTGCGCAGCCATGTGCGCAGAAAGTTTCCGGCGGTTCGGCGTGTCGGCGTGCTCGCGTCGGCTCATACGCGGCGCAAGCAGTTGTTCGAGAAATATTTCGCCGCGCCCGAGTTCGAAGTGATTCATCCGCGCGCGAGCGAAGGCGTCGATCTCGTCACCGAGGCCATCTACGGCACGGACGGCGTGAAGAGCGGCAACCTGCGCGGCCGCCCGGTCGAGTTGCTGCGCGAGGCCTGCGAAGATCTCATCGCGCAGGGCGTCAACGTCATCGTGCCGGGCCTCACGGAGATCGCGCTCGTCGCAAAGGAGCTGGGCGCATTGCGTGTTCCGCTCGTCGATTCGAATCTCGCTTACGCGCAGTATGTCGTGTCGGGCCAGTACCATTCGCCCGAGACGATCTTCAAGGTCGGCGTAGTGGGCGGCGTCGGACCGGCGGCCACCGTCGATTTCATTCACAAGATCGTGCGCGCGACACCCGCGACGCGCGATCAGGACCATATCAAGCTGCTCGTCGAGCAGAATCCGCAGATTCCGGACCGCACGGAGAATCTGATCGGCGATGGACCCGATCCGACCATCTCGCTCTATGCGACCTGCAAGAAGCTGGAGACGGGCGGGGCCGATCTCATCGCGATTCCGTGCAACACGGCGCATGCGTTCGTCGAGCGCATTCAGCCTTATCTCGGCATACCCATCGTGAACATGCTGACAACGACCGTGCGCCATTTGCGCGAGGCGTTTCCGTCGGTGCGTTCCGTGGGCGTGCTCGCAACCTCCGGCACGATCGCGAGCGGCGTCTACGAGAAGGCGCTCGAATCGCAAGGCTTGCGGCAGATCGTGCCGGAACCCGCATTGCAGGCGCGCGTGATGGAAGCGATCTACGGCAAGGAAGGCGTGAAAGCCGGCTTCACGACCGGGCGATGTCAAGAGGACATCGCCGCCGCGATCGACGGGCTGATTGCCGCTGGCGTCGAGGTCGTCATCCTCGGCTGCACGGAATTGCCGCTTCTGTTGCGCGAGGCGCACGTCATCGGCACGAACGGCGCGCGCGTGAGCATCGTCGATCCGACCGACGTGCTCGCGAAGGAATGCGTCGCCCATGCGATGAAGCCGCCGCAATAACCCGAACCGCATCACTCATCCACGCGACGAACCCGCACACGACGTGTGCCGGATGACTTCGTTCGCCCGTCATTTTCAGAACCTGAAGAGGATCACATGCTTGCACCTACCGAACGCATCGAACACGACCTTCTCGGCGATCTCGCCGTGCCCGCCACCGCGTACTACGGCGTGCATACGCTGCGCGCGCTGGAAAACTTTCCCATCACCGGCATTCCGATCTCCGCATATCCGAATCTCGTCAATGCACTGGCGAGCGTCAAGGAAGCGGCGGCGCTCGCGAACCACGGCCTCGGCCTCCTGAACGAAGTGAAGACGCAGGCCATCGTGCAGGCATGCAGGCAAGTGCGCTCGGGCACGGCGCACGAGCATTTCGTCGTCGATGTGATTCAGGGCGGCGCGGGCACGTCGACGAACATGAACGCGAACGAGGTCATCGCCAATCTCGCGCTCGAACATCTCGGGCATCAGCGCGGCGAATACGGCGTGCTGCATCCGAACGAAGACGTGAATCTCGGCCAGAGCACCAACGATGCCTATCCGACCGCGCTGAAGATCGCCACGTACACGGGCATCATGCAGTTGATCGACGCGATGGGCGTGCTGCGCGCGTCGTTCGAACGCAAGGCGCTGGAGTTCGGCAACGATCTGAAGATGGGCCGCACGCAACTCCAGGACGCCGTGCCGATGACGCTCGGTCAGGAATTCAGCACGTTCGCTGTGATGCTCGGCGAGGACGAAGAGCGGCTCAGGGAAGCGGCCCGGCTGATCTGCGAGATCAACCTCGGCGCGACGGCTATCGGCACGGGCATCAACACGCATCCGGAATACGCGCAGCTCGCTTGCAGGCATCTGAGCGAGGTGACCGGCATCGCGCTCACGACATCGCCGAATCTCGTCGAGGCAACTCAGGATGTCGGCGCGTTCGTGCAGCTTTCCGGCGTGCTGAAGCGCGTCGCGGTCAAGCTCTCGAAGACCTGCAACGATCTCCGGCTGCTCTCGAGCGGGCCGCGCGCGGGCCTCGGCGAAATCAACCTGCCGCCGGTGCAGGCCGGTTCGAGCATCATGCCGGGCAAGGTGAATCCGGTGATTCCGGAGGTCGTCAATCAGATCGCGTTCGAGGTCATCGGCAATGACGTGACCGTGACCTTCGCCGCCGAGGCAGGCCAGCTTCAGCTCAACGCGTTCGAACCGATCATCGCGCATAGCCTGTTCAAGAGCGTCGCTCATTTGCGCGCGGGGTGCCTCACGCTCGCGTCGAAATGTGTCGATGGCATCACCGCGAATCGCGAGCGCCTGCGCATGATCGTCGAAAGTTCGATCGGCATCGTCACGGCGCTCAATCCGTATATCGGCTATACGCACTCGACGGAAGTCGCGAAGGAAGCGCTCGCGTCCGGCAAGAGCGTCGCGCAGATCGTCATCGAAAAGGGTCTGTTGAGCCAGTTGCAGCTCGACGAAATCCTGCAACCGGCGATGCTGACGCAGCCGAGACACACGGCATCGGCGGTATGAAAGGCCGTGCCGCGAAGCGCCAGCCGGAGTAGACTATTTTTGCGGTGTGCTAGCCGCGAAAGGAGGTTGCGATGAGATTCGCCGAAATGTTCAAGCGCCCGAAACGCGGCGCCACGGCTGCTCATGCCGGTGACACGGAGCCTCACAACGAGGAACACGCGAAGTCGGTGCAGAAGCAGGCGCGCAAGCTGTGGGACACGATCGGACGCAATCGCCACAAGAGCGCGAAGTGGTAGCAGCAACACGGGCCCGGGAACGAAAGTCCCGGGCCCGAATCGTTTCAGGACATGATCCAGTTGGTGTGCGTGGTGAAGGCCGGGCCGAGAACGGTCGGCAAATACGGATTGGGAACGGGCACCGGCCTTCCGTCCACGGTCACGAGGCCGAGTCGCTGGGCCACTGAAACATGCGCGCCGATATCCTGCGGAAAGGCGAACGGCCCGCGCGGGCCGGACGGGCGCAGCGAGAAGGGCGGCTCCTTCCACGGCGAATGCGCCGCGCCGAGAAAATCCGGCTGCAAGGTCCACGGTTGCGCCTTGAGACGCACGCCGATCGACGGATCGGCAAGACGGTTCAGCATCCATTCGCAGGCGATATCCGAGAGGCCCGATTCATCGTTCGAATAGCCGCCTCCGACATCGGCATGCGCGCCGGCGAACAGCACCTGGGTGACGCCCGCGCGGGTGTCCCAGAGCGTCGGGGTGAAATCGCCGCGCTGCTCGTCGAGACTGATCGCGTGAACGCCGAATTTCACCTTCGGGCTGAGCGCGGTGTCGGCGAAACGGAACAGATCGACCGTCGAGTCCTCGCTGTCGAGATAGAGCGGAATGCCGAGCGCGCCGACTGTGTCCCATACGCCGATAGCGCGGATTTCATCAACGGCAATCGTGTCGCCGGGCTGCAACCTCGTGAACGCGAGCGATGGCTCGAAGTTGACGATCTTCTCCAGCAGGCCCTTCAAGCCGCCGCCGCTCGCGCCTGCCGTCGGCCTCGACTCGCGATACTTGCGCCACGCGAGAATGCCCATGCGATACGCGAGCGCCTTGTCGTTGCTTTCGTATTTGCTGGTGTCGAGCAGGCCGACGTTCGCGATCATTCCGCCGAGCGCGCGCGCCGTGTACGCGCCGCGGCTGAAGCCCATCAGAACGATGTGATCGCCGGGTTTGTAGTTGCGCGATATGAAGGTATAGCCGCGCACGATGCGCGCGATGATGCCGTCGCCGAATGCTCCGCCCACCAGCTTCCTGATGACGTTGCGCGAATCGCCCACGCCATGCAGATACTTGGCGACCTGTCCGTCAGGTCCGGGCTCCGCGATCTCCTGTTCGGAGGCGAGAAGCGTCGAGGCGGGGTCCGGCTCGCCGGATAACAGAAGGAATGCCTTCAGTACGTTGGTGGTGTCCGGAATGCCGTCGTTGTCGTGGTCGGTGTTCGGACCGTTCCACGTTCCGTCCGCGCAGAAAACGATGTTCTTGCCCATGATGCACCCCTTCCGTCGTGACGCCGCAAGTGCTCGCTCAGTATGTCTTAGTTTCTTGCGGGTCACTCGGCAAGGCGCGCGTCTTATGCGAACGACGCTTTGGCCGAAAGTGCCTATTCGTCGAGGGCGCTTCGTTGCATCGCATCAAACCGCGCTTCAGTCCCAAATCGGCGCGAGGCCTTCCGGACTGACTTCACGGCCATTGCGTTCGAGTTCCGCGATCTGCGCCATGTCTTCGGCGGTCAGCCTGAGTTGCTGCGAGAGCAGATTGCTCGCGAGGTTCTCGCGCTTGGTCGATGACGGAATCACCGCATAGCCGAGTTGCAGCGCCCATGCGAGCGTGACTTGCGCGGGCGTCGCGTGATGCCGCTTCGCGATCTCGCCGATGACCGGATCCTTCAGCACCTTGCCGTAGGCGAGCGTCATATACGACGTGACCTGAATGCCTTGCTCGCGCAGGAACGCGACGAGCTTGCGGTTCTGCAGATACGGGCTCAGTTCGATCTGATTGGTCGCGATGTTCTCGCGGCCGACGACATCGATCGCCTGCTTCGTCAGTTCGATGTTGAAGTTGGAGATGCCGATCTGCTTCGTGAGGCCTTGCCTCTTCGCATCGGCGAGCGCGCTCATGAATTCTTCGAGCGGCGTGCCGTGCTCCGGCGCGGGCCAATGAATCAGCGTGAGATCCACTTCATCGACGCGCAGCTTCGTCAGGCTCTCTTTGAGGCTCGGAACGAGCTTGCCGCGCGAGGTGTTCTCGGTCCAGATTTTCGTGGTCAGAAAGATGTCGGAGCGGGGCACGCCCGATGCGGCGATCGCTTCGCCGACTTCGGCTTCGTTGCCGTAGATCTGCGCGGTATCGATGGCGCAGTAGCCGAGTTCGAGGCCGTTGCGTACCGAATCCATGACGACCTGATCTTTCAGGCGGAACGTGCCGAGGCCGAAAGCGGGAATGCGATTCATGGAACGTGTTCTCCAATGGCTGAGTGGACGAACACAGTATGCCGGCTTTACTCTTGCGCAAAAACCGGGCTATAAAGGAAATACTCTTGAATTAACGTCAACTATGAAAATCACTCTCGACGAGCTTCAGACTTTTGCGACGGTAGTCGACACGGGCTCCATCACCAAGGCGGCGGAACAACTGGACCAGACGGTGTCGGGCGCGAGCCGCACGCTCGGACGGCTCGAAGAGAAGCTGCAGACGACGCTGTTGCGCAGGACCACGCGGCGCCTGGAGCTGACGGAGGAGGGCAAGAGCTTTCTGCAGAACGCTCGCGAGATCATCGGCGCGGTGGAAAGCGCGGAGGAACAGATCGCCGCCCGGCGCGAGCGGCCTTCCGGGCTGTTGCGCGTGGATGCCGCGACGCCGTTCATGCTGCACGTGATCGTGCCGCTCGTCGCGGGATATCGGGAGCGCTATCCGCATGTCGAGCTCGAATTGAACAGCAATGAAGGCGTGATCGATCTGCTGGAACGCCGCACGGATGTCGCCATTCGCATCGGCAGGCTGAAGGATTCGACGCTGCACAGCCGCCCGATCGGCAGCAGCCGAATTCGCGTGCTCGCGACGCCGCAGTATCTCGAGACACACGGACTTCCGAAGCGCGTCGACGAACTCGCGAATCACTCGCTGCTCGGCTTCACGCAGCCGGAATCGCTCAATGTCTGGCCCCTTGCGGGGCGAGACGACGAGCCGTACCGGATCAAGCCGAGCATCGCTTCGTCGAGCGGCGAGACGCTGCGGCATCTCGCGCTGGAAAGCGCGGGCATCGTGTGCTTGTCCGATTTCATGACGCTACGCGATCGGCGCGAAGGCACGCTCGTGCAGATTCTTGCGCGTCACACGCAGGAAGTGCGGCAACCGATCAACGCCGTCTACTATCGCAACACGGCGATCTCCGCGCGCATCGCATCGTTCGTCGACTATCTTGCCGAAGCCGTGAAGTCCACTGAATTCGCGCTGACGGGCCGCCGATAAGGCGTCAGCCGATGCCCAAAACATTCGCGCCGATGCACGGATCGACCGCGCGTTCGAGCCGCTTCTGGTGAACGATCAGCGTGATTTCCATCGAACCGGTGCCCACTTCGAGATTCAATAGATGGCCGCCGTAAGCGTTGAAGTTGCTGTCGCCCGCCATGCCGTGCATATGGATCGACGGCTTGCCTTCTTTCCATGCCACCGATCCGGTCAGGCTGCCCATCTCGACATTGCGGAAGGTCTTCGCATCGAAGTCCTTCTTCGCGGCGTTCCAGAAGCCGAACGTCGGATGGCCGAAGCCGATGCCCGTCAGACTGACCGCGGGGATGTTTTCCGCCAGCGCGAACGTCGTCAGTTGCTCGAAGACGTTATCGCCCATGCGCAGAACCATAAAGTAACCCGTGGGCGTTCTGATGTATCTGCGCTGCACATCGGGGCCGCCTGCAGCGATCACGCCCGCTTCGCACTCGGCAGGCGATTGCGTCTGCGCCGACACGCCGCCTGGGATGATGGATGTCGCCAGCGCGCCGGCCGATAGCGCCGCGATGTTCTTGAAGAAGTGCCTGCGCAGATAAGTCTCGTCCATGAAGCTGTCTCCGTTGATGTTATCGGCCGTTCTATTCGGCTGCGGCGGAGTGTAGACAAGACGTTCCCGATGGAATACTGAGAGTTGCGACTACGCTTATAACCCGCGCTCATGGCTCACGATAAATCCTCGGCCTGATCGTGCTGTGCGAGCAGTTCTTCCATCAGGACGCGCGCGCCCGCGGACACCGGCGCGCCGCGCCGTGTGACGAGTTCATAAGGTTCGCTCTTCGATGACAGTTTGAGCGGAAGCATGCCCGTCATGCCATGTCGCGTGAAGAACTCGGCGACATCGATCGACACGAGCGCGACGAACGTCGGATTGCTTTGCAACAGCGAGAGCGTGGCAAACGCCGACGTGGTCTCGACGAGATGCCGTGGAAAGCGTATCTCGGCTTCGCGGAACTCGCGTTCGAGCAGCATGCGCATCGGCATGTTGGCGCGATAGACGACCCATCGCACATCCGCGAGATCTTTAAGCCGCAGCTTGCGTGCGTTCTGAAACGGATGACTCAGGTTCGCGATGACCGCAAGCGTCTCCTCCTGCAGATTGACGCTGTCGTAGAGAAACGGCGTCTGGCTGATCGTGGTTCTGCACACGGCGAGATCGAGACGTCCTGCGTCGATCAGGCTCAGCAACGCGGCGCTCGTATCTTCCACGATTTCTATCGACATCTCCGGATGCTTGGTGACGAGCGAAGAAATCGCCTCGATCACGCGCGGCACCGCGCCCATGATGACGCCCACCGACACGCGTCCTCCATGACCTCGCATGATGCCGACGATTTCCTCCCGCAAATGCGCGACGTCGGTATGAATGAGCCGCGCATAGCGAATCACGCAATGCCCGATGTCGTTCGGTTCGAGCCCCCGGCTCGTCCGGTTGAAAAGCGCCGTGCCGAAGGTCGTTTCGATTTCGTGCAACGCCTTGCTTGCGCCCGGCTGCGTGAGCGAAACCTGTTTGGCCGCACTGAGAAGCGAACCATGATCCGCGAGCGCGATGAGCAAACGCAACTGCTTCAGGTGCAGCCGGGAAATGATCGAGTTGAGAGAAGGAGTCATCGCGCGAGTTGAGGAATAGTTATACCCGTATTCATTATTGTCAATTCCGGCCGTTTCGGCCGCTGCCTATACTGCCCCATCAAACCCGCATTGCGCAAAGGTCCGGGCCTAACGTTAACCCGCAGCGATCAGGGTTCCTGCTGTTCGGGTTTTCATGAATCTATAACTGTCGATCAACATGGCTCTCATCAATTACATCACGCAGATACAGTTCGAGTTCGGCGCCTTGCGTTTGCTGAAGAGCGAATGCGAAAGGGTTGGAATCAAGCGGCCGCTCGTCGTGACGGATCGCGGCATCAAGGCGGCGGGCATCGTCGACAAGGTGCTTTCGGCATTGGGTGCGGACTACGACGTGCCGGTCTATGACGGCACGCCGCCCAATCCGAACGAAGCGGCGGTGCGCGATGCGGTCGCCATATTCGTCGATGAACGATGCGATGGAATCATCGCGGTGGGCGGAGGATCGTCGATCGATCTCGCGAAGGGTGTCGCGGTATGCGCGACGCACGACGGCCCGTTGCAGAGCTTCGCCGTGATCGAAGGCGGCGCGACGCGCATCACGTCGGCGACCGCGCCCGTCATCGCGATTCCGACGACGGCGGGCACCGGCAGCGAGGTCGGACGCGGCGCGATCCTGATTCTCGACGACGGCAGAAAGGTCGGCGTGATATCGCCCTACGTGGTGCCGAAGTCCGCGATCTGCGACCCCGAACTCACGCTGAAACTGCCCGCGACGATGACGGCTGCAACCGGCATGGACGCGATCGCGCACTGCATAGAAACGTTCATGGCGCCCGCGTTCAACCCCGCGGCCGACGGCATCGCGCTCGACGGCCTGTGGCGCGCGTGGCGTCACATCGAGCGCGCGACGGCACATCCCGACGACAAGACCGCGCGCCTGAACATGATGAGCGCATCGATGCAGGGCGCGCTTGCGTTTCAGAAGGGCCTGGGATGCGTGCACAGCCTCAGTCATTCGCTCGGCGGCATCAATCCGCGTCTGCATCACGGAACGCTCAACGCGATCTTTCTGCCCGCCGTGATCGCGTTCAACGAGGATGCGCCGACGGTTCGGGAAGAAGGCAAGCTCGCGCGGCTCGCGCAGGCGATGGGCCTCGAAAATCCCGCGAACGTCGGGCCTTCCATCAGAGAGATGACCCAGCGTCTGGGCCTTCCCGCGACGCTATCCGGCGTGGGCGTCACGCACGACATGTTCCCCGGCATCGTGAAGGGCGCGTTGAAGGACCACAGTCATAAAACCAATCCGCGCGACGCATCCGAAAGCGATTATCACGCGATGCTCGAAGCGTCGTTCTGAACTGAGGAAGACATGGGAGACAAGATCACGGTCGAGCGAAATGGCGATATCGCAATCGTCACGCTCGATAACCCCGAGAAGATGAACGCGCTCACGCTCTCGATGTGGCGCGATCTCGGCGATGCAATGACGCAGCTATCGGACGATGACGGCATTCGATGCGTGATCCTGCGTGGCGCGGGAACGAAGGCATTCGCAGCGGGTGCGGATATCGGCGAGTTCGCGGCGCTTCGATCGAATCGCGAGCAGGCGCGCGCTTATGCGGAGGTCACGACCAATGCGATGGAAGCTATCACGCATTGCCGTCATCCCGTAGTCGCGATGATTCACGGCGTATGCGTCGGCGGTGGGCTCGAAATCGCGTCGCTCTGCGATATCCGCATTTGCGGCGAATCGAGCCGCTTCGGCGCGCCCGTCGGTCAATTCGGTCTCACGATGTCCTACGCCGAACTCGGCGCGCTGATTCGTCTCGCGGGCCGTCCGGTGGCGATGGAGATCGTGCTCGAAGGACGCATCTTCGATGCACGGGAAGCGCTTGCGAAGGGACTTACGTCGCGCGTCGTCGCCGACGATGCCGTCGAGGAAGAAACCATCGCCACCGCGCGGCGCATCGCACGCGGCGCGCCGCTCGTCGCGCGCTGGCACAAGGCGGCGTCGAACAGGCTGACGCCATCGCCCGCGCTCAGCGACGCCGATATCGAATCCGCCTTCGATTGCTTCGACACCGAAGACTTTCGCGTCGGCGCCGCTGCATTCAATGCAAAACAGAAGCCAGTCTTCAAGGGAAAGTGAAATGGGTCCGCTGAGTGGAATGAAAGTGGTTGAACTGGCGCATATCATGTCCGGCCCGGTGTGCGGCATGATGCTCGCCGACATGGGCGCGGATGTCGTCAAGGTGGAGAAAGTGCCCGATGGCGACGATTCCCGCCGCTTTTCACCGATCCTGCCGAGCGGCGAATCCGCGTCGTTCATGATCGTCAATCGCAACAAGCGCGGCATCGGCCTCAATCTGAAGAGCGAAGGCGGCCGCGAAGTATTGAAGCGATTGTTATCCGATGCGGACGTCGTCACCGAAAACTATCGCGCCGGAACGATGGAGAAATTCGGTCTCGGCTATGACACGCTCAAGGAACTCAATCCGGGACTGATCTATTGCGCGATCTCGGGCTTCGGCCGCACGGGTCCGTTCGGCGAGAAGGGCGGTTTCGATCTTATCGCGCAAGGCATGAGCGGCATGATGAGCATGACGGGCGAAGAGGGACGCGAGCCCGTCAAGGCCGGTTCGCCCGTGGCCGACATCAACTCGGGCATTCTCGCGGCGCTCGGCATCGCGGCGGCGTATGTGCAGAAGCTGCGCACCGGACGCGGCCAGATGGTCGACACGTCGCTCTTCGAAGCGGGGCTTCAGCAGATGTTCTGGCCCGCCGCGAGTTATCTCGCCGACGGCACGATTCTGCCGAAGATGGGTTCCGCGAACTCGACGAGCGCGCCGTATCAGGTCTTCAAGACGAGCGATGGCTGGATCAACATCGGCGCTGCCAACCAGAGCAATTACGAGCGCCTGCTCGACGTGCTCGATGCGCCCCAACTCGCAAGCGACCCGCGCTTCACGACGAACGCGCTGCGGCTTCAACATCGCGAGGCGCTGGTTGCGATCCTCAATGAACTGCTCGTGCGCCGAAGCACGGATGAATGGATGGCGCAGTTCGACCGCATCGGTCTGCCCGCTGGCCCGGTGCTCGATATCGCAGCGGCGCTCGCGCATCCGCAGACGATCGCGCGCGAGATGGTCGTCGAAACCGATCATCCGCTGGCCGGCAAGGTCCGAGGCCTCGGTCTTCCGATTCATTTTTCCGATGCGAAGCGCTCCGGAAATCGTCCCGCGCCGTTGCTCGGCGAGCACACGAGAGAAGTGTTGATGGAGTCGGGCTATTCGGCAACGGATGTCGATCGGCTGATCGAAGAGAAGGCCGTAGTAGCGCTGGCGCAGTAAAGACGCGATCAATCGCGCATGACAGAGTTCAGGAGACAAACATGAGTGGAATCATCACGCGTCGGGACTTCCTGACGACGGCGGGACTCGCCGTAGCCGCGACCGCGACGGGCCTGAGCCTGTCGAAGCGCGCATTCGCGCAAACCGCGCCCATCGTCCTCAAATACGCGAGCAGCCTGCCGGACAGTCATCCGCTCAACGCGCATATGCGCGAGGCCTCGGCGTCAATCAAGAAGGAGACGAATGGCCGCGTCGATCTTCAGGTCTTCGCGAACGCGCAAATGGGCGGCGACACCGACATGCTCTCGCAGGTCCGCGCGGGCGGCGTCGATTTCATTCCGTTGCCGGGTGCGATCCTGTCGACGCTCGTGCCGGTTGCATCGATCGAAAGCGTGCCCTTCGCGTTCAAGAACTACGACGCGGTCTGGGCCGCGATGGATGGCGATCTCGGCAAGCACGTGCGCGAGCAGGCCGCGAAAGCCGGCCTCATCGCGATGGACAAGGTCTGGAACAACGGCTTCAGGCAGATCACGAGTTCGACGCGTCCCATCATGACGCCGGCCGATCTCAAGGGCTTCAAGATTCGCGTGCTGGTCAGTCCGCTATGGACATCGATGTTCAAGACCTTCGGCGCGGCGCCCACCGGCATCAGCATCAACGAGACGTACTCCGCGTTGCAGACGAAAGTCGTCGAAGGTCAGGAGAATCCGCTCGTCGTGGTGCAGTCGGCGCGCTTCTACGAGGTGCAGAAGTACTGCTCGCTGACGGGTCATATCTGGAATGGCTTCTGGCTGCTCGCGAGCGGCAAGACCTGGCCGAAGCTGCCGAAAGATGTGCAGGACATCGTCGCGCGCAACATCAACGAAGCGGCGCTGAAGCAGCGTGAGGAAGTTATCCGCCTGAACCAGAGTCTCGAACCGATGCTCACGGCCAAAGGCGTCACGTTCAACAAGGTGGATCAGCAGGCATTCCGCGCCGACCTGCAGCAAAAGGGCTTCTACGCCGAATGGAAGAAGAAGTACGGCGATGCGGCATGGGGACTTCTAGAGAAGTATTCCGGGCAGCTTTCGTGAGCAAGGAGCGGATCATGAGCACTGACGTTTCTCTCGGGACCATGCCCGTTGCGGTTGCGAGCAAGCCTTCCGGCCCGGTTGCGAAAGCGGGACATGTCCTCGATACGTGCATCCGCTGGTCGACTGAACTCTGCGCGGCGGCGCTGGTGGTCGCCGAAGTGGTCCTGCTGTTCGCCAACGTGTTCTTTCGATACGTGCTTCACGATCCGCTGATCTGGGGCGATGAACTGGCGACGCTGCTGTTCATCTGGCTCGCGATGCTCGGCGCAGTGATCGCGTTGCGACGCCACGAGCACATGAGGCTCACGACGTTCATCGCGCATCTGAATCCGTCGAGGCGTGCTTTTGTCGACACGTTCGGGGCCGTGATCGTCATCGCGTTCATCATGGTGCTGTTGTCGCCGGCGTGGGAGTATGTGTCGGAAGAGTGGGCCATCACGAGCGCGGCGCTGGAAATCTCCAATGGTTATCGCGTTGCCGCGCTCGCCGTCGGCCTTACGCTGATGCTCGCGATTTCCGTCGCGCGTCTCATGGAGCAGGCGCGTCCGATGCACTTCGTGATCTCGGCGGCGGTGGTCGGCGGCATCGCGGCCGTGCTGATGACGTTCAAGGTCGCGATGACCGCGCTCGGCAACTGGAACCTCGTGATCTTCTTCGTCGTTGCGGTCGTGTTCATGGTGGTGATCGGCGTGCCGATCATGGTCGCGTTCGGGCTCTCGACCGTCGCGTACCTGAGCACGGTGACGCTGACGCCGATGCTCGTCGTGCTGGGCCGTATCGACGAAGGCATGTCGAGTCTGATCCTGCTCGCGATTCCGTTGTTCGTGTTTCTCGGCGCGCTGATCGAAGCGATGGGCATGGCGCAGGCGATGATCCGCTTTCTCGCATCGCTGATCGGGCATTTCAAGGGCGGGCTGTCGTATGTGCTGATCGGCGCGATCTATCTCGTCAGCGGCATCTCGGGTTCCAAGGCCGCGGATATGGCCGCCGTCGCGCCGGCGCTCTTTCCGGAGATGAAGAAGCGCGGCGAGGACGAGAACGAGCTGGTCGCGATGTTGAGCGCATCGGGTGCGATGTCGGAGACTATTCCGCCGAGTCTCGTGCTGATCACCATCGGCTCGGTGACGGGCGTATCGATTTCCGCGTTGTTCACGGGCGGCTTCATGCCGGCGGTCGTGGGCGCGCTCGCGATGATCGCCGTCATCTGGGTAAAGAACCGCAAGCGCGAGCTGAAGGAAGTCGAACGCGCGAAGCCGCGTGAAGTCGGCAGGGCGTTTCTGTTCGCGCTGCCCGCGCTCGCGTTGCCGTTCGTGATTCGCGCGGCGGTCGTCGAAGGAATTGCGACGGCAACCGAAGTGGCATCGGTGGGCGTGGCTTATACATTCGTCGTCGGCCTCGTGTTTTATCGCTCGTTCAAATGGAATCGCCTTTATCCGATCATCGTCGGCACGGCTTCGCTGTCGGGGGCGATTCTGATCATCATCGGCTGCGCGACCGCGATGGCCTGGGCGTTGACGCAATCGGGCTTCTCGCGTCAGCTCGCGCAACTGATGTCGACGGCGCCCGGCGGCTCGATGGGCTTCCTGCTGATATCGGCGGCAGCGTTCGTGTTGCTCGGCAGCTTCCTGGAAGGCATTCCCGCGATCGTGCTGTTCGGCCCGCTGCTCTTTCCGGTGGCGCGTTCGCTCGGCATCAATGAAGTCCATTACGCGATGGTCGCCATCTTCGCGATGGGACTCGGCCTCTTCGCGCCGCCTTTCGGCGTGGGCTTTTATGCGGCGTGCGCGATTGCGAAGGTCGATCCGGATGGCGCGATGAAACGCGTGTGGCCGTATCTCGGCGCGCTCGTCGTTGCGTTGCTGGTGCTGGTCGCCGTGCCGTGGATTTCCACGGGCTTTCTTCCCGCGAATTGACTGGCGATCGACGTATGCACATGAAAGACATCGCGCCGGACGAGATTCCGATCATCGATGCGCATCATCATCTGTGGGATCTTTCAGCGGGGCGCTATCCGTGGTTGCAGGGCGACTATCACGAAGCATTTTTTCTTGGTGACTATCGAAGCATTTGCCGAGATTTTCTGCCCGAGGACTATCTTGCGACGGTCAGCGCGCAACCAATCATAGGCACCGTGCATGTCGAGGCGGAACGGGCGCGCGATGAGCAGGTCGCGGAGACGCGCTGGCTTCACGAAGTGCACGACAGATACGGTTTTCCGGGCGCCGTGATCGCCCACGCGTGGTTCGATCGTCCTGATACGGAGGAGATTCTTGCGCAACACGCCGCCTATCCGCTCGTGCGCGGCATTCGCTCGAAGCCGGTGACATCGCGCGGTCCACATGAGCCACTCGACGATCTTCGCGGAACGATGCAAGACCCGGCATGGCTGCGAGGATTCTCGCTGCTCGACAGATTCAACTTCTCGTGGGACTTGCGCGTGCCGCCGTGGCATCTCGCCGATGCGGCTGAAGTGGCGAACGCGTTTCCGAATACGAAGATCGCGTTGAATCACACGGGCTTTCCATGGGATCGCAGCGACGAGGGACTCGCGCGCTGGCGACGGGGAATGGAGTTGCTCGCAAGGCAGCCGAACGTGTTCGTGAAGCTATCGGAATTCGGCCTGAAGGATGCGCCCTGGAACTACGACGACAATCGACAGATCGTCCTCGATGCGGTGTCGATCTTCGGCGCGGACCGCTGCATGTTCGCGAGCAATTTTCCGGTGGCGGGTTTGAGAGTGAGCTATGACGTTCTCGTCGATAGCATGAGAAGGATGCTCGAACCGCTCGGGCGCGAAGGGTTGGAAAAGATCTTCTATCGCAACGCGTTGCAGTTTTATCGCATGACCGTTTAGAGACTCGCCTATGTCAGATGTTATGGAACTTCGCCGCCGATTCCTCGAAAGCGGTGCGGACGACGATTTGCCTATCGCCGATGCGCATCAGCATTTCTTCGATGTCGGGCGCAATTACTATCCCTGGCTTGCGGACAAGCCGGTGAAGAATTTTCGCTACGGCAATTACGACAACATCCGGCGCACGTTTCTGCCCGATGACTATTTTCGTGCGGCGGGGCATCACAAGGTCGTGAAGACGGTGCTTATCGAAGGCGAGTGGAATCCGGCCGATCCGCTGGGCGAATTGCGCTGGGTGGAATCGCTGCAGCGCGAACAGGGCTTTCCGCACGCGATGAGCGCTCAGGCGTGGCTCGATCGCGAAGACGTCGATGAAGTCCTCGCTGCCTATGGCCGTCATCCACTGGTCAGAGGCATCCGGCACAAGCCTGCCGCCGTGCCGCGCGCCGAGCATCGGGACGACTTCGTTGCGCCGGGATCGATGCGCGATCCGAAATGGCGCCATGGTTACGCGAAGCTGCGCGCTCATGGATTACTGTTCGAGTTGCAAGTGTTCTGGTGGCATTTGATCGAAGCCGCGGAGCTCGCGCGCGATTTTCCCGACACGCAGATCGTGATCAATCACACCGGGTTGCCGTCCGATAGATCGGAAGAGGGCTTGCACGCATGGCGCGAGGCGCTCGAATGTGTCGCGCGCGAGCCGAATGTGCATCTCAAGATTTCGGGAATCTGCATCCCGGGGAAGCGCTGGAGCGTCGAGTCGAATGGGGCCGTGGTGCGTACTGCCATCGACGTGTTAGGTGCGCAGCGTTGCTCGTTCGCCAGCAACTATCCGGTCGATGGTGTCGTGGATCGCATGACCGATATCTTCGATGGATTCAAGGCGATCGTGCGGGGGTATTCGGTCGAGGATCGGCTACGGCTTTTTTATGATAATACGGCGCGGGTTTATGGGATTTGAAGGGGCGCGGCTCGGCCTTCACGCGGAGAGAAGAGTCGGGGCGAATTCGGGCGAGAGACATTCCTCGACGAAAGTGGCGAACTGTCGTGCCTTGCTGCTCGCCATGCGCCCAGTCGGATAGAGCGCCGATAGCGCGATGCCCGGCAGGTTCCAGTCATCCATTACAGCGACGACAAGTCCCGACTTCAGTTCCGGCGCGAATGCCCATTCGGATGCAACGGCAAGCCCCATATCTGCGAACACCGCGGCGCGCAACCCTTCCGTTGCGGATATCTTCACGCGACTTTGCAGCTTGATCGATTGTTCGACAGTGTCCCT
Organism: Caballeronia jiangsuensis; assembly: GCF_046030135.1. Taxonomy (NCBI): domain Bacteria; kingdom Pseudomonadati; phylum Pseudomonadota; class Betaproteobacteria; order Burkholderiales; family Burkholderiaceae; genus Caballeronia; species Caballeronia jiangsuensis. Next base: position 77,870 of record NZ_JAQQDB010000014.1, read on the forward strand.
TCTGAACGTCCAGTCCTCGCCACCGCCCATGTCGCGTGAATAGACTATCGCGTGATGCTCGAGCAGGTCCACAGGTGTCGACGGTTTGCCGCATCTTGCAAAGTACGAGGGCGTCGCAAGCACACGACGCCGGGCCTCGCCGATGCGTTTCGCGGTCATATTGGAATCGGCCAGATTGCCCATACGCAGGGCAAGATCGACGCCTTCTTCGACCAGATCGATATTGCGATCATCAAGTACAAGGTCGACGTCGAGATCGGGATGCTGGGTCAAAAACTCGGGTAACTTCGGAACGATGTGCAGCCTTGCAAAACACACTGCAGCCGACACACGGAGCTTTCCTGTCAGAGCGGCGGCGGTGCCCCTTGCAGCGACCACGGCTTCTCCCGACTCCTCGACTGCGCGCTTCGCACGCGCGTAGAAATTCTGCCCCGCCTCGGTCGGCGTCAATGCGCGCGTTGAACGCAACAGTAATTTGACGCCGAGCCAATCCTCCAGTTGCGCCACCGCTTTGGACACGGCTGGCTGACCGATATCGAAGTGTCTTGCCGCCGCCGAAAACGAGCCTGCGTCGACGACGCGAATAAAGATTTCGAACGCTGCAAGGCGATCCATCGGCATTCTCCTGAGCCACACGAGCGTTGTGGTTTGGTCATAGCGTACCCCACATGTCGGGCGGCGTGCAGCGATCCCGCGCGGGTACTCACGCGGACTTATGCAGATCTGGAATAGGCCTCATCCTCGCAGGCGGCTATTTCACGCGCCCAGGATTCTCTACATTTCATCTCAACGCATCGCGTGACGCACCGCTTCCCACGGTGCTCAACTCACTCTCAAAGGTACCATCATGGCCAAGCTGTTCACTTCGACGAAAGTCGGCGCATTCGACCTCGAACATCGTGTCGTCCTTGCCCCGATGACGCGCCTGCGCACCATTCAGCCCGACGACATTCCGAGCCCGATGATGGCCGACTTTTACGGCCAGCGTGCTTCCGAAGGCGGTCTCGTAATTATCGAAGCCGCAAGCATTTCGACGCAGGCGCGCTCTTATCTCGGCGCCGCAAGCATCTATCACGATGGCCAGGACGCGGGCTGGAAGGCGATTGCAGACGCTGTGCATGCCAAGGGTGGCCGCGCGATCCTGCAACTCATCCACGGAGGCCGTCAGAGCCATGTCGAGGTCAATGACGGCGCGGACCCCGTCGCTCCGTCATTCGTGCCGTTCGACGGCGTCGCGCTGACGAGAGATGGCTTCGTGCCCGTATCGCCGCACCGTGCGCTGAAAATCGAAGAGATCGCGGGAATTGTCGAAGACTTCCGGCAGGCTGCGCAAAGGGCGAAGAAAGCGGGCTTTGATGGCGTCGAATTGCACGGCGCAAATGGCTATCTGGTCGACCAGTTCATTCAGGATGGCACGAACAGGCGCACGGACGAATACGGTGGCCCGATTGAAAACCGTGTGCGCTTCCTGCGCGAAACGCTCGAAGCGTTGATCTCCGTGTTCGGTGCGGATCGCGTCGGTGTGCGCATTTCGCCGTCGGGTGAATGGGGCGGCGTCTCGGACAGCAACCCCGAAGCGACGTTCAGTTACGTCGCGAAGGTGCTGGATTCGTACGGGATCGCTTATCTCCATGTCATCGAGCCGCGGGTCAAGGGTGACGACACGCTGCATCATGGTCATCCCGTCGTCGCCGCTGCCTATCTGCGCCCATACTTTTCCGGCCCGATCATCGTCGCAGGTGGATTTGATCGCGAGAGTGCAATCGATATCGTCGAGTCCGGCGTTGCCGATCTGGTTGCTTTCGGGCGCCACTTCTCGTCGAACCCCGACCTTCCGCACCGTCTTGCACACGATCTGCCGCTGACGCCTTATGTTCGTGCCGCATTCTGGGGTGGAAGCGAAGAGAACTACTCGGATTTCCCGACGTACGAAGTGCAGCAAGAAGCGTTTCGTGCCGTGCGAGACGAAAGCGCCGAGACGGCTTGACGAAGCGCTGCGACGTTTCGACCGCGAGGGATGTCGATCATGACGAACGACGCTGGCGTAGCAGGCACGCGTGTCGACGCGATGGCTGAACTCGCGATGGCATCGGTCTCGGTCGCCGTCACTCATGCGCTGCACGCGGGCGCTCTCGCGCCTTGGTTTGTGTTGCCCGACAGGAAGGGCAATCGCGTTGCGCTGGATGAGCTACTGCGTTCGGGTCCTGTCGTGCTCAATTTCTTGCGCGGCTCGTGGTGCTCGTTTGGTGAAGAGCGTCTCGCGCGCTTCTTTGCAATGCACGAGCGCATTGGCTCGGAGGGAGCGACGGCTGTTGCCGTTGCTCCACCCGACACATCGATGCATCAACATGACAGATTGCCGATGGCTGTGCTCGTTGACACGGACCTTCGGCTTGCAAGGGCATTCGGTCTGACGTTCGATCTGCCTGAGAGTCTTCGCGACCATTATCTCGAACTTGGCTACAAGCCGCCCAAGCCAAGGAAGTGCGGAGATTTTCTGGTCCCTGTTCCGGCGACCTATCTGATCGACAAGGACGGTATTGTCGTCTTCGCACATGTCGACTTCGACTATCGAAACGGGTTCGGAGAGGAATCGTTGTTGAAGGCGGTCCGGGCGCTGCACGGACGGCGTGACGGCTTCAGGATCGCATTTCCACGTCTCACTCCATACTAATTATGTGCCGCCAAAGCAGCTACGTCGGCTTCGAGAGTCGGTGGCATGTCTTCTCGCATAAAGTCGAGCCACATGCGAATCTTCGCATCAATGTATTGACGTGAAAGATATCGCGCATACACATTCAGGCTCTGAAGAGAAAATTGAGGTAGCACGCGGATCAACTCGCCGGATTGCAATCCAGGTAGCGCGGACGCCGCGGGTAACAATCCAATGCCCAGGCCCTGCCGGATGAGCACTTCCATAGCGTCCGAAAGATTGACAGAAAAAACCGAGGGACCGGGCGACACCGCTCTCGGACCATTGGGGCCGTCGAATATCCATTTGCCGTTTGGAAACACAGGATTCGTTAGCTGAAGGCAGGTATGCTTTCGCAGATCTTCGAGGTCGACTGGCGCGCCGAACTTTCGGATGTACGTTGGTGAGGCACACACGACACCTGCGACCGTGCCAAGGCGATGCGCAATCAGCCCTGAATCCGGAAGGCTCGGTGCAAGAATGAGAGATGCGTCATAACCGTCGTCGAGAAGGTCCGGTACGGATTGGGAAAACGTGAGGTCAACTTTCACCGAAGGGTAACGCGTATGGAAGCGCAGTAGCGACGGGACAATGTGATGCTGCCCGAAGTTGGACATCGAATGGATTTTCAGCGTTCCTGCGGGACTCACTTGCGCATCGCTTGCTTCGGCCTCTGCGAGATCGATCTGAGAAAGTATCTTGTGGCAATGATCGAGGTAACGTTCACCCGCCTCCGTTAGCGCAACCTTGCGCGTCGTCCTGTTCAGCAGGCGGGTGCGCAAATGGGTTTCCAGATGCGAAACAGCACGTGAGATCTGACCCGTCGTCATGTTCATCTGTCGTCCGGCGGCGGAAAAGCCGCCGTCTGTTACGACTCGCGCAAAGACGCGCATGCTTTCAAGCGTATCCATAACATCCTTGTCGTTCGATTCAACTGATCGGCCCGTCTGGACATGGGCCGCATGCCTCCGTTGCGTGTCTTATTTGAAGAGAGATGCCGGTTATTCCGCGCGAGGACGTGTTGTTTAACTCTCTCAATCGGATTGGACGAAAGCTCCTGCCGCTTAATTCGTCTTCCGTGGCACCTGTGCTGCCGCCATCAATCCGTTAAGCGCAATTCGGACGAGTGCGCCTCCCGTTGGTCCTGCGTGAAACTGAACGGCGGTGCCGTAAGTCAACTCCATCACCAACGCGCCGAGTTCAAGTGCCGTGGCGGGCGCGCGTCCCTTCGGAAAGGCTCGGAGGATCAACTTGCCCACGATCGTCCATTGCTTGCTGAAAAGCTCCGTGTGTCTTTTCGTGAGTGCCGCGTCTTGCTTCGCGTGCCGGATCAAATCGAGGACCAAGGGCCGCATATCCGGTTCGTGCGGATGAGTGTCAGCCCACGCGCAAACGGCTTCGATGATTTCCTCGGGGGTAGACACACCGGCAAGCGCCGCCTGGATCTTTTCTATGTTTTGTTGGGTGGTCGCTTCCACCAGTTGCAGAAAGATATCTTCTTTCGATTCGAAGTTTGAGTAGAACGCGCCTTTCGTGAAGCCCGCTTCGTCGGCGATCCGGTCGATGGACGCGCCGCCCAGTCCTTCACGCGCAAACACCTTGGCGGCAGCGAGCATCAGCTTCTCTCGCGTCTGTGTTCGGCTCTCTTCTCTCGTCAACCTGGGCATTCCGGGGATCCCTTCTGAAAATATGCAGCATTATGTCCGGGCGGCGCTGGCGGAATCGATATGCACGGTAGGAACGACAGACATTCCAACGCGAAGTCGGCTTGCGGCTGGCTGGCCCGGATCGATGGAGATCTTGACCGGGAGTCGCTGAACCACTTTCGTGAAGTTGCCTGTCGCGTTGTCAGGTGCAATCGGTGAGAACGCGATCCCGCTGGCAGGGGCAAGACTGTTGACGTGGCCGTGGATGACCGTTCCAGACAACATGTCGATCTTGATTGTAACTGCTTGCCCAGGCTGAACATGCCGCAGCTGGGTTTCACGGAAATTGGCCTCTACATAAGCTTGCTGCAATGGGACGACCGCGAGCAGCGGTGCGCCAACGTGCACGTACGCGCCGGTGCGGACGGTGCGTTGTCCCACGATGCCGTCGATTGGCGCGACGATCCGCGTATAGGACAGATTCAACTCTGCGGCATGCAGTGCTGCCTTCGCCTTCTCGACGTTCGCTGCAGCTTGCCGTTCCTGAGCAAGCAGAACGTTCAGCTGATGTTGGGCCGCGTCGCGTGCGGCGATATCTTGTGACTGGCGAGCGCTCGCGATCTGCAAGGCGGATTCGGCTTGCTGCTGCTCCTGAATCGTGCCCGAGCCGTCTTTCGCAAGATTCAAGTAGCGGCGGGAATTCGCGGCAGCGAAATTCACGGAGGCAACGTCGCCGACGATCGCAGCGTTAGCCTGCTGGATCAGGCTATGCTGCTGAATGGCGCTTGCCTCGAGCCTGGCTACGTCCGCCTGCGCGTTTTCAACGTCGGCCTTTGCGCTGGCCAAGGCCACCGCGAAGTCGCGGTCGTCGATCACGGCAAGTAACTGTCCTTTGTGCACAGTCTCGTTGTCCTCCACGAGGACGCTCGCGATATTGCCGGCGACTTTCGGTGCAACGAAGGTGGAGTCGGTCGTTACGTAGGCGTCAGTCGTGGTCTGCTCCGACGATCGCCCTTCGTCGTGGTTGTACAGATACAGGCTAGCTGCGGCGGCGGACGCGAGCATGATTGCCATGGCGATTTTTGCTGGTCGTGGAAGAGACATAACGGTCACTTGGAAGGATTGTTCAATATGGGCGGCTTGATGTACTGGAGCCTCAAGACAAATGGAATCAGCAACACAGAGAGTGTCCCCAGAATCAGGTAAGCGTCGGCGATCGTCAGAACGAACGATTGCCGTGAAATGCGTTCCGCAAGATCGCCGAGCGCTTCGGTAGCGGTAGTGTGATGTCCCAACCTGATCATTCCGTTCCCGGCCGCGTAATCCAGAATGATGTTGGCGTGCATCTTTTCCCGAAGGGTAAAGACGCGTTCAAGCAAGGCATCTCCCAGCAATGTTCCGAAGGCGCGAAACATATTGATAATCCCCGATACGACCGGACCTTCCATCGGTTGAACGACGCTGGTCGCAAGGAAAAGCAAGGAGATGACGGCCATCGGCTGTCCCACTGCCTGTAGCGCTTGGCCGATCAGGAACTCGTGCACGATCCATTCTGATGTCACATGCGCGTTCACCAGACATGACGCCGCGAGACATGCGAGGCCGAGCGCAAAGACGTGCCGCGCATCGATCCATCGCTTGTAGAGAAGATATGAGACGGAAGGGCCGCAGAAGATCTGCGGCAGTCCTACCGACAGTCCGATCCCTGCGATGTACGGTGTCCGAAACCCGTGCACCTCCGCCAGATATTGAGCCGGCAGGAGCGAGCCGGATAGCAGGACAACAACCAGCCCGATAAAGATCGTGAAACCGAGGCCGAGGTTTCGGCGATGAAGCAATTGGAGCTTGATGAATGGAAGAGGATGAAACCACTCGGCAAGCACGAATACAACGAGCAAGAGCGCGCCGACGCAAAAGAGCCAGCTAATGAGTGCGTCATTGAACCAGTCGTAGCGTTCGCCCTGCGTCAATCCAAGGCCGATACACACGAGACCACAGACGCCGCTGATCAAGCCAATCCAGTCCAGGTTCTTGAGTCGCTCCAGGCGGACAGGATCCTGCGGGATTCCCCACGCAACGGCCCAGCCCGAAAAGAGTGCAAGCGGAACGATTTGCCAGAATGTCAGATGCCAGTTGGACAACGTGTCGGTGTACGTCGCGGAGAGCCAGGTGGCGACGTTCGGGGAGAAAGTCGCGGTCATTGCATACAGCGCCAGTCCGTACAGCCTTAGCGAAAGAGGGAAGAAGCGCAGCGCGGCCGCCATCAGCACAGGAATGAGCAATCCGCCGAAGAACCCTTGCATGCATCGCAGCGCCAACAGTGCTTCGAAGCTGGGCGCAAGCGGTGTCAGCAGCCCAAACACGCTGAAGGCAGTAACGACGGACACGTGAAACCGTCTGAACGAAAACGTTACAGCGAACCAGGTCGCGAAGGGCATGGCCGCAAGCTCGAAAGCCGAGTACAGACTGCCGATCCAGCTGCCTTCGTCGGAGCCGACACCAAATGCTGTTTTGACGTCGACGAGAGACAAGCCGCCGATTCGACTGTTCAAACCCGACATCATTGCAGCGGCAAAGACTCCCAGGACGCCCATCAAGATCCGGCCGTCGAATGGGTGCGGTGCGGCCGGTGTTGGTTGCGACGGGGCGACATGCTGCATCGACCTGTTTGCTATCGGATTTCGCATACTATAAAGTATCATAATACTATGTCGTATTTCAAAGGACGAACACATGAATACTTCCGTGTCCGAATGGCATGAAGTTATCGAATCAGAGTCGGTTGCGTGGGTGCGTGATCTCGATGCAAACCTGTTCAGCGTCGGCCATCGCAGGCTATATGTCTGGCAGGACGAGCTGGATGGTCAATGGCGCTGGGAAATCGAGACATTCAGCGGAACAGGGGAGGCGGGATCAGGTGCGGCCGATAGCCTTGCAGAAGCTCGACTCGCTGCGGACCTTGCCGCTGAGAAGCTCTCGAGATCGATTGGCTAACCTCCTGCCGCCCGCCTGACGGACACCGGACGTTCGATTGTCGCGCGGGCGTATGAGCCGCTGCCGCCTTCGGGCGCGTCCCAGCCACCGCCAAGGGCCTTATAGAGCTTTACGAGCGAGACCGAAACGTTCGTCTGGCTTTGCGAAAGTGCGGTTTCGCTGGCTAGCAGGTCACGCTGAGCGATGAGCACGGACAGGAAAGTCGATGCGCCCTGACCGTAGCGATTCTTCGCCGTTTCGAATGCGATACGGTTTTCATCGACGGCGATGCTGAGTTGCATATTTCGAAGCTGGTCGCTGCGATACGCGGTGATGGCGTCGTCTACTTCATGCCACGCACCGAGCACCGTGCGTTGATACTGGATTGCGGCTTCTTGCTGCCTTGCTTTGGTCAACGCGAGCGTCCCCACGAGGCGGCCGCCTTCAAAAATTGGAAGATGCAAGACCGGACCGAACGCGAATTGTCGCGCGCTCCAGTCGCCTGCTTCGCTGAACTTCAAAGCCTGAATGCCGAAACTGCCCGTCAAACTGACGGTCGGATAGAAGTTCGCTTTGGCCGCGCCGATGTCCGCAGTTGCAGCGTGCAACTCCGCCTCGGCGCGCAGGATATCCGGTCGGCGATGCGCTAGTTCGGAAGGGAGTCCAACAGGCACGCTATCGGGTGGGGCTGGAACGTCCGCCGTCTTCGCGAGTTCGTCATCGAGCGCATGGGGAGCCTCGTCTACGAGAAGCGCCAACGCATTCATGAGCGCAGACACCTGCCGTTCGAGTTCTGGTATCGAAGCACTGACCGTTGCCATTTGCGCAGCGGCGCTCGCACTATCGTAGTGCGTTGCAACGCCTTCGTCCTCGCGGTGTTTTGCAAGACGAAGACTGGCACGAGCGATATCCTGATTTTTACGTGCGATGCCGAGCGTGCTCTGGACACCGCGAAGTTCGAGATACGTCCGTGCGACTTCCGCAGAAACAGACACTCTCACGCCTTCGGCTTCCAGCTCTGTGGCCTCTGCGGTGGCCAGCGCGGATTCTCGTGTTCGGCGTACTCGGCCCCAGAGGTCTAGCTCCCAGCTCGCGTCGAAACCGTACTGCCAGAGGTTGTAGGGCGCAGCGCCACCGCTTCCGCTCAAAGAACTCGTTCCGTAAGGGTCCGCGCCGTTTGCCGCTGTGGCGCTGACCGGGCTCGATGGTCCACTCAACTTCAATATTCCGTTTGGGCTGGCTCGCTCGCGCAGTTCAGATGCGTTGGCGCTGATTGTCGGGTAAAGGTCCGCGCCCGCGATGCGCAGCCGGGCCCGGCTTTGACCTATCCGCGCCTGTGCAGACCGCAAGTCCAGGTTTTGTGCCGCCGCACGGGCTTCGAGCGACGTTAGCAGCGGGTCGTTGAGCAGCGTCCACCACGCCGGATTCAGGCGCTGATCTGTCAGGCGGCTGGGGACATCGTTCGCGCTCATGGAAAGCGATCGAGGTGGCGGCGTCACTTCCGGCGATCGGAAATCCGGTCCCACGCTGCACGCGGCCAGGCCCAAAAGTGCGATTACGGATAGCGAAGCTCGCACTGTACGTTTCAAACACATCTCGATCTTCCAGCATGTTTTAGGGGACGCCGCGAGCGTTGAACGAACGCTCGAAATTTGGACTCGAAATCAGGTCGCAGCACTTTAAATGCACTACTAAGCTTCTTGTGCCGCGTTTTTTGATTAACTCATTCCGCTCGCGACGCTTGAACCGGCTTCGGTTGGTTCGCTGTCTGCGTTCGACGATCTTCCGCGATGCGCAAACTTTGCGGGTAGTGGACCCAATCGCCGGGGTTGTAACCCTGCTGCTCGAGTTCTGCAAGTTCTGCGCGCGCCTGCACACGATTGAATGTGTCAGTGCTCTGCGCAGTCGCAGAAAGGGGGATCACAGAGAAAACTAACGAGAGGTAGAGCGCGAAACGAAATTTCATGGCTGGCGACTCCCAAATTTGGTGGGGGAAATACTGATCAGCCACTAAGATACCATAAAGTATTCGAATACGTTTAAGTATCTAAGGAAAATTTCCACGGAGATGGGAGGAGGCCGCGAGGGAGAAAATCGATGATCCGAGATCGAGCGGATAGAACCGGCTAGAGCGACAGACCGTCCTTGACCACCGAGATCAAGGCTTCAGCGAGATGCTCTGCGGCGAGTACGCCGGCCGACAGTCACCACCTGCGCGTCGGAATGCGGGGTGGCCGGGACCGTTGAATCAAGCGTGACCAACAGGATCTTTGGAAGCAATGCGAAGTGGTTTGCCAATCCAGAACAGTCTGATCTGGTTTTGATATCTGTGGCCTGTTGGAGGCTACCCGCAGCGTTGCATCATAGGTTCGGGTTACGGGAATTCCACCCTAGTTCCTGAAAATCCGAGGTGGTATTGTTTCGAACCCATCTTGTGCGTTACCTTCGCGCTGGCCGACCTGACAGCGTAGCAACGCAGGATGGCCGAAGCGCACGCAACGAGTGCACAAGAAGCCGGAGACGTCTCGTGGATATTTACCTAAGCATAGAAGCATTCGTACGCGTCGCGGAGTCCGGTAGCTTTGCGGCCGCAGCGAGGCAGATCGGTGTCGCCAAATCCGTCATCAGCACGCGGGTTCAGCAACTTGAGGAGCATCTCGAGGTATCTCTGTTTCATCGCTCGAGCAGGGCGGTGAAATTGTCGGAGTTCGGCGCTTCGTACTACTCCGAGTGTCATGATCTTATCGGCCGTATGCAAGCCCTTTCGCAGCGCTCCCGCGATACAACGACTGCGCTAACCGGCACTCTGAGAATCGCGGCCTTGAACGGATTTGCGCTGGAGCATCTCCCGGACGTGATTGCGACCTTTCGAAAGAACTATCCGCATATCGATTTCGACGTCTTTGCCAACGACCAGGTCGTAGATCCTGTTCAGGAAGGATACGATGTTGTACTGCAGATCTTTCCGCCCGCGTCGGAATCTCTGATTGAGCGTCGCCTATTCCGAATGCGCGGCGTGTTCGTGGCTACCCCGGGATATCTCAAAGAGAAGTCACCTATTTCCACTCCGGATGATCTTTGCGGCCACGATTTCGCCTGTTACCGATACTACCCGTGGCGTAACCGTTGGTCGCTCGATAACGGCTCACAGCACAGCGAGATTTCGCTGGTTCCCACGCTGCGTTCCAACAGCGTACATCTGATTCAGGAGTTTGCTCGTAGAGAGGTGGGGATCGCCTATTTGCCAACTATGGTGGTCTACCGTGATCTTTTGGAAGGGCATCTCGTTCGCGTTCTTCCCGATTTCGAGACCGATGTACCTTATTTTTCTGCGGTCTATCCAACTTCACATCGCACTACGGCTAAGGTCAAACTGTTCCTTGATCTTCTCTCTTCGACGTTTTCGATGGAACCGGAATGGGACAGGTTGCTCGGCTTGTCCCAAGAAAAAAGCGAGTGATCGTGCCGGACAGGCTAATTGGTTCGATGTCCGTCCTGTGGCCTGCCGCATCGTTCGTTTGACGGGCAGGCCTTGATTAAAAGCGCGTTTGAATCCCTACGCGCCCTATACATTGAGAACGGCTGCTCGAAGGTCCGAAGGTTCCGTTGATAGATGCCGTCGCACCGGAGTTTGCGATCTGATAGACAACGTCGACATACGTCGTTGTCCGCTTGGACAGAATATATTGAGCAACGGCCGTCACCTGGTGCGCATGGTTTCGATCGACTACCTCATTCCCCCACATGTACATGTAGTCCGCGCCGAACGCAATTGAAGACGTGAATCGATAAAGGCCGCCCGCCTGCACCATATTGACTGTTGCTCCATTGGCGGTATTCCGGGTGTTCGTGAAGAGAGCAGATATCTGACTGGATCCAATCTTATATCGCACCCCGGCACCGATGTTCTGGATGGCTCCGCCTCCCAGCTCCGCATATCGTACGGACGTATAGGCGGCGCCAATGGCGAACGGACCCGCGGCAAAACTTCCACCCGCGCTCGATGCGCTATTTTGTCTGAAGTTGCCGGCTGTATTTCCGAACGCGAAAAGATAGCCTACCGACATCCCAGCGAATGTCGGAGACTTGTACTTTATCGAATTCGATAACGGCTGACTTCCACTCATGTGATCGAAGTCATATGCCTCGCCGGGAGGTGAATCCGGGAGTGCGAGTTTGGCGAACGGGCCATCACGAAAGTTGTAGAAGCCGCCCACGTAGGCGGCAGCGTCCGCATCGACATCGCCGAGGAGCGTGTCGACCATGAAGTCTTGCTGGCGACCGAAGGTCAAGGTGCCGAGATGATCGTCCGCCAGGCCGACAAAGGCTTCTCGAGAAAACAGCAGGCCGCTTGCCTGATCCGCATTACTCTTGAATCCAACGATCGAACCCGTGCCGAGCATATACTGCGCGACGAGTCTAAACACGGCTTTGGTGCTCGCGTCGATATCCTCGCTGCCTTGCAATCCAAAGAGATTAGGGACGCCGATTCCATCGTCCATCTTCCACGACGACGAACCCCCGCGATTGCTTATGTATGAAATACCCGCATCGACGAGTCCAAACATGACGACGCTATTTTGAGCGTGGACGCACGGCGCGACCGTGAACAAGCTCGCTGCGATAAAACCAGCTTTTTTCATCTTTCCCTTCCGTTCAATTCTGAAAAGCGGAGGCGCAGACGATCTCCGATGCCGCGAGAAGTTCTGATTCTCGCGTCATGCGGTTCGGCCTGATCGGATCGATACTCGTTTTAAGGACGTCTTCGACATCTACCGAAGAGCGGTCTGACAGTGGGTGTCTCTGTCAGACCGTCGGATGTCGTGATGTCATGCAGCGAGGAGTTGCGGCTCGATAAACCTTCGTCCGTTCAGCTTTTCGAAATCGAGGAGGATCTTGCGCATGACGGCTCGATCGGTGCCGGCGTGTTCGAGCATGGCGGTGTCGCGCGCGCGTTGTGCCGGGTCGCTCTCCTTCATCCAGGTGAAGTTGGCCGTAGCCGTGGGAGAGGTGAATTCGAGAAAGACCTTGCGGCGATCGATCGCATATTCATCGAGCAGCTTGAGCGACGCGCCCTCCTTGATCACCGAGATCAAGGCCTCGGCGAGATGCTCCGCGTCGAGTACGCCGCCCGACAGTCCAAGGCCACCCATTGGATTGGTTGCGTGAGCGGCATCACCTGCCAGGATCACACGGCCACGACGGAACTCGGGCGCGCATCGCTGGTGAACGCGATATGGGTTGAGATGGTCAACCCGGTATTGGTCAGGCGTCGGCGCTCCAGGCAGCAGACGTTTGAAGCGCTCGGGCAGGCGCTGACGGACTTCGGCCTCTGATATCGACGGATCTTCTCCGTAGCAGACCCGCCACAAGCCACTTTGATCGAGCTGGACGACGACCGCCCAGTCGACGGGATCGTGGACGAAATTGGCGCGTGAATAGCCGTGCAGCGAGAAATCATAGAAGACGTTGGTGGCCACGAGGCGCTCGGCCCACGTAATGCCGTCGAAGGTAAGGCCGACCTTCTCGCGCACCGTGCTGCGTGCGCCATCGGTTGCGGCGACCCAGCGCGTGCGCAACCGTGTCGTGCCACCGGGGCCACGGGTCTGAAGCGTGACCCACGAAGCATCCTGATCGATGGCCTCGACGCGATGATTCCAGCGGATATCCACATTGGGCAGGGTGCGCAAGTGCTGCACGATGACGTTGGACACGTGGTTTTGTCCAAGCAGCAGCATGTATGGGTAGTCCGTGTCGTGAGCGAGGACGCTCCAGTCCATTGTCGCGATGAGCGAGCCGTCACCGTGCCGATAGGCGAAGTCCGGACACCACACTGCACGTTTGCGGATGTCATCGAGCAGGCCGAAGCGATCCAGCGCGGCGGCGGTGGGTGGCATATAGGCTACGGCTCGCGGTGAGGGCGAAACAGCTGGCTCCGCCTCGAGCACGATAACCCGCACGCCTGCCTTGCCGAGCTTCAGGGCGGTGAGCAGTCCGACGGGACCGCCACCGATGACCACCACGCCGTCTAACGTTTCCATGTCTTGTCTCCTATTGATGTGCTTATGCGGGGAATGTCCCGCCACCTGCGCGTCGGACTGCGGGTGGCCGGAACAGTTGAATCAAGCGTAACCAACAGGATTTATGGAAGCAATGCGAAGTGGTTTGCCAATCCAGAACAGTCTGATCTGGTTTTTGTGCCGTCATTCTGGTGAATCGAGAGGGTAATTCCGGTTGACACGATTTTAATGTCGACGCCTTGGCGTCTGACGCCCTTCGATGTTCGACGGAACGCACCGTGCGGATATGCCAATCGGATCGTTCGTGAAAGCCGAACAGTGACGCGGTTGTCTTGTTTAATGGTCCTGCTTATGCTGAAAGTGGCAGACGGATCGTGAGCCGGATAGGTTGCAATCCGCCACAGGACTATGGAGTGCATTCCATCGGTCATATTGCCTTCGGGCACAGACACTAACTCAGGAAGAGACATGACGACCAAAATTCAGATCGTTTTCTATAGCTCGTATGGCCATATCTACAAGATGGCCGAGGCGATTGCGGCCGGTGCGCGGGCAGTCGGAGACACCGAAGTCACGCTATTGCAGGTGCCCGAACTGGTACCCGAAGATGTTTTGGTCAAAAGCGGAGTCAAAGGCTATCGCGCCGCGTTCGGCAGCATTCCTTTCGCGACGCCGGAGGTGCTGGCGGAAGCGGACGCGATCATCTTCGGTACACCGACGCGGTTCGGCAACATGTGCGCGCAGATGCGTAATTTTCTCGATCAAACAGGCGGGCTATGGATGTCGGGCGGACTGATCGGGAAGGTCGGCAGCGTCTTCACGAGCACTGCGTCGCAACACGGTGGCCAGGAAACGACGATCACCAGCTTTCACACGACCCTTCTTCATCACGGGATGGTGATCGTCGGCGTTCCGTACTCGGAGCAACGTCTCGTCAACATGAGCGAAGTATCGGGCGGAACGCCGTATGGAGCGTCGACCCTGGCGGGAGCGGATGGTTCGCGTCAGCCCAGCGACAACGAGCTTCAGATCGCCCGGTTCCAGGGAGAACACGTCGCGACGATTGCCAAGCGATTGACTGGCAATTCGAAATGACATGCTTCGCGTGAGCGGAGTTGGAATTGGAATTGGAAGCCTTTAGTGTCGCATGGCATGGCGATTTCGTATCGCCATGCTGCTTCGCGCTGTCACACAGACGGCATCTAGCGCATTCCTTTAACGGCATGATGCTAGGTAGAAATCCCGACATCTTATCCGAAGACTCGATGTTCGCGATTCCAGAACGTTCCGCGCATTGATGAACGCATAACCTCCGTCTAATCTTCAGTCACGCAACAGTTCACGGAATCAAACGGAGGCAGAAATGCAAAAGACGTTGTTTGGAAGCTTGAATAGCTTTAAGAAGGGATCCATCGAGATCATTAGCGGCAAGGCTGAGCATTACGCGATGTCGAATGTTTTCGAGGTTGCTGGCGCTGCAAAGCCATACGAAAAAATTGTCGTTGGAAAGAATCTCAAGTATGTGATCGAAACCATTCGTGCGGAGGGCGCTTCGCCCTGGTTCTGTGCGTCGCACGATGAATTCGTCGTAGCGATCGATGGCGAAATCGATGTGCATTTCGTCAAGCCATCAGACGGGCCGCTCGTCGACCCGGCGGTTGAAGGCAGCGTTCTTCTCGATAAGGATCCTGCTGGGCAGAGCATGGGACGCGTACGGTTGCGCCGGGGCCACCAGGCACTGTTGCCCGCTTGCGCCGCATATCGTTTCGACGCGGTGACCACGGGGGTACTTCTTCTTCAAACTATTCGTGGTCAGCATTCGGTCGAAAAGTGGGCCGACATCTGTGTGCGTTGATTCACCTTTACGACAAGCCAGTTTCGGAGTTCATATGGAAAACAGAAGCAATCAGAAATCTGTCTCCGCGAGTGATGCGGACGCAGTAACCGGATATCGTGCATTCCGGCTTGGCGATTTCGAATTCAGTCGGGACTCGTATTTCGCGACGGTGAAGTGGCCGTCGAAAGGGCAAACCCGTACGCATCAGATTCCGGTCGACGACTTTCTGCGCGCCATGATGCGCGATGTCGCGTGGGGATTCTTCTACGGCTGGGTCAACTTCGATCACGTGCTTGGTACCCGCAACCATTACGGCAAGGTCGATCTGTATGCTGGCACGTACAACGCGAGCTTCAAGGAAGCGGGGATCGATTACGTGCAGCAGTTCGACACGCCGCTAATCATGGCGACGTTCAAGGAGATCCTCAAGGATTGGGTCAATGAAGGCTTCGACCCGTTCGCGGCGCCCGGGGAAACCGGTTCTGCTTTTGGCGATAAGAATGGCGATAACCTCGAGGCAATAGAGCGCTTTCGCATTGCGACGAAGCGCATGCCAGGCATTGAGGGCGATTCACCATTGCGCGACGACCTTCCGGTTAATCGCCACTTTGCGGATGTCGAGCAGGACGAGCCAGAGATTCACGCCGAGCCTGGCTTCGAACAGGAGTTGCACGCATTCAGCCTGTTCAAGTATCTGTCGCGTTCGGACGTGACATGGAATCCGTCGGTTACCTCGGTGTGTCAGCAAAGTCTCTTTTGCCCGACCACGGAGGAATTCATGTTGCCGGTGTTTCACGGCAATGACCGCGTCGAATGGTTTCTGCAGCTCTCGGACAAGATCATCTGGGACATTGCTGACAAGGATAGCGGCGAGCCGCGCGCGCGCATCACGATGAACGCGGGCGACATCGCGGCGATGCCAGCCGACATCCGTCACAAAGGTTATTCGCAGAAGCGTTCGATGCTGCTGGTGTGGGAGAACGCCACGCCTGATCTGCCGAAGCGCTATGAAAGCGGCGAATTGCTGCCGTATCCAATCCAGCTGTAGCGCTTTCGCTTTTCTCGCGACCACACATGCGGCCGCGCCAAACGGTTGACGTCGCGAGAAAGCGCAAACCCAGTTCTTTCAGCGGAGCGGGGCTAGTACGCATTACCCGCCCGCGCCCGTAACGCGCCACACCGCGTTGCCGACATCATCGGCGATCAACAGACCACCTTCGCGGTCCTGCGCGACGCCCACAGGCGCGCCATACAGTTCCTTCTGATCCGCCGATGTAAAGCCCGTGACGACATCCTTTGGCGCACCGACTGGCTTGCCGTTCTCGAATGCCACGTAGGAGACCACATAGCCGCTCAACGGCGAGCGATCCCAGCTGCCGTGCTCACCAATGAACGCACCGCCGCGATACTGCGCCGGAAGACTGTCGCCGGTATAGAACATCAGTCCCAGCGGCGCGACATGCGAACCTATCGCGAAGTCTGGAGGAATCGCCTTGACGACGAGGTCGGGACGTTGCGGCTGTGCGCGCGGATCGACATGCTGGCCGTAGTAGCTATAGGGCCACCCATAGAAGGCATTCTCCTTCACCGAGGTCAGATAGTCGGGCACAAGGTCCGCACCGATTTCGTCGCGCTCGTTCGCGACTGCCCACAACTGGCCTGTCTTCGGTTCCCATTGCAACCCGGTGGGATTACGAATGCCTGCGGCGTAAATGCGGCTTGCGCCCGTGGCCGCATCGACTTCGAGCACGTCCGCGCGCCGATACTCGACGTCCAGGCCGTTCTCGCCGACATTGCTGTTCGAGCCGACGCCCACATAGAGCTTCTTGCCGTCACGACTCGCCAGCAACGATTTGGTCCAGTGATGGTTGATCGTATCGGGGAGATCGGCGAGCTCGACGCCGCGCTCGTTGATGCTCGTTTCGCCCGTCTTATAGGGAAACTTCAGGATCGCATCGGTATCGGCGACATAGAGGGTATCTCCGATAAGCTGCATGCCGAATGGGGAATGCAGATTGTCGATGAACACATGCCGCTCCCATTCACCGCTGCCGTCGGCTGACTTTCTCAGCAGCGTGATGCGATTTGCGCCCTTGGCCTTCTTTCCGGACTTGCTCTCGATCAGTCCCGCGATAAGCTGCTTCGGCGTAGTCACGGCCTCTTCGTCCGGGCTATTCGATTCAGCCACGAGAACGTCACCATTGGGAAGGGCATAGACCTGTCGAGGATGCACGAGTCCCGATGCGATCTTTTCGATCTTCAGACCGTCGGCGACCTTGGGCGCGGCGCCGTCCTTCCACCCCACATGTTTCGGCACCTGCATTGGCGGCGCGAAGAAGTTGCGCGCCTCGGGCATTGGCGGATTGGCTCCCGCCTGATGCGCCGCGTCGTACTGCGCATGTTCGTTGCATCCACTCATTAGCCCCGAAACGGCGATGACGAGCATGTATGCCGCGGTGTGCTTATTCATGAGCCGCCTCCGCGAAATCGAGCCGGTTCATCGCCATGGCGATATGCGCTGTGCTCAGCAGCACGACGGTGATGACAGAGAGAACGACGTTCTCCGGCACCATCGCATAAGCATCGCGGCTATGTACGAATGCATTGACGATCGCCGCGACGATGGCAAGCAAATTGAGCCAGAAGTCCATCCTCTCGATTCGCGATACCGCGCGCCGCCGTTGCATCCATACGTGCCCGAGGTTGAGCAGACGGGGAATGACGGCGACGATCAGCCCTGCCGTGACGAGCCACGCGGCGCCCTTGCCCCAGAACACGTTAGGCGTGGTCATATACGTGATGTCGAAGATCAGCGCGCCGACAAAGAGTCCATAAGGGATGGGATTCATGAGTTCGAAGATGGCCGGAGCGATCCTCGATGGATGTCTGGTGGCGGCGTGCGTGGCGGACATGGCTTTGTCTCTGAAAGTCGTAACCGATGCGGTCGTCTCTGCATCGTCCATGCCTGAGTCCTTCGTTTGCCTGACGGCGCGCGCAGCGGCAAAGCGTCGGGATGCAAGGGGCCAGTACGCTACTAAAAGTTTTGTGTTGCAATGCACCATGACGCCCATCACGACGAGGGGAATTCATGAAGACGCAATCCGTGATTGCTGTCGTGCGATTTGCCGCTCGCGAGGTTTCGGCAGAATTTCAGCCGTCGACGGGACGCTTGCTTGTGATGGAGGGTAGCGAGGTCATCGATGCGTTGCACCCGCCGGATTCCTGGATGGCGCTCGCTTCGCTGAATCACGGCGACGGATGGGGAACACGTCCGACGCCCGCCGACCTTCATCACTTTCTGGAACGCTACATAGCGGCCACGCCGCGATTCGGCCTGTCGTCGGCTGAATAAAAATCGGGAAGCGATCGGCGCGAACATCCTGCCAAAGAATGGGGCGGTAATGAGCCCTTTCGAGGTTGGCCTGCATCTTGCTCAATAGACAACAGCTTCAGGACGGTCTGATCTCAAAAGCCCTTGAGTCGACCTGAGGCATGACGAACAACGCCTCGGTGACTCAACTATGCGCGTCCTCTTTGTAGAAAATGATATGCGCCTCTGCGAGGCGTTCCGAGATCTGGCGAGGTCTCTAGGGCACGACGCGGATGTCGCCTATGACGGGCATCAGGCGATGCTGCTCACGCGCGAGACCCGATACGACACGATCTTTCTGGACATCGGCTTGCCGGATGTGGACGGCCGCGATCTGTGCAGGCGCTTGCGGGCAGCGGGGCCGAGCAAGCTCGCATGTGTCGTCGCGGTAACAGGTGACGCGCGTCACGTGGACGAGCTGTCGGATCATTTTGACGGGGCATATCTCAAGCCGCTTACAGAAGATGGATTCAAGGCTGCGCTGGATGCGTGCTGAGCGAATTGTCGAACCGCACAGCGTCTACGCGCCCATCCAGCTCACATGCGCGCTCACCACGCGCCAGCCGTCGGGCATCTTCACCCACGTCTGACTCTGTCTGCCGATGCGCGGCTCGCCATCGCGCCGAAACTCGATATTGGCGACGGCGAATGCGTCGCCATATGTCGTCACGACGCGCGCCGTGATCTCCCGCGCGAGGCCTTGGCCCGGCCGCGCAGCGCGAAACGCGCGGATCGCATCGTAGCCGTAGAGGTTTTCGGTCGCGCCATAGCGCAGGGTATGCGGCGAGTCGAAGAACAGCGTGTCGAGCATGGCGACGTCATTCGTGACGAGCGCATGCTCGTATGCATCGAAAGCCGCATCGACTTCGGCGAGCACGTCGGGCCGATTGATCTCGTTCATGCGTTAGCTCCCGGCAAAAGAAGCGCCTCGTCGAACACGGGCGGCGGCGGGCAATGCGCGACCTGCGCCGTCTCCAGCCTGCGCGCCGCTTCGAACGCGAGATCCTCGCGCCACGGCGGTGCGATCAGTTGCACGGCGATCGGCAATCCGCTTCTCGTGCGCATCGGCGCGGCGACGACCGGCAGTCCGAGGCACGACACCGGCTGCGTCAAGAGACCCAGATTTGGCCGCACGGCGAGCCGCTCGCCGTTGATGTCCATGAACTCGTCGCCGATGCGCGGCGCGACCATCGGCGTCGCCGGCGCGACGAGCACGTCGTAGCGTTCGAACAATTCGAGCACGCGGGTTCTCAACGCCGCGCGCACGCGCTGCGCCTGCACCACCCACGCCGCGGGCAGGAGCGCGCCCGCGATCAGACGATCGCGCGACAACGGTTCGCGCTCGTCGTATCGCGCACGCAGGTTCGCCATGTGCAACTGACCGCCCTCGGCCGCCGTGATGAGAAACGCCGCGCCGCGAGCGGCATCGGCACCGGGATACTCGACGGTCTCCGATGCGCCCAGCGCCTCCGCCGCCGCATGCGATGCATGGCGCGCGTCGTCGTTCGCGTGTTCATCGAAATAGCCGCCTAGCCGCGCCACTCGCAATCCGCCGTGCTTCGCATTCGCCGATTCGAAGGCCCGCTGCGCGCACGCGGGATCGAGCGGATCGGCGAACTGCAATGCGTCGTAGGTGGCTGCGAGGTCATCGACGCTGCGCGCGAAAGCGCCCATGTGATCCAGGCTCGCGACGAACGGATAGGTGCCGTGGCGCGACAGGCGTCCATAAGTCGGCTTCACGCCGAACACGCCGCACAGCGACGCGGGCACGCGCACCGAGCCGTTCGTGTCCGTACCGAGCGTGATGGGAACGAAGCCCGCCGCGACCGCGGCCGCACTGCCGCCCGACGATCCGCCCGCCGAGCGCGTCAGATCGTGCGGATTGCGGCACGGCCCCGCATGATGATTCTCGGTCGTGAAGCCATAGGCGAACTCGTCCATGTTGAGCGCGCCGATCATGATCGCGCCCTGACCGGTGAGACGCGTCACGAGCGCTGCATCGCAGGCGGCGGCCGGCGCGTTCCCGAGCACGCGCGAACCGGCCAACGTCGCGATGCCCTCGATATCGAAGAGATTCTTCGCGGCGAACGGCACGCCCGCGAGCGGCGGCAACGTGTCGCCACGCGCGCGGCGGGCATCGAGCGCGTCCGCTTCGACGAGCGCGCGTTCGCGTGTGATGGCAGTGAATGCATTGACCTGTGCGTCGTATGCGTCGATGCGCGCAAGCGTCGCCTCGATCAGTTCGCGCGCGCTGAAGTCGCCGTTGGCATAAGCGCGCGCGATGGCGAGCGCGCCATACGGGAAATGGTTCGATGTCGTCATGGGCGATATACCGGCGCGGGTTCGTCGTCGGCATCGACGTGATACGCGAGCACGGGCGCGGCGAGTTGCGCGATGCGAACGAATTGCGCTTTCACGCGCGCGGCGGCTTCGTCGGAAAGCGCCGGAAAATGCAACGCGAGCGCGGCTTCGACATAGGCGTCGATGGAAGAGGACATGGGGTTCATGCTCACGAAACAGTGGGAAAGAGTTGGCGCACGCGGGCGATCAGCGCGCGATCGCTGCCGCGCGGACCGATGAACGACAGCGCGAGCGGCCTGTCGGGTCCGTTCACGACCGGCACGGTGACTTGCGGCAAGCCGCCGAACGCGGCGACCGCGTTCATCGTGAGCGCATCGCGATAGAACGCGCCGATGTCGTCAGGCGGCTCGTTCCTGTCGAGCAGCGCGCGTGGCGTCGTCGGCAGCACGATCAGCGCTTTCGCCACGATGTTGTCGACGTGCGCGGCGAGCGTCGTACGCATCGCGCGGCAGCGTTCGACTTCGGCGTCGTCGAGCGACTTCATCCGCGCAAAGCGCGTGGCGATGTCCGCGCCGAAGCGCGGCGCATGCGCATCGATCCACGCGCCGAGCGACGCGCGAATGGCATCGTCCTGCAAGTGCTGATACACGTGCAGCCAGCGTGCGCGATCGCCTGCGAAGATCTCGATCTCGTCGTGCGCCATCGACAGTTCGCGCAGGCGTTGCGCATCGTCCGGCTCGCGCTCGGCGCGCGTATCGAACGCTTCGTTGAAGAGCACGAACGATGCGGGCGCGTCGAGTGCGGTGACGTCATCGAGCATGACGTCGGCGACGCGCGCGAGCAATTCGCCCGAACGCGCGAACCAGCCCACCGTATCGAAGCAGGGCGCGAAGGGCAGCACGCCGTCGAGCGCGGCGTCGTCGTGCGTCGGGCGAATGCCCCACAGGCCGCAGAACGCGGCGGGCACGCGTACGGAGCCGCCGGTATCGGTGCCGAGCGCGAAGTCGACATCGCCATTCGCAACCGCCGATGCCGAGCCGCTCGACGATCCGCCCGGCAACGCGTGCGGCCAGCGCGGATTGACCGGCGTGCCGTAATGCGCGTTCACGCCTTCGAGGCTGTAGGCGAGTTCATCGGTGATGGTCTTGCCGTCCACGCTCGCGCCGGCGGCCAGCAGTTTCGCGACACAAGGCGCATGGCGCGCGGCGGGTTCATGCGTTGCGAGCCAGTCGGGATTGCCGCCGCCCGTCGTGACGCCCGCCACGTCGATCAGATCCTTGACGGCGAAGCGCAGACCATCGAGCGGGCCGCCCGAGGTTGCGGCGACATGTACGCGCGGGCCGGGAACGAAGGCGCTCATTGATTCGCTCCCCTCAACGCATCGGCGAACTGAAGCGAGTCCGCGACGAAGCCATAGCACTTCTTCACGTTCCAGATGCTCGCCTCGGTGCAGAACGCGGGCGATGACGTCGCGCAGCAGTCGGTCAGCATCACGCAGCCGTAGCCGAGGAAGTTGGCGTCGGTGAGTGTGTGCATCACGCATTGATCCGTGTTCACGCCCGCGAAGAAGAGCGTGCGCGCGCCGAGATTGCGCAGGATGCTATCGAGCGGCGTGTCCCAGAAGCCGCTGATGCGGTACTTGTCCACGCGAATGTCCTGCGGCTCGATCATCAGTTCATCGACGACGGCGGCCGCCCACGAGTCCTTTTCCAGCACGCGCGCGCCGTGTTCGGGCAGCGGCTCGCCGAGTCCGATGCCCGTGCCCTTCGGCTTGTACAGATGAAGCTGGTTCGGCGGCATGTTGGCGAGATCCGGCCGGTTGCCCCAGTTGACCCAGATCACCGGCACGCCGCTCTTGCGCGCAATCGGCAGCAGGCGCTGCAGTGGTGCAATCGGCGCGCGGTCCGCACCGTAATCGCCCCCGATATGGTCCACCCACCCGCCTTTGGTGCAGAAGTCGTTCTGCATGTCGATGATGACGAGCGCCGTTTTTTCGATGTCGAAGCGCACTTTCTGAGGCTCGGAATCGAGTATCGCGATGCGCGGCGCGGGCGCTTGCACGGCCATGTCGACGAGCGCATCCGTGGCGTGCCAGCGGGTCTGCGCAAAGGCGCCGAGCGGGCCGCCGGGCATTGTCCGGTCTGGGTTTGAAGCGTGGTCCATCGGGTTCTCCGAAGCGTTGGATCAATGGAGTACGAGTGCATCGGAGACGCGGCGCAAGCGCGTCATCCGTGGGCGTTCTGCGTGGCATCGAGGAAGCGGTTCTTCATCGCACTGAAGGCGCATTGGCATCGAAGTTGCAATGAGCGTTTCAGTCATGAATAACCTACTTACCGAAAGTCAACGCAAAAGGAGTGCCAGTGATGTCGAGCTTGCAACAGGCTTCTCGCGAAAAATTGCGCCGTCGTCTCGTGTCGCGCCTCGTCGTGACGGCCGGTGTCGTCGCGCTCGCCGCGCCCGCGTTCTTTCTC
This sequence comes from Caballeronia jiangsuensis, assembly GCF_046030135.1. Lineage (NCBI taxonomy): Bacteria > Pseudomonadati > Pseudomonadota > Betaproteobacteria > Burkholderiales > Burkholderiaceae > Caballeronia > Caballeronia jiangsuensis. The sequence continues at coordinate 101,180 of NZ_JAQQDB010000014.1, forward strand.
TCCGATGCGCACGCCGCCGATGACGCGATGCGCGTCGGCGTGCTGATTCCCGGCTCGAAGACCGACAAGGGCTGGATGGAATCGGGCTACGACGGCGTGCTTGCGGCGCAGAAGGAGTTCGGGCCGAAGCTCAAGACGCAGATCATCGAGAACATCAACTACGCGGACATGGAGCAGGCGCTCACGAATCTCGCGACGAAGAATCAGCTCGTGATCGGCATCGGCGGACAGACGCAGGCGGCCGTGCTCAAGATCGCGAAGCGCTTTCCGAACGTGAAGTTCTCCGTCGTCGGTGGCAACAAGGGCGAGAACATGCCGGCCAATGTTGCGGGCTACGACGTGAAGCAGGCCGAGATCGCGTTCGTCGCGGGCGCGGCGGCCGCGATGCTGTCGAAGAACGGCGCGGTGAGTTATGTCGGCGGCATGGAGATTCCATCGATCGTCAACGCGGGCAAGGAGTTCGGCAACGGCGCGCGTTACGTGAATCCGAAGATCAAATACTTCGAGAGCTATACCGGCGACTTCGACAACGTCGCGAAGTCGCGCGAAGCGACGGCGGCGGCCATCGCGCAAGGCGCCGACGTGCACTATCACATCCTGAACCTCGGCTTGCGCGGACTCGAACAGGCCGCCAAGGAGAAGGACACGCATATCATCGGCAGCTATACGGACCGCTGCGGAAGCGATCCGCTCTATATCGCGTACAGCATCACGGGCGTCGGCTATCAGGCGCAATACGCGATCGAGCAACTGGAGAAAGGGCAGTGGCAGCCCGGCTACAAGGCGTTCGGCCTCGCGATGGGGCCGAAGGCGTCGGGCATGGTCGTCTGCAAGTCGACGCCCGCGATGGACGCGAAGCTCAAGCAGATCGAAGACGACATCCTGAGCGGCAAGATCAAGGTGTCCGAGGGATGAGCACGCTGCCTTCTCCTTCGGTCGATGCCGCGCCGATCCTCGCGCTTACGGACATCGGCAAGCGCTTCGGCACGTTCACCGCGCTCGAAGGCGTCTCGCTCGACCTGATGCCGGGCGATGTGCATTGCCTGCTCGGCGAAAACGGCGCGGGCAAATCGACGCTGTGCAACGTCATCTTCGGCGTGCATCAGCCGGATTCGGGCGCCATGCGCGTGAACGGCGCGCCGTATCGTCCGCGCAATCCGCGCGAGGCGCTCGCGCACGGCATCGCGATGGTGCATCAGCATTTCAGTCTCGTCGACGATGCCAGCGTGCTCGACAATCTGCTGCTCGGACAGGCGCGCGGATGGCTTCATCGGCAACGCGAAGCCGAACGCGTGCGCGCCGTGCTCGCAAGCGTCGGCCTCGAATTGGCGCTCGAAGCGAAGGTGGCGGATCTATCGGTCGGCGAGCGGCAGCGCGTGGAGATCGTGAAGTGCCTGATGCGCGAGCCGCGTCTCCTGCTGCTCGACGAACCGACGGCCGTGCTCCTGCCCGCCGAGATCGACGCTTTGCTCGACACCTGCGAGCGCGTGGCCGCGCGCGGCTGTGCGGTGGTGCTCGTCACGCACAAGCTGAAGGAGATCAGCCGCATCGCCACGCATGCGACCGTGCTGCAATCGGGCCGCGTGGTGGCGCGCTCGGCATCGCCCGCGACGGAGATCGACCGGCTCGTGCACGCGATGATCCATCGCGAAGGCGACGACACCCCCGACGATCTCGCCGGGCGTCTGTCGCTCGTGAAAAGCGCCTCGCCATACTCGCGCCCGTTGCAGGACGAAGTGCTGCAGATCGATGGACTCAGCGCGCGCGATGCCGAGGGCGTCGCGCGCTTGAGCGACTGCACGCTCGTCGTGAATCGCGGCGAGATCGTCGGCATTGCGGGTGTGGAGGGCAATGGTCAGAGCGAACTCGGCGCAGTGCTCGCGGGCATGTCGGGCGCATCGGCGGGGCGCTTTTTCATCGCGGGGCGCGACATGACTCAGGCGAGCCCGCGCGAACTCACGCAAGCGGGCGTGGGCATCGTGCCGGAAGACCGGCACGCGGTCGGCTGCGTCACCGGCATGAGCCTCGCCGACAATCTGCTGCTCAATCATCTCGACCGCTACACGCGCGGCGGCTTTCTTAAGCGCCGTGCGATGCGCGCCGCGGCGCTCGAACTGATGCAGCGTTTCGACGTGCGCGCGAGCGGTCCCGATGCGCTCTTCGGCGGGCTGTCGGGCGGCAATCAGCAAAAGGCCGTGCTCGCACGCGAACTGACGCTCGATCCGCTGATTTTTCTGCTCGCCACGCAGCCGACGCGCGGTCTCGATGTCGGCGCGGTCGCCGCCGTGTATTCGCACATCCGCGCGGCGCGCGATCGCGGCGTGGGCGTGCTGCTTGTTTCATCCGAACTCGACGAGCTGATGAGCGTCGCCGATCGCATCGTCGTGCTGTATCGCGGACGCATCATGGGCACGTGCACGCCCGATGCGAGCAATCGCGGACGCATCGGCGCGTGGATGGCGGGCGCGGGAGAGACTGCATGAATCGGCACATGAAGCTGCAAACACCGCTCGCGTCCGCGCCCGGTACGCAAAGCTGGCGCGCGCGCTGGCCGCACCTGCGCGTGGCATGCGTGATCGCGGCGGCCGTCGCGTTCGCGATGCTCGCCGCGCTCGCGTTGATCGCGCTGATGCACGTTTCCATCGCCGAGGCGCTCGCCGCATTCGCCGATGGCGCGTGGGGCTCGCCTTATGCGATCGGTGCGTCGATCAATCGCAGTCTCGCGTTCGCGCTCGTCGGCACGGGCTTCGTCATCGCGAACCGCGCGAAGCTCACGAACGTCGGCGGAGAAGGGCAGCTCGCGATCGGCGGCATCGTCGCGACCGCGATGAGTCTCTATGGCGGCTGCGCGCATCTGCCCTTCGGTCTCTCGTTCATCGTGCCGATGCTGTGCGCGGCCGCGGCCGGCGCGGTGTGGGGCGGCGTGCCCGGCGTGCTGAAGGCGAAGGCCGGCACCAACGAAGTGATCAGCACGTTGCTGCTCTCGTTCATCGCGGTATGGCTGCTCTACTGGTGCGTGCAGAGCGAAGCGCTGCTGCGCCAGCCGATGACGAACGGCGCCACGTTGCCCGAATCGCTCGAAATTCCCGATCCGACCAAGCTTCCCGCGATCCTCGCCGCGAGCGGCATGAACCTGAACATCGGCTTGCCGGTGACGATCGTGCTCGCCGTCGCATCCGCGATCCTGCTCGCGCGCACGCGCTTCGGTCTCGCGTTGCGCGCCGCCGGGCTCAACGCCATCGCGGCGAAACGCGCGGGCTTGCCGATCACGTCATCGCTGGTCGGCGCGCTCGCGCTCGCGGGCGCGTTCAGCGGACTCGCCGGCGCGCTGATGCTGCAAGGCGATCAATACTCGCTCAAGGCGGGCTTTTCGTCGGGCTATGGTTTCGATGGGCTCGTGGTCGGCCTGCTCGCGCGCGGCTCGATCACCGGCGTGTTCGCGGCGGCGCTGCTGTTCGGCTTTCTGCGCTCGGGCGGCATCAACATGGAGATGGTCGCGCAGGTGCCTTCGGCGCTCGTGCTGATCGTGCAGGGCATCGTCACGATCGCGCTCGCGGGCGGCGCGTTGTGGCTCGACAAGGGAGAGGCACGTCGATGAATCTCGAACTTCTCGCGGTCTTCGCGGGCGCATCCATTCGCCTTTCCGCACCGATGATGCTCGCCGCAACCGGCGAACTCGTGAGCGAGCGCGCGGGCGTGCTCAACATGAGCGTTGAAGGCATGATGCTCACCGGCGCGTTTCTCGGCGCGACGTTTTCATGGCTCACCGGCAATCCGTCGATCGGTCTCTTGTGCGGCATGCTCGGCGTGATTCCGCTCGCGCTGCTGCAGGCGTTCCTGAGCGTGACCTTGCGTGCGAACCAGATCGTGACGGGCATCGGCATCAACATTCTCGCGCTCGGCGGCACGACGCTCGCTTATCGCGAGATCTTCGGCGAACGGTCGAGCGCCGCGATTCCGGGACTCGCGCACTGGTCGCCGCCCGTGCTCGGAAAATTGCCGCTGATCGGCGAACCCGTGTTCGGGCAAGTGTGGCTGCTCTATGCGGGGCTCGCGGTGCTGCTCGCGACTTCGGTCATCATGCGCCGCACGGCGCTCGGCGTCGCGCTGCATGCAACAGGCGTCGCGCCGCGCGCGGTCGATCAGTCGGGCCTGCCTGTCGCGCGCATCCGCTACGGCGCGGTGCTGTTCTCCGGCGTGATGTCGGCGGCGGCGGGATGCTTCATCTCCATCGGCGATATTCACACGTTCACCGAAGGCATGACCAACGGCACGGGTTATCTCGCGATTGCGGCGATCATCTTCGGCAACTGGAAGATCGGCCGCACGGCGCTCGCGTGCCTGCTGTTCGGCGCGGCCACTGCCATGCAGTTTCAGTTGCCGATGTTCGGCCTGCACGTGCCGACGGCGCTGCTCATCATGCTGCCGTACCTGCTCGCGCTGGTCGCGGTAGCAGGGCTGATCGGCCGGCAGACCGCGCCGCCCGCGCTCACGCAGCCGTTCAAACGCTAGCGGCGGCGGTGCGACGGAGTACCATCGTGTTTCGTCGCGCCGTGTTCAACTCATCGATCGAATTCATGCCACGTACCGCTGTTCCCGCGAAGAACAAGAAAGACGAGCCCACACGCCGCCAGCAGCTCGCCGCCAAAACGCGCGAGCGCATCTTCAGGATCGCCATCAGGGAGTTCGCCGACAAGGGCTTCAGCGGCGCGCGCGTCGAGACGATCGCGAGCCGCGCGAAGGTGAACATCCGCATGATTTATCACTACTTCGGCGGCAAGGAAGCGCTGTATGTGGAAGTGCTGGAACATGTGCTCGCGCGGCTGCGCGAAGCGGAACTCGCGGTGACGCTCGACGTGCGGAGCGTCGATCCCGCGGGCGGCATTCTCCAGCTCTACGATTTCACCGAAGGCCATTTCGCGGCGCATCCGGAATTGCTGTGCCTGCTGTCGTGGGAGAACCTGAATCGCGCACGTTTCCTGAAGCGCTCGAAAGTGATTCAGGCGATGTCATCGCCCGTGCTCGACAAGCTGCGCACGCTCATCCGGCGCGGCGAAACCGCGGGCACCTTGCGTCGCGGCATCGATCCGCTGCATCTGTACGTGACGCTCGTGAGCCTCGCTTATTTTCACAAGTCGAACGCGTACACGATCTCGCGGATGTTCGATACCGACATGCTCGCGCCTTCATGGCAGGCCGCGCACAAGGCGCAGGCGCATGAACTGGTGCGCGCGTTCCTTGCCGGAGAGCGTGTGCTGGAACTGACATAAGCCCTTCAGTTGACGAGCTTTCGGCGCCTGGCAATCGATCTCACGATCAACAGGCCGCCGACCATCACCGCAAGCGACATCAGCGTCGTCACCGTGCCGAGCGCGTAGATGACGGGCGTCGTCACCGATGTCGTCAAGCCCTGCAATTCGAGCGGCAGCGTGTTCTGATCGCCTATCGCTTGCGAGGTTCGCGCGATTTCATCCCACGAGAGCGTGAAGCCGAACATGCCGACGCCGATCACGGAAGGCCCGATGATCGGCAGCACCACATGTTTGAACGACTGCCACGGCGAAGCGCCGAGATCGCGCGCCGCTTCCTCATACGCCGGATTGAATCGGTTGAACACGGCGAACATCACGAGCAGGCCGAACGGCAGCGTCCACGTGAGATGCGCGCCGAGCGCCGAGGTGAAGAGACCCATCGAGGTGGTCCAGCCATCCGCGAACGACTGGAAGCCCCATTCGTTCGCCAGATATTTGATGAGCGTGTCGAGCAGGCGAAACGTGAGGCCGATACCGAGCGACACGATGATCGACGGCATGATGAGGCTCGCCACGGAAACATAGAACACCGCGGTATCGCCGCGAAAGCGCCGCCGGAACGCAAGGCCCGCGCTCAGTGAGAACAGCACGGTCAGGACCGTCACCGCGAGCGCGAGTTTCACGGAGCGTCCGAACGCGGCCCAGATGTCGATATCGCCGACGCCGTCGCGCAATGCGGCGAACCAGTGCAGCGAGACGCCGCGCATCGGGAAGGTGAGACCGCCTTCCGGACCCTGGAAGGACAGAATGAAGATCGTGATGACCGGCCCGTACAGGAACAGCACGAATAGCCCGAAGAGGAGCGCGAGCCAGTAGAAGCTCGCGGGCCGATGTTCCCGATGCGCGATTGCACCCGCCATGTCACAGCTCCTTTCTGATATCGACGACGCGCGTCAGCGCCCATACGATCATCAGCACGACGGCGAGCAGGATGATCGCGTTGGCCGCCGCGGCGGGAAACTGCAGATAGCCGGTCTGCACCTGGATGATCTTGCCCACCGACGCGATTTGCTGTCCGCCCATCACGCCCACGGTAAGGAAATCGCCCATCACGATCGTGACGACGAAGATCGAGCCGATCACGATGCCGGATTTCGACAGCGGCAGCACCACGTCGCGGATGACCTGCCAGCCGCTTGCGCCGGCGTCGCGCGCCGCTTCGAGCAGCGCACGGTCGATGCGCATCATCGCGTTGAAGATCGGCACGATCATGAAGAACGTGTAGAGATGCACGAACGCGAGCACGACCGAGAAGTTCGAGTACAGCAGCCATTCGATGGGCCGGTCGACGAGATGCGCCGACATCAGCGCCTGATTCACGAGCCCGTTGCGCCCGAGAAGCGGAATCCACGAGATCATGCGGATCACGTTCGAGGTCCAGAACGGAATGGTGCAGACGAGAAACAGCACGGTCTGCATCGCGGTGGTGCGCACGTGAAAGGCGAGGAAGTACGCGATCGCGAAGCCGAGCACGAGCGTCACCGCCCACACGATCGCGCAGAACCTGAGCGTCGACCAGTACGTCTTGAAGGTCACGCAGACGTCCGTGAACGAACCGCAGCCATCGAATATCGCCGCGTAGTTCTTCAGCGTGAAGGCGGGGATGATCTGATATTCGTTGAAGTCCCAGAAGCTCACGATCAGCGTGATCACGAGCGGCACGATGAAGAACAGCAGAAAGGTCAGCGTGAGCGGCGTCGCTTGCAGCCACGCGCTCACGCGCCGGTGACGCACCGGCGTCTGCTTTGCCTGCTGAAGATATTCGACCGAAGCCATCGTGAGCGGCGCTCCCTTATGCGGCGATGAACTCGTTCCATTTCTGGACCATGTAGATGTTCTCGTCCATCACCGCGTTCCAGCAGGCGATCGCGCCCATGCGCTGGGTGTACGAGCCGCCGTCGCGCACGGTGCCGGCCTTCTCCAGCAACTGGCCGTCGGGCGCCTTGATGTCCTGCGCGGCGGGCTTGCCTTCCATCCAGTAGTCCCACTCGTAGGCCTGCATGTGCGACTTGGCCGTTTCGGTCACGCCGGGGTAATAACCCTGGCGCATCAGATACGCGCCCGCCCAGCCGTCCTGGAACCAGTTGACGAATTCATACGCGGCATCGAGTTTCTTGCCCTGCAGCGAGCGCGGAAAGCCGAAGCCCGAGGCCCACGAGCGATAGCCTTCCTTGAGCGGCTGGAACTTGCACGCGATGCCCATCGTGCGGACCTTGGTGACGGCGGGCGACCACATCGACTGGATCACCACTTCACCCGAGGCCATCAGGTTTACGCTCTCGTTGAAGTCGCGCCAGAACGCGCGGAACTGTCCGGCGCGCTTCGCTTCGATCAGCACCTTGATGGTCTGGTCTATCTCCGCCTTCGTCATGTTGCCCTTGTCGCCGTACTTGACGTGACCCGTCGCCTCGATCGCCATGGCCGCATCCATGATGCCGATGGCCGGAATGTTGAGCAGCGCCGCTTTCCCCTTGAACTGCGGATCGAGCAGGTCGGCCCATGTCGTCACGGGCCGCGAAATGAGGTCCGGGCGGATGCCGAGCGTGTCCGCGTTGTACGTCGTGGGGATGAGCGTCATCCATTCGGTGGGCGTCGCGCTGAACTCCGTCGAACGCGCGCCCTTGAGGAACATCACCTTCTTCGGCGCCGTGCCCTGATCGCCGATCTTCTTGCCGTTCACCTCGCCCTTGGTCAATACGGGCGTGATCTTGTCCGCGAGCTTGATGCGCTTCGCATCCATGCCCGCGAGCGTGCCGGCGGGAATCAGCTTCTTTAGCGAGAAGTATTCGGTATCGACGATATCGAACGAATTCGGTTGCGTGATGATGCGCTTGGTCACATCGTCGGTCGTGACGGGAATGTACTGAATCTCGATGCCCGTATCTTCCTTGAACTTCTTCGCGATCTCCGCGCTCTGGTTCACCGCGGTGCCGAGATAGCGCAATGTGATCTTCTCCTGCGCGTGCACATACGGAAACCCGGCGATGCCCGCCGCCGCCACCGCGCCCTTGATGAACGTGCGGCGTGAAATCCCTGCGTTCGTGGTGTCTGCTTCGCGTGCGTTGGCTTGTTCGTCGTTCATGGACTCTCCTCGAATTTGAAGTTGTGATTGCCTGATCTCACGCGGCGAGCGGATGCGCGTTCTGTTCGTCCCACCACACCGTCACGCGCGCGCCGGGGCCGGCGCGTTGCGCGTCGTAGTCGGCGTCGCTGATCATCGAGACGAGCTCGGGAGAGCCGTCGAGCGGATCGAGCGTCATGCGCAGATGCGTGCCCTGATACTCGGCTTCGCGCACCGTGCACGCGAGTCCGCCGATGCGCAGAAGACCGCTGTCGCCCGCGCTCGTGCCGGGCGCGACGCCGTGCGGCGCGATGCGCAGATGATCGGCGCGCACCGTGAATAGCCGCCCGTTCGAACCGAGCACGTTATGACCGCCCAGAAAGCGCGCGACGAATTCCGTGCGCGGCCGGTTGAATACGTCGAAAGGCGTGCCGCTCTGCTCGATATGACCGTGACTCATCACGACGACGAGATCGGCGAGGGCCATCGCTTCTTCCTGCGAATGCGTGACGTGCACGAAGGTGATGCCGAGTTCCTTCTGCCAGCGCTTGAGTTCGGCGCGCATCTGCACGCGCAGGAAGGGATCGAGTGCGGAGAGCGGCTCGTCGAGCAGCAGGCAGCGCGGCTCGTTGAGGAGCGCGCGCGCAAGCGCAACGCGCTGCTGCTGTCCGCCCGAGAGTTGCGCAGGCTTGCGGTTCGCGTAGGCCGACATCGCGACGAGTTCCAGCAGTTCGCCCGCGCGCTTCCTGCGCGCTTCCTTCGCGACGCCGCGCACCTTGAGGCTGAACGCGACGTTGTCGAGCGCAGAGAGATGCGGGAAGAGCGCATAGCTCTGAAACACCATCGCCGTGCCGCGCGCGACCGGCTGCTCGCGCGTGACGTTGCGCCCGCCGATCAGCACATCGCCTTCGGACACCCACTCGTGGCCCGCGATCATGCGCAGCGTCGACGTCTTGCCGCAACCGGACGGACCGAGCAGACAGCAATATGCCCCGCCGGGAATGCGCAGATCGATGGCGTCGACGGCGAGCGCATCGCCATAGCGCTTCGAAACATGCACGAGCTCGATATCGGCCGGGCTCGCGCGAACCACCGTGGATGCCGGTTGAACCATGAAGGCTTGTCCTGTTGAAGACGCTGATGGAATACAGCGGGCAAGCCATTGCAAGACATATGCCATTCGTGTCCGGCCGCACGGTCGCGTTGCACGTCCAGAACGCTCCACATACGCTGACAGCAGGTGTCGACGAATTGGCGCGCATATTGCACACGATCGCGGACCCCGATCGTCGGCATCCGCAGACGCCTGACGTGTGCGATCGAGGTGCGGATCACGTCCGCTATGGGGCATGACCTAACCAAACCGGTTCATCACATTCGACAATGAACGACTTCGCTCCGTTGAAGACGCATGGACGCTTCGACTATCGGCCGATCCACGAAAGCGATGGTTATCGCTGGCCGAACGGCGCGGGCCTCGCGGTCTATCTCGGCTTCAACCTCGAACACTTCGCGTTCGGCGAGGGGCTTGGCGCGGCGCTCGGGCCGCTGTCGCCGCAGCCCGATGTGCTCAATTACAGTTGGCGCGAGTACGGCAACCGTGTGGGCGCGTGGCGCTGCATCGAACTGTTCGATGCGCTCGATTTGCCCGCGGGCACGCTCATCAATACGTCGCTCTATGATCACTGTCCCGCGCTCCTCGAAGCATGCGCCGCGCGTGGCGACGAACTCATCGCGCACGGTCACACGAACGCGCAGCGCCAGAGCGATCTCGACGAAGACGGCGAACGCGCGCTGCTCGCGCACTGCCGCGCGCGCATCCTCGAATGTTCGGGCGCAGCGCCTTCGGGATGGCTCTCGCCGTGGATCTCCGAATCGCATCGCACGCCGGACCTGCTTGCCGAGACGGGCTTCCGCTACACGCTCAACTGGTGTCACGACGACCGGCCCGTGCGCATGAACACGCGCGGCGGCCCGCTCTGGTCGATTCCGTATCCTCAGGAGCTGAACGATCTGCCGATGATCATGGCGCGTCACATGGACATGCGCGACTTCGCGGACATGATCATCGACCAGTTCGACGAGATGCTCGAACAGACGCTGCGCGCGCGCTCGCCGCAGGCGCTCGTGATGGGCGTCGCGCTGCATCCGTATATCGTCGGGCAGCCGTACCGGTTGCGGCATTTGCGGCGTGCGCTGGCGCATATCGCAGCGGCGCGCGAGGATATCTGGCTCGCGACGCCCGGCGCGATAGCGCGTCATGCCGAAGAAGCCGTGCCCGTGCCGGCGCAGGCCGCATGAAGAGCGGGAAGGAGAGCGCGGACGCGCGCGTCTATCGGTCGATCTTCGAGGGCGTGCTCAATCGCAGGCTCGCGCCCGGCACGAAATTGCCCGAGCCCGAGCTATGCGCGCTGTTCGGCGTGGGCCGCGCGGCGGTGCGGCGCGCGCTGGAAAAGCTCGCGTACGACGGCATCGTCGTGCTGCGTCCGAACAAGGGCGCGGTGATCGCGCAGCCGACCCGCGAGGAGACGCGCGCGATTTTCGAGGCACGGCGTTCGGTCGAGCGTGCGCTCGTCGAACTCGCGGCGGAGCGCGCGAGCGCCGCCGATATCGCCGCGTTGCGCGGACAGCTCGACGAGGAGCACGAGGCGATGCATCGCTTCGATCAGCCATCGTGGGCGCGGCTTGCGAGCGCGTTTCATCTGCGTATCGCGGCGCTTGCGGGCAATGCGATCCTCGAACACTATCTCAGCGAACTGATCTCGCGCTGCTCCTTGATCGTCGGCGCTTACGAGCCGGTCGGCAACGCGCCGTGCGAGCACGACGAGCACACCGCCATCCTCGATTGCCTCGAAGCGCGCGATGCCGCGGGCGCGATCGCGCACATGATGGCGCATCTGCGCAGCCTGGAGGCGCGCATCGAGACATCGCGCATGCCGGGCGCAAACGGGCTCGCGCATCTGCTCGGCATCGATCCCGCGCAACGAACCGCAGTGGAGTGACATGGAAATCGATTTCGAAGCGATTACCGAGTACCAGCGTTACAAGCTGATGGCGAGTCTCATCGTGCCGCGGCCCATCGCGCTCGTCACCACGCTCGGCGCGGACGGCACCGTGAATGCCGCGCCGTTCTCGATGTTCAACATGCTGGGCGAAGAGCCGCCCATCGTCATGATCAGCATCAACCGGCTGGCGGACGGCACGTTGAAGGACACCGCGGTGAATGTCCCGCGCGAAAAGGAGTTCGTTGTGCATCTCGCCGATGAAGCTATCGCGCAGCAGATGCATCGCTGCGGCGAACGCTTCGCCGCGGATGTCTCCGAGCTCGAACAGGTGGGCCTGAGCACGCTCGCCTCGACACGCGTGAAGCCGCCGCGTATCGCCGAGGCGCCCGTCGCGTTCGAGTGCGCGTTGTGGGAAACGCTCGAAACGGCGAGCCGCCATATCTTCATCGGCCGCGTGCTGATGCTTCATGCGCGTGACGAACTCATCGATATCGATACATGGCGCGTGCGCCTGGAGCATTACTTTCCGGTAGGTCGCTTCGGCGCGAGCGACTATGTGACGACGCGTGACCGCTTTCAGATGTGATGGCAGGCGTTCCCGACGGGGAAATCTCCACATCGAACAGCGATTTCCCCCGGCGCATCAGAACGGCTTGGTCGGCAGATACTTTCCGTCGAGCGTGATCACGGCGCGCGAGCCGCCTTCCGGATCGTCCACTTTCTTGATGTCCAGCTTGAAGTTGATCGCGCTGATGATGCCGTCGCCGAACTTTTCGTGAACCAGCGCCTTCAACGTCGAACCATAGATCTGCACGATTTCGTAGAACCGGTAGATCGTCGGATCGGTCGGCACGCCGCCGGGAATGCTGCCGCGTACGGGAATCGCTTGCAGCAAGCGAACGGCGTCTTCGCCGAGTTCGAGCTTGTCGGCCACGACTTGCGCAGCGCCGGCAGGCAACGGGTGCTGGCCGAGCAGTGCGGCGGTGACGAAAGCGAGACTCAAGCCCGTGCCTTCATTGATCTGTTCGAACGTCAGGCCTTGGCGAACCTTAGCGTCGATGATGGCGTCGGTCAGTGCTTCACGGGGGGCCTGGCTGGACAGGGATTGCGTCATGATGATGCTCCTTGCGATTGAGTCGATGTTTAAAGAAAAAGCAGTAGATCAGGCCGCGAGATTGAGTCGAGCCGGCGTTGCACATGTGTGTGGATGTTCAGCCAGGGAAACGAACTGGTTGGTCGCACCGTCGAGCGTATCGATCGAGCCGGTTTCGATGTCGTACACCCATCCGTGCAAGGCCAAATGTCCCTGTTCGAGGGCGAGCCGCACCGAAGGATGCGTCTTGATGTTGGCGAGCTGAGCGATCACGTTTTCGCGGACCATCGAGTCGATCCTGTCGCGTTCGCTCTTATGCTCGCGCGCCTCGTTGACGACCTTCGCAGAGTCCGCATAACGCAGCCAATTGCGCACGGCCGGCATGTGGTCCATGCACTTGCATGTGGCGATGGCGGTCATCGCGCCGCAGTCGGAGTGGCCGCAAATCACCACATCGGTCACGCCGAGCGCGGCGACGGCGTATTCGACGGTAGCGGTCACGCCGCCCGGTTCCGGACCATACGACGGCACGATATTGCCGGCATTGCGGATCACGAACAGGTCGCCGGGTTCGCGCTGCGTGACGAGTTCCGGCACGAGCCGGCTATCCGAACAGGAAATGAACAAGGTACGCGGGTTCTGGCTGGTGGCCAGCCGCCTGAAAAGCTCGGACCGCTGGGGGAACGCGTCGCGCTGGAATTTCAGGAAGCCGTCGATGATGTCCTGCATGTTTCGCTCCATCTGGGTCTGCGTGTTGAGAACCGATGGACGAAGAATGCGCCGGGCGAGATATAGTGTCCAAGACCGGTTTCTTATTCTCCCTATAGGCAGCGCCAATAGTTTGGAGGGGCCCATGTTGCTCCGGCACATCCGTTATTTTCTGGCGGTCGCGGAACACCGCAACTTCACGCGGGCGGCCGAGGCGCTGCACGTGTCGCAGCCGACGCTGTCGCAACAGATCATGCAACTCGAAGATGCACTCGACGCGCAATTGCTCGACCGGTCCGGTCGGACGATTCAGTTGACCGACGCCGGCGCTGCCTATGTGCGCTATGCGCAGCGTGCGCTGCAGGATCTGGAGGCGGGCAAGCGGGCCATCCATGACGTCCAGGATCTGACTCGCGGGTCACTGCGCCTCGGGATGACCCCGACGTTCACGGCTTACCTGATCGGTCCGTTGCTACGGGAGTACAACCACCGCTATCCGAACATCACGCTCGACATCCACGAGATGCCGCAAGAGCGCATGGAGGCGTTGTTGAATGAAGATGCGCTCGATGTCGGCATTGCGTTCAGCGATACGCACTCACCCGAGATCGAGACACAGGCGCTGTTCGTCGAGGCTTTGGCGATGTGGTTGGTAAGTCGCATCGCTATGCGAAGAAGCGCGCGCCGCTGACGCTTCGCGAGTTCGAAAGCGAAGCGCTCGTGTTGCTCAACGAGGAATTTGCGACGCGACAATACATCGACCGGTATTGCAGGCAACACGGCGTTGCACCGCGCATTGCGATGGAGGTTAATTCGATCAGTGCGGTCATCGAACTCGTGCGTCGCAGCACGCTCGCAACGCTGCTGCCAGCGGCGATAGCGCGCGAGCACCGCGACTTGAGTCTCGTGGACCTGGAGCCGGCGCTGCCGCAGAGAACCGCTGCGTTGCTGCTGCGCAAAGGCGCGTATCGAAGCGCGGCAGCACGGGCATTCATTGCGCTCGCACTCGAGGAAATTGCCGCTGATGGCTGAGGCCGCGCCGCTGAAGCGAAGAAGGTGGTGGAGGACATTCTCAAAGCCGTGGCGTGACTCATCCTTGACGATCGCTTGCCGATTGCGGCTTCGCAACCGCCGCCTTCACGGCCGCTATTCGCGCGCGAGCATCAGGTTCAGGTTCTGAACAGCAGCGCCGGATGCGCCTTTGCCGAGATTGTCGAAAACCGCGGACAACAAAACATGCCCGTGTTCCATGTTAGAAAACACGCTCAAGCGCATGTCGTTCGTACCGTTCAGCGCTTGCGGATCCAGGTGCGTCAGGACACCCGCCTCATGCATCGGCAAGACACGCACGTGCGCTGCGTCCGCATAGTGGCGTGCAAGGCATGCGTGCAACGCGGCGGCGTCCACCTCGGGAGCGAGCAGCCGCAACGCCAGCGGCACCGTCAACACAATGCCCTGACGAAACGCACCATACGCAGGGACGAAGATGGGCCGCTGCGCGAGTCCGGCGTGCGCCTGAATTTCCGGGGCGTGCTTGTGCGCGAGTCCCAGACCATATACCTGGAACGAAGGGGCGTTGATGGCATCTTGCCCTTCGTGTTCCTCCACGCCGGCACGACCGCGTCCGGAGTAGCCGGACACCGCATGAATGCTGACGGGATAGTTGCCCGGTATGAGCCCAGCCTGCAACAGGGGACGCAGCAAGCCGATGGCCCCCGTCGGATAGCAGCCGGGATTGGTGACCCGACGCGCGCTCGCGATGCGCTCGGCCTGTCCCAGCGTCATCTCCGGAAAGCCGTATGTCCAGCCCGGTTGTGTGCGGTGGGCCGAACTTGCGTCGATGACTCTGACGGCAGGATTGACGATAGCGTCTACCGCCTCGCGTGCCGCGGCATCGGGCAAACAGAGAATGGCGATATCGCAGGCGTTGATGGCTTCGGCGCGACGGCGCGCATCCTTGCGTTCTGCGGCGGGAAGCGTGAGCAGCGTGATGTCGGTCCGATTGCGCAGCCGTTCTTGGATTTGCAGTCCGGTGGTGCCCTGATCGCCATCGATGAAAACAACGGGAGCGCTCATACGCCAATTCTCCGAGTGGTTGTACCGGGTTGAAGGAGGCCCCATGTTCACCGAATCGCTAGAATAGGGAAAGTTGAATTTCATGACCTGAACATTCAGTTTTTCTGAACCTGGACGACGACATGCGAGAGATCAGCCTGGACCGCTTGCGCACTCTGATCGCGATTACCGAGCGTGGCTCATTTGCCGATGCAGCGCGCGCGTTGAATCTCGCGCCTCCGACGGTCAGCCTCCATATCGCTGAACTCGAAGACCGCGTTGGAGCGCCGCTCCTGTCACGGAAGCGCGGGCAGGTAAAGCCGTCGGCGATAGGAGAGGTGCTGGTGGAGCGTGCGCGTCGACTGCTGGCCGATGCGGAGCAGGCGCTGGACGATATCCAACGCCAGGTGCAGGGGCTCGAAGGGCGCGTGCGGCTCGGTGCGTCGACCGGTGTGATCGCGTACTTGTTGCCGCAAACGCTCGAGGTGCTGCGCCAGCGCAATCCCGCGATCGATATTCAGCTTGCGGTGCTCACGTCGCAAGAAACGCTGTCCCGATTGGCGGATGGGACGCTGGATATCGGGCTGGTCGCGCTGCCACAGCCGCCAGTGGCTGGACTCGTGATAAAGCCTTGGCGCCGCGACCCCGTAATGGCTTTCGTGCCGGCGCATTGGCGATGCCCGGCTCGTGTAACGCCTCAATGGCTCGCGGCTCAGCCTCTCATTCTCAATGACGCGACTACGCGTCTCTCGCGCCTGACGACGGAGTGGTTTGCGACCGCGGGGCATCATCCTGCGCCGCGCATTCAGCTCAACTACAACGACGCGATCAAGAGTCTGGTAGCGGCAGGTTATGGCGCGGCGCTCTTGCCCCATGAGGCCACGACGCCTTTACCCGACAGGCGCATCGTCATGCGTCCGCTGCGCCCGGCGTTGTGGCGTCGACTGGGCATTGCACACCGTGCAGGGCACGTCGAGCGTGCCACTCAACACGTACTCGATGTGTTGTGGGATCTGCGATTGGCGTAGGGGTTAGACGAGTGCCTCACCATATGCCGCTGCAAAGGCGTGAGGCACGCGTTTGCTCGACGAGCCCCCAGCGTCACGACACCGGCAAGCCATTACGCCTGCGTAGTTCGCGGATCAAAGCGCTGTGATCCAGCTCGCCGTCGCCGTGTTCGACCATGTCGGTGAAGAGGCCATCGACGAGCCCAAGCACCGGCAACTCCAGCCCCACGCTTTGCGCAAAGCTGAGCGCCGTCTTCGTATCCTTGATTTGATACTTGGCCGGGCCGCCCGGCTCGAAATCCTGCGCGATCATGCGTGCAGCGTGCTGCCGGAGGATCGTCGAGTCGGCGAATCCGCCGAGCAGCGCCGCGCGGACCTGCGCGGGATCGGCGCCGCCGCGTTCCGCGAGCAGCATCGCTTCGGCGACGGTGGCGATCGTACTCGCGACCATCATCTGGTTGACGAGCTTCGCGAGCTGGCCCGTGCCCGCCGGGCCGATGCGCGTCGGACGGCCCATCGTCTGTAGCACGCCGCGCGCGCGTTCGAATACTTCCGCGTCGCCGCCCGCCATGATCGCGAGCGTGCCGTCCTGCGCGCCTTTCTCGCCGCCGGACACGGGCGCGTCGAGATAGCCGATGCCGCGTTCCGCTGCGGCCTGCGCATGGCGCTGCGCGGTATCGACAGGAATCGAGCTCATCACGATCAGCACGCTGCCCGCACGCATTCTGGCGACGATCCCGTCGTCGCCGAGCAGGATGTCGTCGCACGCGGAGCCCGAGCTCAGCATGCAGATGACGACATCCGCATCGCGCGCAGTTTCGCTTGCGTGACCGACCACCTCGATGCCCGCCGACGCGAGCGGCGCCGCCTTGTCCAGAGTGCGGTTCCACGCCGCGACCCGGTAGCCGGCGCCGACGATGCGCCGCGCCATCGGCGAACCCATGATGCCCGTGCCGATGAAGCCTACCGCGAGGCCGGCGCGCATCATGCGAACTCGCGCCGGCCGAAACGCACCGGGCGCTCCGTCACGATCAGCGCCGGAAAGCCGGCACGAAAGCGGTCGAGGTGCGGCGTCCGCAAGTGTGCATCGAACGCGGCGCGATCGTCGTAGACCTCGTAGAACATGACGCGCTCCGGCGTTTCCTCCATCTGCACGATGTCGAACTGCCGGCAACCGGGCTCGTCGGCGAGCGAGTGCCGCGCGTCGTCGCGTGCGAGCGCGAGGAAGTCGCGAACACACTCGGCCTTCACTTCGAACTCCGCGACGACCACGAAGCCTTGCGTTGCGCTATGCATGCTGAAATGCTCCATCCGATGCCATGACGTGTGTCCTTCACGCTGCCTTCGCGGGCTTGCCGAGCGCACTTTGCTCCATCTCGCGACGCAGCGCGACAACATCGAGATCGCGTTCGAGCTCGACATCCTCGAAGCGAACGATGGTGTCCTTGGCGACCGGGCGCTTGAGCCTGACGTTATGCGCGAGCCCGATCGGCAAGCCGCCGATCGCAAGGCTCTTCGATGCCGGGATCGCATTGGCCCAGACCGCGTAGCCGCCTTCGCCGTCGAGCATCTCGCCGGGCTTGAGGTCGCGCTTGGCGGTCGCCACGGCGTCGCCGCGGAATTCCTTCGACGAACCCGTCGCCTCGCCGCGAAGCACGGCCGACAGTACGCTCACGCTGGTTTCGAGGCCGATCATGTGGAACGGGCGCCACATCGAGCCGTACCAGCCGGTCGGATCGACGAGCAGGCCGTACTGCTCGAAGCACGCACGCGCGTATTCGTTTGGCGCCTTGAACGTGACGAACACGCCGTAGCGGATGTTGTTGAACACTTCACGTCCGTCCGGTTCCTGGCTCGCGGCGATGTCCACGAGACCACTGCGCGAAAGACGTCCGCCATCTTCCGCTGGCCGGAAGACGCGCGCCAGGTCATGCAGGCCGGCAGGAGGGAAGGCGAGGCCATTGTCCGGGCAATCGAGGCCCGTGCCGTTCGCGACCGCCGCCATTTCGATTGCGGCTTTGGTGCCGTCGGTGAACGAGTTGTACATCTTCGGGTTGAAGTCGCCCTTGGCCACTTCTTCCTCGGTCCAGCCGAAGAAGCCCCATACCGTGTCCGGTGTCGAATAGCGATAGCGCGGCTCGAAATTCATGCCCTTGCCGGCCGAGGTCAGCTCGAAGCCGCAAGAGCGCACCCAGTCCACGAGTTCGCAGATGATCGCGGGCTGGTCGCCGTATGCCATGCTGTAGACGAGACCGCGCTCGCGAGCGCGGGCGGCGAGCAGCGGGCCGCACATCGCGTCGGCCTCGACGTTGACCATCACCACATGCTTGTTGCCTTCGATCGCAGCGAGTGCGTGACGCACGCCGGCGATCGGATGGCCCGTCGCCTCGATGATGCATTCGATCTCATCGCAGGCGGCGAGTGCGGCGGCATCGTCGAGAACGCAGGTAGCGCCGGTCTTCACGGCATCGGCGAGGGTGCGCGCGCCGTATTGTTCGGCCGGCCAGCCGACTCGCGCGAGCGATGCGCGTGCCTTGCCGACATCGAGATCGGCGACGCCCACCACGTGCAGCCCTTCGATATGACGTGCCTGCGACAGCACCATCGAGCCGAACTTGCCGGCGCCGATCAGGCCGACGCGTACGGGGCGCCCGGAAGCGTTGCGTGCCTGGAGCAGACTGGAGAGATTCATTTGCAATCCTTTGTGGTCGAGTCTATGGATCGTGGCCGCGAGCGCGGCGCGCGGTGAGTGGCCGGGGAGGCATGATCGAAGGCATGACAGCGGTGCGCCTTGCTTGCGAGCAAGTGTAGTCAGGGGGTTCAGCCAGAACAATTAACATTTCCGAGGCGATTTGTTAGCCAGGCTTCAACGTCAGCGGGCGGCGGCAAGCTGAGAAGCGGCTTGCCAGGCGGCACGCTCGGCGCGCAGCCAATCGAGGAACAGGATCACTTTCTTCTTGTGCAGATGCTCGAACGGACAGACGATCCACTGCGTCGTCAGCCGGATCTCCGGAGGCTCGCGCACCGGGCAGATCAACGTGCCGTCGCGCAGCTCGCGCCACATCATGAGCGTGCTTTCTAGGGCGATGCCCATGCCGTCGACGGCGGCATCGATCGCCATATGGCTGCGGTCGAACAATACGCGCTGCCCCGGATCGAGCGGGTCTGCGTGCGCCACCGAGAACCAGTGCGGCCACTGGACCTGCGACTTGATCGAATAGATGAGCCGATGACGCCGCAGGTCGGCGGCATCGAGACTCGACGGTGCGCAGTACGCGGGCGAGCAGACCGGCAGGAACGATTCCTCGGTCAGCGGCTCGACATACAAGCCCGGCCATTGCCCGGTGCCGTGACGGATCTCGATATCGACGGATTCCTGTGCGAAGTCGGTCATTTCATTGGTGCCGTTGAGACGCACTTCGAGATCGGGATGACCGTCGAGGAACGAGCGCAGGCGCGGCAGGAGAAACTTGGTGGATAGCGTTGGCGTCGCGCGCACGGTCAGGAGCGTGACGGAGCGCAACCCGCGTATACGCTGAGTCGCGTCGGCGATGCGGTCGATCTCTTCTGAAATCATCGCGAAGTAGCGCTCGCCTGCTTCGGTCAATGCCACACCACGTCCGACCTTCGTCATCAACGCCGTGCCCAGATGTGTCTCCAGAGACTGGATTTGCTGGCTGACGGCCGATGGTGTGACGTTCAGTTCCGCGGCCGCGCGAGAGATGCTCCCCGAACTCGCCGCAGCATGAAAAACACTGATGGCCCGCAATGGCAGATACATGATCACCCTTTAGATTGGCTACACCTTTGCGCAAAATAATTGAATTGTCCTTCACCAACAAGCCTCTTATATTTTGCACACGCAGGACCGGCGGCGCCTCGACAAGAGTCGAACAAGTGTCACCACGTGCCCGCGACGCCATACAGACAAGTGGCGCGTGAACACGGAAGTTCATATAACAGGAGACAGCATCATGAGCACGTCGAACTCGCCGCGACGCATTTCGCGACGCGCGGTGTTGAAGGCTGCGGCAGCCCTTCCGCTGGTAACGATATGGACCCGGCCCGCACGCGCCGCCGAATTCACCTACAAGCTCGCTACCGGGCAATCCCTTAATCAGCCGATCAATACGCGTCTCAAGGAAGCCATCGACCGCATACGCGAGGCGAGCAGCGGCAGGCTCGAGATCCGCTTTTTCCCCGCATCGCAACTCGGCTCGGACACCGACCTGCTATCGCAGACGCGCTCGGGCGCTGTCGAGTTCCTCAACATCTCGGGCTCGGTGGCGTCGACGGTGATCCCGCTCGCGGCCATCACCAATCTCGGCTTCGCGTTCTCGGACTACGATCAGGTCTGGCGCGGCGTCGATGGCGATCTCGGCACGATCATTCGCGCGCAGATCGACAAGAGCGGGTTCGTGTCGGTTTCGAAGGCGGCGGACAACGGCTTCCGGCAGATCACGTCCACCACGAAACCCATCAAGGCACCCGACGACTTGCGCGGTTACCGCATTCGCGTGCCGGTCTCGCCGATGTTCACGTCGCTCTTCCAGACGCTTGGGGCGAACCCTACGTCGATCAACTTCAACGAGCTCTACACCGCATTGCAGACGCATCTCGTGGACGGCCAGGAAAACGGCCTCGTCACGATCGAAGCGGGCAAGCTCTATGAAGTGCAAAAGTACGTGGCCGAGACCAATCACATTTGGGATCCGTTCTGGCTGCTCGGCAACCCGCGTGCATTCAACGCACTGCCCGACGATCTCAAGACGATCGTGAGGCGCGAATTCGACCGTGCGAGCGTCGAGCAGCGTGCGGATGTCGCGCGCTTGAACACGTCGCTGAAGTCGCAGCTCTCCGGTAAAGGCCTGACCTTCGTTCCTGCGGACAGGGACGCGTTTCGCGCAGCGCTCACGAAATCCGGCTTCTATGCGCAGTGGCGCGACAAGTTCGGCGCCGGTCCCTGGAGCGCCCTCGAAGCGGTAACGGGGAAAATATCATGAGCGCGGCACACAATCTGGAGGTGCCTGGGCCATCGCTCGTACGCGATCATCACGGCGAGAGCGGCATCGAACGGTGGTTGCGTCGTGGCATCGAGGTGCTCGCGGCAGCGGCGGTCGTCGGAGAGGTGGCGCTGTTGTTCGTCGGCATCGTGGCGCGTGCGGTGTTTCATCATCCGCTCATCTGGTCGGACGAACTCGCGTCCATCCTGTTCCTGTGGCTTGCAATGCTGGGCAGTGCGCTCGCGGTGCAGCGTTCATGTCACATGCGCCTGACCTTCTTCGTATCGCACATGACGCCGCGCGCGCAGGCGTGGGCCGAGACACTGGCGGTCGCTGCGGCGGCGGCTTTCTTCGCGCTCGTGATGCATCCCGCGTTCGACTATGTGCAGGATCAGGCATTCGTCGAAACACCGGCACTCGGCTGGTCGGGCTCGGTGAGAGCACTGGCGATTCCCTTCGGCTGTGCGGCGGCATTGATCAGTTGCGGCCTGCGTCTTGCACGGCATGACCGGCGGCATATCCTCGGTGCGCTGGGGCTCATCCTGCTGATCGCGCTCGGCTGCTATCTCGCCAAGGCGCCATTGACGAACATGGGGCAGGGCGCGCTGCTCGTGTTCTTTGTCGGCGTGCTCGGCACGGCGGTGATGGCGGGCGTGCCGATCGCCTTCGCGTTCTCGCTCGCGACGAGCGCCTATTTACTGACGACCACGTCGACGCCGCTCAGCGTCGTGGTCGGGCGCATGGACGAAGGCATGAGCACGCTGATCCTGCTCGCCGTGCCGATGTTCGTGCTGCTCGGGCAACTCGTGCATGTGACGGGCGTGGCGCGCGTGATGGTCGCGTTTCTCGCTTCGCTGCTCGGTCATGTTCGGGGCGGCATGTCGTATGTGCTGCTCGGGGCGATGCTGCTGATCTCGGGTATCTCCGGATCGAAGACGGCCGACATGGCGGCGGTTGCGCCCGTGCTTTTCCCCGAGATGCGCAAGCGCGGGATGAAGGACGGCGAGCTGGTATCACTGCTCGCGGCGTCCGGTGCGATGAGCGAAACGATTCCGCCGTCGCTCGTGCTGATCGCGATCGCGTCGGTGACAGGCATTTCGATCGCGGCGCTCTTTACCGCGGGCATTCTGCCAGCGATCGTACTTGCTCTCGTGCTCGGCGTCGTCGCATGGTGGCGTGCGGGACGCGACGAAAAAACGGACGCGAGCCGCGCGGGCGCGGTGAGGGCGCCGTGGTCGCAAGTGCGTCGCACGTTTGTCATCGCACTGCCGGCGCTACTGCTGCCGTTTCTGATTCGCAGCGCGGTTGTCGAAGGCATCGCGACGGCGACGGAAGTATCGACGATCGGCATCGCGTATTCGCTCGTGATCGGCCTTCTGATCTATCGCGGCGGCCTCAAGTGGAAAGCGATCATGCCGATGCTGCTGCAGACGGCGGCATTGTCCGGCGCGATTTTGTTCATCGTCGGGGCGGCGAGTGCGATGGGCTGGGCGCTGACGCAGTCCGGCTTCTCGCACGATCTTGCGAACATGATGACGAGGGTCCCGGGCGGTGCCGCCGGCTTCATGCTGGTATCGATCGTCGCGTTCATCGTGCTCGGCAGCGTGCTGGAGGGCATTCCGGCCATCGTCCTGTTCGGGCCGCTGCTGTTTCCGGTCGCACATCAGCTTGGCATCCACGAGGTGCACTATGCGATGGTCGTCGTGCTCGCGATGGGACTCGGCGTCTTCGCGCCGCCGTTCGGCTTGTGTTATTACGCGGCGTGCATCATCGGAGAGGTATCGCCGGAAGCGGGGCTCAGGCGTATCTGGATCTATCTGGGCATGCTGCTTCTCGGGCTGATAGCCATTGCTTTTGTTCCGTGGATCTCGACGGCCTTTCTTTGAACGACCTCGATCAACGAGAGCGCAGAGTCCGCCATTGCCTGCAGATCATCGACGTCGCGGAAGAGGCGCAGCCGCTGTTCTTCGTCTTCGATGAACTCGCCTCGCAGGCGGATTTTGGTCAGAAGCGTTCGCAAGATCGTGCGAAATGGCGGCGAGCATCAGCGTGCGGTCATCGACGAATTTTCGGCGTTGCGCCTGCAGCGCGTTGAATGCGTTGATGGCTGCACGCAACTCTTTTGGACCCGCTGCACGCACGGGCCCGGCTCGCAGATCGCCTCCTTTCTGACGAAGCTCTTCGGCGAATTGCCTGATCGGTCTTGCCAGAAAGTAAGTGGCAAGCATTGAGGCCGCGAGGATCAACGACGCCACGGACGCCAGTGCCGTTGCGAGCCTGGCGGGAAGTAGATTCCCTCCGGGGTACGCTGAGTTTTCGCACGCTCGATCTTTGCAAATCGTTGTCTTCGCCATCTGTTTTATTTATCGACGTTTCTGACCGGGTTCGCAGCCATTGACGTTCCGGATGTTCGCAGGACGGCTTCGGAGCCTTATCGGGACTCGGTCTTCAGCGATACGGGCAACCTGGTTCTGCGACAGAAAACTCCGCTTCGAATTCCAATATCTGGTTAACCCCGTCTACGGCCTGTGCGGAACTCTTTCTAGCATGACGAGAGTTCTGGATTAATCTGCGCAGCCAAGGAGATGGAACATGAGCAGTAACATTAACGTAAGAAGCAAGGAACTGGACCGACGTTCGCAAAATAACGCGGCGGCCAGGCCACCGTTTTCTCGCATCATCCACGCCGGAGCGGTGGGTGGATTGGCGGGCGCGATTGTTATCTGGATTTACGAAGCGCTGATCTGGGTGGGCGTGCAGCATCTCATGCCGCTCGCCGGCATTCCCCGGAACGCAACAGGGCTAGTTTTTGGTAAGGCTTTTCAAGAATCGATCGGCATCTGGGCCTACGTCATCGGCACCGCAATTCATTTTGTCTTTGCCATCGGTTGGGGCGTGTTGTTCGCCGCGATATGGCCGTACTTCCGTCGACGTGGCTATGAGGCTACTTTCGTCGCGCTCTTTTACGCAATCTTCGCCTGGATTGTGATGCACGTCGCCATCGCGATCGCGTCGGACAATCACCCGAACTATCTGGACCCGATCGTCATCATTGGCGGCTTCATGTCTCATTTCTGTTTCACTGTTCCGCTTGCGCTTGTCGTCAAGCGAATGCTCGCGTCGGGTGCAGTTGAAAGCGCCAGCTAAAGACTGCATTTTGCTTTGGAGACGCTATGGGTGAGTTGACACAGAGTTCGCTCGCGCAGGAACTCGTTGTCGACGCCGGCCGTTATGCGCTTGCCATCACGCTCCCAATGTCGCCCGCGGTCGCTGTACTGTATGAGTGCCGCGCGGTCGGGAAGATAGAGATGACGCGCGCCCGATATGAACGGAACGGTCAGGAGGAGTATCGCTTCGTATCGTTGTCCAGCCATGCTTCGATAGACTCGGCGGCACGCGCAAGTTCAATACTGACCGACTCATCGAGCGTGGCAGGTGGGTCAGTGAGGATCGCGGCCAGAATGGTGTCGGTGCGTTGCAGTTCCGTACGTTGAATGCGTGCCGGTTCGATTTCGCGCATTTGCACGAGCCACGCCGCACCGGAGATCAGATACGCGAGTTCTTGCGCGCGCATGACAACGGATTCGATCTCCGGATGCATGTCCAGCGCGATCATTACCAAGAATGCTTTGTCTTGCAAACTTTGGCGCGAACGCAAGGCTTCGTCGCTTGTAACTGTTGCTGTCTGAAGGTAGCCCAGCACGGGACGCATGCATGCAATCAGCGAAAGGATCGCGGCGAGCGATGATCGCGTACGCCCTCCGATGTTTGACGCAGCACACACGAGTAGACCTACTGCACAACCGACCAGGGTATCGACGCCGCGTGCGATCAACAGTGCTTCAGGGTCTTTGATCGCATGACCGCCTGACGCGATCGTGAGCGCTATCGCGGTCACGAATATGACGGCGACAGCATACTTGCGCACCACTAGCAGTTCGACGATGAACTGCAGCGCCATGAGCGTCGCAATGAGCGACAGCCCGGTGGGATGCAGTACGAGCACGAGTGCCGCAAGGCCGATACCGACGAGCGTGCCTACGGTTCGATCGATGCTTCTTCGCATAGACGCCTGAAGATTCAGTCCCTGATGCAGTATTAGCGTGGCGGCCGCCATCGCCCAATAAGCGCGCGTGAGCCCGAGCATTTCGCCCAGCGAGCCTGCAATCGCGACTGCAATCCCGACCCGCAACGCGATGTTCCATGCCCTCGTTCCAAAGCGCGCGTCCCTTGCGATTCGCTCCACAGCGCGAAGCTGTCCTAGCGGAAGGCGTGACATGGTGGTATCGAGGGTCGTTTGTGTGCACGCCAGGGAAGCGATCTGTCGGACACGGTCTTGCTCGGCGGTTCCGTCCCGCGAGCAGTTGCAACGGGCAAAGATCAGATGCAACTCGAGCCCGAGAGCCCGGAGCGTAGTTATCTTCCCGTCGCCCGGCACATCCCTGGGTTGACGGTTCACCAGTGCAATCCACATTTCATGCAAGGCAAGTGCAGCCGAGTGGCGTGCGATCTCCCGCGCGGGTTCATCGGCCGTCGCGAGCAGGTGCGCAATGGCATTCGCTGCATCGACGAGCGCGGCGCGTTCCGGACCCCTCGGCGCGACCAACGCACCGGCCATGTGGGTTAGCCATGAGATCGCGCCTCCGGCGAGAATGAGAAGAAAAACATGGCTCAGGGGAAGACTGGTCACGGGCATCGCGGTCGCGGCGGCGCAGGCGAGAACGATCATATAGGCGCCTGGGGGACCGATCTTCAACGAAGCCGAGAAAAAGCTTGCAAGCATCGCGATGCCGACGACCAACGGAACCGCTGCATGCGGCAGACCTTGTACCGCGACGCCGGCCGTCACCGCTGCAGCGAAAGTTATAGCGATACCGGCAAGCACGAGCGCACGATTACGATAGGGCCGATCCGATGCATAGAGCGACGTGAATGAACCCAGCGTCGCAACAAGCCCGGCGGAGAGGTCGCCATTGATCAGCCACGAAAGCAATAGCGGGATGCCGAGGCTCAATGCTGCGCGGAAGGCGATCGGCCATCTCGGGTTGGCGAGGCTCAGCAGCGCAACGGTATTGGACTTGGCAGGGCGCATATCGGAACTCTCCCGTCGTGCGGCTAAGCTCGGCACGCTTGAGCAGTCGTCCGTCTCAGTGTGTCTATGTGAGGCGCTGGTCGCGCGTTTGGATAGCGAACGCCAGTCTTGAAGCTTTGCTCGCGCGACAAGCATACACAGCCATGTGTAGCTTCAGATACCACAACGTACCTTCTGTTGCCGATCCATCGTGGACCGCGACGGGGAAAATCGACGCTCCCACGGCCTTTTCGTTAAGGACTTTGCTCTTCGCGCCGTAAACCAAGCAAGCGCCGAAGCGAATCGCTCGTCGCCTGTCGCTTCATCTTCCTGAGGCGCAAATCAATCCGACTCCGCCCGATCGCGCACTTGTCATTCGAGGGAATTTTTCATGGCCTCGACACGCTCCGATATTCCCAGCACGATGCGTCGCAAATTCCTTTCGACGCTCGTCTTCGGCGCTGGCTCCCTCGTGCTTTCCGCTTGTGGAGGCGGCGGCGCGAATTCGTCGAATGCGGCCGATTCGTCGACCAAGACGGGCCCGAACACGAACACGAGCACCGGCTCGCAAGACACGAGCGAACCCACGCCAAGTACGGCCGCCGGTTCGCAGAGCGCGAGCGATGCCAGTCCAGGCATGGCCAGCGGCACTCACGGCGTAAGCGACACCGGCCCGAACGGCGTCCTCATCGACACGTCCTTCGGCGTGAAGGGCGACGGAACCACGAACGATCGCGTTGCATTGCAGGCCGCGATCGACGGATCGGTCGGGCAGATTCTCCTGATCACCGGGCAAAGCCGGATCGACATCACGGGCCTCACGCTGCGCTCGAACACCCACATACGCTTCGCGCAGGGCGCTTCGATCAAGCTGCTGGCTCACAATACCGACTGGTATCAGATGATGCGCATTTGGGATGTGAGCAACGTGAACATCGAGTCGCCGTACCTCGACGGCAGCAAGTCGCTCAATGCGGCTACGTCGGGGGAGTGGGGCATGGGCATCTCGATCGCCGGCAGCTCGAACGTCACGATTACGTCGCCGACGACCATCGACTGCTGGGGCGACGGCATCTACATCGCGAACAGCTATATCGAGGACGGCGTGACGAGCAAGGCCGTGACGATCACCAATCATCTCGCGGACGGCTGTCGTCGCCAGGGTGTGACGATCATCTCGGGCGACACCATCACCTTCGACCATCCTGTCTGGCAGAACATAGGCGGAACAGCGCCGCAGGCGGGGCTCGATATCGAGCCGAATGACAACACGGCGGTGTTCCGGGCGATCAGGATCGTCAGCCCGAAGACGCTGGGCTGCGCGGGCCCGGGCATCCAGATCGATCTGGGATCGCTCGCGGGACCGGTCGCCAAGACCGTCGATATTCAGATCACCAACCATATCGACAAC
The DNA here is from genome assembly GCF_046030135.1 of Caballeronia jiangsuensis. Taxonomy (NCBI): domain Bacteria; kingdom Pseudomonadati; phylum Pseudomonadota; class Betaproteobacteria; order Burkholderiales; family Burkholderiaceae; genus Caballeronia; species Caballeronia jiangsuensis. The sequence goes on from NZ_JAQQDB010000014.1 coordinate 128,906, forward strand.
AGCCAGACCGATGGTCCGTTCAGTGTCGGCGGCCTGGAACCGAGCGGCTACATCGTGACGGGCGCGATCACGAGCACAAATCCGGTGTGGAAGGAGAACTGGTATCTGGGCGACTGGATGCCGTCAGGCCCGAACGTCTCGGTGGTGAACCCGACGATCGGCTAAGGTCGCGATGCGGGAGTTAGAAAGGGCATCGGGCGAGGGACTAGCCATAAGCAGCCAATCGACATCGGCGCGTAAATCGTCAACAATTGCCCTCGGCATAAGCAATCGACGTTAAACATGACCGCCAAAAAACTGTTCTATTACCCCAGCAATGCAAGCATGGCCCCCCACATCGTTCTGGAAGAAATCGGCCAGCCTTTCGAGTTAGTACTTGTAGATCGCACGCAGGATGAGCATAAGTCGGCAGACTATCTACGACTGAATCCCAACGGATTGATTCCCGTATTGGTTGATGGCGACACGGTGCTGTACGAGACGGCGGCCATTTGCCTGCATTTGGCCGATACGCATCCGGAAAGCGGCATGGCGCCCGCACTGGCAACGCCGGAGCGGGCCGAGTTTTACAAGTGGCTCATGTGGTTGACGAACACACTGCAAGCGGCGTTGATTGTCTATTTTTATCCCGAGCGTTGGGTGGATGCCGGCAACGCGCCGGGCGCGAGGCAAGTGCAGACTCATGCTGAATTGAAGATCGGGATATTGCTTGAACAACTGGAGTCGCAACTTCAATCGAGCGAAGGCCCCTGGTTACTGGGGAGCCAATATACGATCCTCGATCCCTACGCATTCATGCTCTGCCGATGGACAAGGGGTTTCACGAAACCCGCGCGCGAATGGCCACTGCTCGGTCAGTATCTGCAACGGATGCTAGCGCGACCTGCGATCCAGCGCGTGATCGAATCAGAAGGGCTTGCGGCTCCATTGGTGTAATACGATGTGGCCTCGCCGCCGGTGATCGATCGAGAAGCAATGGACATCGATACCCGGATCGCCGAAAATCGGCGCACGTGCATCGACGATCTGACCGAGCCTGGATTACGTAAGTTGTCCAAGAAAGGAGCGCATCATGCCGACCCTATCCCTTTCGAGCGGTACAACCATCGACGAGATTGCGGAACGCATCTATCGCATCTCGACGCCGGTCGAGATCCCCGGTGGGGGCGGCTTTTCGTTCAACCAGTATCTGATCGACGACGACGAGCCCCTGCTATTTCATACCGGTCTGCGCAGGCTGTTTCCCGTCGTGCGTGAAGCGGTCGAACGCATCATATCGATCGATCGTCTGCGCTATATCGGCTTCTCTCATTTCGAGTCCGACGAATGCGGCGCACTCAACGAGTTTCTCGCGGCCGCGCCGCATGCGGAGCCGTTGTGCGGCCAGGTCGCGGCCATGGTCTCGGTCAGCGATTATGCCGACCGGCCGCCACGCGCGATGAATGATGACGAGACGATCTCGCTCGGGCAGCACAGCGTGCGCTGGCTCGATACGCCGCATCTACCGCACGCGTGGGAATGCGGCTTTCTCATGGAGACTGCGTCGGCGACGCTGCTCTGTGGCGACTTATTCACCCAAGGCGGTTCGCACCTCCCGCCGCTTACCGAGGGCGATATCCTCGAACCCAGCGAGGCGTTCCGTCACGAGATGGATTACTTCTCACACACCAGGAACGCCCGCTCAATGCTTGAACGCCTTGCTGCATTGCAGCCGACAACGCTGGCCTGCATGCACGGCAGCGCCTGGCACGGCGATGGCGCGGCCTTGTTGCGCGCGCTCGCCGACAGCGTCGAACGCGTTTAGCGCGACGCACCCGGCGCCACCAGACCGCGACGCGGAATGGGGGTGGAGAAGACGATCGAGGTCCGCGTCTCACCGTAGGTGTTGATGGTGGCGAGAAAACGCTCCAGCGCTTCGAGGCTGGTGGATACCACGGTCACGATGTAGGAATCGGCGCCGGCGACGTGATGGCATTCCAGCACCTCGGGCGCGCGGCGCAGCTTGTCGAGAAACGTCTTTTTGCCGGGCTGCTGCACGGTGATGCCGACAATGGCGCGCACGGCGTAGCCGAGCTGCACGGGATCCAGGTCGGCGCCTACAGAGCGCACCACGCCGGCGTCCTTCAGGCGCTTGAGTCGTTCCACCGTTGCGGGCACCGACAAACCCGCGGCAAGGGCCAGGGCCTTCAAGGGCGCGCGCCCATCCTCCTGTAGCGCCATCAGAAGCGCCCATGCTTTGGCGTCGAGTTGAAGTGCTTCGGTCATGACGGGCTTCCACCTGAAAAATCGAAGATGAACTGAATTTTCGGTTGGTGTTTTATTCTGTGCAAGCCTTCGATGCCGTCGGATAATCCCCGACATGGATCTCATTCTGTCGTCACCCATCCCCGTGCTGTTCGGCCAATCGCTACTGATCGGGCTGTCGATCGCTGCGCCGGTCGGGCAGATTGGATTGCTGGCCATTCAGCGCACGCTGGATCATGGCCGCCCTGCGGGGCTCGCCACTGGATTGGGGGCGGCACTCGCCGACGCGGTGTACGGCGCCATCGGCGCGTTTGGCGTCACCGGATTGATCGGCTGGTTGTTGAGCCTGAGGCTATGGCTGGGCCTGTTCGGTGGCGGCTTTCTGCTGTGGCTTGCCTGGCGCATCGCGACGAAGCCGGCAGTGCGCAGCATGAATGCCTCGCAGCCGACCAGCACGCTACTGCGCTATATGGCCGGCACATTCGTGCTGACGATGTCGAACCCGACCACCATCCTGTCGTTCATGGCCGTGTTCGGTGCACTGGCAGGCCGCTCGCCTTCGGCATCGCCTTGGGTGATGGTTGTCGGCGTGCTGGTGGGCTCGGCACTATGGTGGTTGATCCTGTCGGCCGGTGTGGGTCGGTTGCGCAACCGCTTCGACGAACGTTGGCAACGCGCCGTCAACCTGTGCTCTGCCGCGCTGCTGGCTGGACTCGGGTTATGGCAGCTTGGCCAGCTCATCGTATGACCATCGGAGGATCAAGCCATGACGCACCGGCTGAACGCCAGCCACAGGATCGTGGTCGACGCTGCAATCGACCAGGCCTTCATGTTCTTCACGCCGGCCGGCGAGGAGCTTTGGGTCGACGGTTGGACGCCAACCTACGTCTACCCCCGCGACGGCCGCACAGAGTCCGGTATGGTGTTCACCACCGGTCAGGGTGATGAGCTGACCATCTGGACCCTGACCGACTTCGACCGCAAGGCACACCGATCGTGCTATTCGCGCTGCACGCCGGCCTCGCGCACCGGTCTTGTCGAGGTGCGTTGTGTGGCACTCGACGAGGCGCGCACCGAAGTATGGGTAAGCTACGAGCTCACAGCGCTGAACGCTGCGGGCGAACAGGCGCTCGAAGGTTACGAAGGCGAGCGCTTCGCCGCAATGATCGACGACTGGGCACGCAAGATCGCAGCTTGTCGCGAGTTGCTGCTGGCAGCTTCAATCTGCTGAAGGGCTCGGCACGTGGCTGTAGCAGCTTCACGGCTGAGTTGATATCGACGTACACCGCCAATTGTGCGAAGTGCCAGTCGAATCCGAGGACTGTTCTCCGCGCCTGAGCAGTCGATATCATTTGAGTGTCGCTGCGTCGCTGTTCATCGAACCACCTTTCTACCGACGACAATGGCCGATCTTCACACGCGAATTGCCAACAGCTTCAACGCGCAGGGCTTAATGCTGACACTCGGTGCACAGCTTCTCCTCGTTGAAGACGGGGAAGTGCACATCGGCCTGCCATTTTCAAGTCATCTATCTCAGCAACAAGGCTATCTTCATGCGGGCGCTACGTCGAGCATTCTAGACAGCGCATGCGGATATGCAGCGCTGACGAAGTTAGCGCCTGATTTTGATGTGGTCACAGCAGAGTTCAAGATTAATCTTTTGCGGCCAGCTGTTGGTGAGCGCTTTCTGGCTATCGGACGAGTACAGAACGCGGGCAAGACCCTTACCGTGTGCACGGGTGAAGTCCGTGCGTTTTCCGGAGATGGGGACGAGCATAGGGTGATTGCGATCATGCAGGCGACAATGGCTAACCTTCGCCGGTAACGGCTGTGCCCCTTGCCGCGCGGCCTGAAGGCGAGTTGAAGTGTGTGAACTGACGCCTGGCTGGCAATCACATTCGCGGATCAGCTGGCCGATGCACCGCGTGTGTCGCCGCGAAGCCCCTATTGGCGCGGTGGAACCATCGTGGGCGGGACGACCCAGGCTGCCGTCGGCACCATGTAGTAGGGCGGTGCGCTGCGTCGCATCAGCGTGCCGGTGACCGAGAGCGTCACGCCGTTCGGAAGCGGTGGCCCGATGATAAGCACCCGGGGGACCATGACCCGACCTTGCGCGTCCTGAGAATAACGCTTGTCGATCACGCACAGCGGTGGGTCCATCGCCAGCAGCGAGACGGGTTGTCGGGAACCGCCGTCCGTTTCCATGACGTCCTGCACGGGCGTGCCGCGAAGCGTCATGGTCGTTCCGACCGGGAAGCAGACAGGGGCGGCGGCCCAGGCCGCGCTAGCCCACATGAAGGACAGCACGCAGAGAAGGCAGTTCTTCACGAAACAACTCTCCTGTTCAGCGGTCGATTTCGAACCGTGCGCTTCGTGCCGATCAGCGCCCGCGCTTCCCTCCTTACCTTTCCACGGCAAGGGGAAACCGCTTCTAGAACCTGAGTCTAGCAAGGTCGACGGCAATGGCGAAGTTCGTCCCTGCCTGATGCGCACACCCGCGTCACCGAAAAATTTCCGAACAATCGAGCGGCCTATAATGGTCTCACGATCTTCGACAACGTCTCTGGAATATCGAGGTAACGGGAGAAGCGACAGGCCGCCTTGGCTCCCGAACACCGGTGCCGACCTCAACTGGATTGTCAGCCGGTACTTGCGTGGCAAATCGAACAGTAACGTCCGTGTAGGGCCAGGAGCAGCCTGGAGCAGGTGTCGTTCCTTCGATCGATGACAACCAAGGAGAAGTTCAATGGGAGACGCGTATATCGGTGAAATTCGCATGTTCAGCTTCGGCTGGGCACCCAAGGGCTGGATGCTGTGTCAGGGCCAGACGCTGCACATCGCGCAATTCCAGGCGCTGTTTGCATTGATTGGCAATTTCTACGGTGGGGATGGGGCAACGACGTTCCAGTTGCCCAATATAACGCCAATGCCGGTGGCCGGTGGCGACGCAAACGGAAAGCCTTATCCGCCGATGAACTTTGCAATCTGCATAAACGGCATCTTCCCAAGCAGGGACTGAGCGCACCCGGCGCGGCGATTCGTGTTCCCAGTCGCCGCGCCGAGGCTGAGTCCATTAGTGGTTCCGGGTGCCGTTTGTCAGAAGCGTTTAAAAACTTAAGGATGACTGAGAATCGCCGCTGTACGGATGAGCGCTTCCTCGATTTGCACGACCAGTCGACGCGATTCCCGGCGACATCGGATCTGAGTCATGGACTCGTCTCTGCAACGGATGCTCGAAGCGATCGATGCCGACAAGGCGAAACTGGACGCGGTGCGTCCGCTTTCGCCTCCGGCTCTGGCTTCGCTGCGTACAAGGCTGGGGCTGGAATGGACGCCTGATGCGCGCGCAATCGAGCACCACACACGCTCGCTGCACGAGACTCAGATCGTGCTCGACAGCATGACGATGGACGGCAAATCGCTGCCGCAGCACTGCGAAACGATGGGTCGTCGCGGCGCGATGCGTTACCTCGATTCGATCGTCGCGAAGAATGAGCCCGTGGCCGCATGGCAGATCCGGAACATCCACAACGTCGTGTTGAGAGGCCGTGTCGGTGAGGAAGCCTGCCGCTATCGACATGTGAATGTAACGATAGCTGGCGCGCATACGACTCCGCCGGATTTTCTGGATCTGCCGGCCGAATTGGCCGCGCTCATCGAGTGGCATGCGAGCGGGGAGCATATGCATCCTGTCGCGCGTGCCGCCGAGTTTCATGCGCGGTTCGTCAAGATCCATCCATTTATGGATGGGAACGGCAGAACGGGGCGCCTGCTCTTGAACGTCGAGTTGATGAAATCCGGCTATCCCCCGGTCGTTATCCGGAACGAAGATCGCGCGACGTATTGCGGTTCGCTGGACGACGCTTGCGTGAGCAACGACTACACGGGCATTGCCCGGTTGATCGCCGAATCGGTCCAGCGGTCGATGGACATCTATCTCGACGCGCTCGGATTGCTTGTCGATCGCCGGCTTGGCGACGCGCCGTGATCGTCCGTATCGCGTTTGCACCAGAGCCTCATGGAATTTTTATTAATTGACATAATCTTTATGATCAATTTTTTTTAAACTGCGTACATGAGATTCGCCCACACAGATCCATTCAGAAAGCCGATACCCCACATTCAAACATTTAATTTGTCGATACCAACCGTCTCCGATATTTTGTACAGGTCCACCACACCGAGGACCCCACAACCCAACGCCGCAACCGGTTCAGGGCGCGTTGAAAAGGTCCCGAATCACTGAGGCACAAGCATGTTCGACCGCGTCTTCGTCAATGCCATCGACGCCGATGGCAATCCATTGAATCTCGCGGTAAAAGACGGCCGCTTCGCCAGCATCGGCTCGCAGCGCATCGAAGCGCGCGCCGAAGAAGTCATCGACCTCAAAGGCCATCTCGTCCTGCCCGGCTTCGTCGACGGCCACATTCATCTCGACAAGAGCTTCGTGGGCGATGGCTGGCGCCCTCATCGCTCCGCCGCGAGCCTGCGCGAGCGTCTCGCCATCGAAAAGCAGGAACTCGCGCGCGCACGTCCCATCGCCGAGCGCGCGGACGCGCTGATTCGTCAGGCCGCATCGTTCGGCACCATTGCCATGCGCAGTCATGTCGATGTCGACGCCACCACGGGTCTCACGAATCTCCACGCCGTCATGGAAGCGCGCGAAAAATGGCGCGGCCTCGTCGATATCGAACTCGTCGCGTTTCCCCAGGCGGGCGTCGTGTCCTGTCCGGGCACCGCGGACATTCTCGATGCAGCGGCGCGTGAAGGCGCTCAGGTCGTCGGCGGCATCGATCCGACGACACTCGACGGCGACGCCGACGGCCAGCTCGATATCGTCTTCGGCATCGCCGGAAAGCGTGGCGTGAAAATCGATATCCATCTGCACGAACCTGACCAGCAAGGGATCGACCAATTGCACCGGATCGCCGCGCGCACGAAGGCATCCGGACTGCATGGCCGCGTGACCGTCAGCCACGCCTACGCTCTGGGCGATGTCGCGCCCGACGTGGTCGACCGTGTCGCGTCGGCGCTGGCGGATGCCGGCGTATCGATCATGACCAACGCCCCCGGCGATCGCGCGTTCCCGCCCATCCTCCGATTGCGCGCGGCAGGCGTGCGCGTCTTCACCGGCAACGACAACATCCAGGATGCCTGGTGGCCGTACGGCAATGGCGACATGCTGCAACGCGCGATGCTGATCGGTTATCGCTCAGGTTTCTATACTGATGATGAACTGCGCGTCGCGCTGCACATGTCGACCGATGCCGGCGCCGCGGTGCTCGGGCACGACGCTTACGGTTTGAAGGCCGGTCACGACGCGACGTTCGTCATCGTGAAGGCGGCCAACGCGGCCGCCGCCGTCGCGGCCGTGCCAGCGGAACGCACGATCGTGCGCAGCGGAAAGTTCTGGGGCGATACGTCCCGCCTGCAATTCGAGTCCGGTCAAGCCGGACACCACCACGGCGTCGCGATCAGCACGGCGGCGTGAACATCAACGGAGACTTACGTATGTCAACGAATACCTACTACGCGCCTCACGGCGGTCATCCACCGCAGACAGAGCTGCTGACCGATCGCGCGATGTTCACCGAAGCGTATGCCGTCATCCCCAAGGGCGTGATGCGCGATATCGTCACGAGTCATCTGCCGTTCTGGGACAAGACGCGGCTCTGGGTGCTGGCGCGGCCTCTGACCGGGTTTGCCGAGACGTTCTCGCAATACATCATGGAAGTGGCGTCCGGCGGCGGCAGCGAAAAACCTGAACAGGACCCGAACGCGGAAGGCGTGCTGTTCGTCGTCGAAGGCGAAATCGAAGTGACGCTGCAAGGCAAGTTGCACGTGCTGAAGACCGGCGGCTATGCGTTCATTCCGCCCGGCACGAACTGGCAGTTGCGCAATCGTCACAAGGATACCGCCCGCTTCCACTGGGTCCGCAAGCACTATGAAGCCGTGGATGGCGTGCCGCTTCCCGAAGCCTTCGTGACGAACGAGCAGGACATCGAGCCGATCGCCATGCCCGGCACCGAAGGACGCTGGGTGACGACGCGCTTCGTCGATTCCAGCGACATGCGTCACGACATGCACGTGAACATCGTCACGTTCCAGCCCGGCGGCGTCATCCCGTTCGCGGAAACGCACGTGATGGAACACGGTCTTTACGTGCTGGAAGGCAAGGCGGTGTATCGGCTGAATCAGGACTGGGTCGAAGTGGAAGCCGGCGACTTCATGTGGCTGCGCGCATTCTGTCCGCAAGCGTGTTATGCGGGCGGGCCGAGCCGCTTCCGCTATTTGCTGTACAAGGACGTCAACCGGCACATGAAGCTGACGCTCAACGCGCCGCGTTAATCGTCAGCGATGCGGCACGCCTGCTGCTCAGGCGTGCCGCATCGGCCCGGCATCAATAGTGGCTGTGCCCCCACAACGTTCGCGGCGCGTCGAACAGATGACGCAAGCCCGCGCGCTCGAACGTGCTATCCGCAACCTGCGAGACGCGTTCGAGTATCTCCCCTTCATCAACCGACAGCACCCGGTAATCCTCCATCAGGACCTTCCCGCCGACCATCGTCATGCACACGTCGCCCGCATTCGCGAAGCACGTGACGCGATAGACCGGCATGTTCATCGGCATCAGATGCGGCTTGAACAGGTCGATGAGAATGATGTCGGCCTGCTTGCCCGCTTCGAGCGAACCCAGTTCATGGTCGAGTGACAAGGCGCGGGCCGCGTCGATGGTGACCATCTCGAGCACCTTGCCATGCGGAAGCACATCCGGATCGCGGAAGTGCCGTCGATGGTAATGCATGCACTGCCACATATGACGGAACATGTCATAGCCTCTATCGGGCGCAGCACCGTCGGAGCCGATCGCCACCGTCACGCCCGCATCGATCAGTTCGGGCACCGGGCAGCGTCCGATGATCGACATGATCGCGCTCGGGTTATGCACGATCGAAGCGCCCGTCTCCACGCACGCCGCGATGTCCGCCTCCGTGAGATCGATCGCGTGCGACATAAACGACTTCGCGTTCAGCAATCCCAGCTCGCGATGCGCGAAATCGAGCGTGCCCGCGCGATGACCATCCTGCGTGAAACTCAGGTTCCGTTCGCGCGCCATCGACATATAGCGCTCCGCCTCGCGCCGATAGTCGCCTTCATATTGCGCGACCTCGGGATAATGCTCCGGCGCGAACACGGGCAACATCAACGCGATCTGAATGCGGCCATCGGCATCGCCGTGACATGCATCGACGATGTCCTTGCACACGTCGAACATGCGTTCGAAATCTACGTCGTAAGTCTCGCTCTGTCCACTCGCGCCGTGCCGTGTATAAGGACGAGGCGCGGGCGGACGCGACGGACCGACCGCGACGATCGATCGTGTGCCCGTCCTGACCACCGCGTCGCAATGACGCCGTGCATACACGGGATCATCGACACGCATGATCGAATCGCCGCCTCCCAGTAGCGAGACGCCTGTCGTCACACCCGCCTTCAGACGTTCGAGCGCCGCCAGATGCGACTCCGTTTCCCAGAAGGCTTCGTCGGAAGCGCGTGTGTAGATCGCCTCGCATGCCGCCGTCCATGCATCGCCGTCCGCGCCGCCGATCGTTCTGAGCATCGCGTGCCCGGCGTGAGCGTGCGCATCGATCAGGCCGGGCAATACGGCCTTGCGGCGTGCATCGATCACACGCGCTGCCCGGTATCGCCGCGCGAGCTCGCTCGTTTCGCCGACAGCGACGATGCGATCGCCCTTCACCGCCACCGCGCCATCATCGATGACACGGCGCGACGGATCCATCGTGATGACGCAGCCGTGCTCGATCAGTATGTCGACGTGTTCATGTTCGTTCATCACGTGAGCGCTCCGTCACGCGCCACGATGCGGCCGCTCGCCACGACGAGCTTGCGCACCGGCCGCGACGCCACCGCATGCGCGACGGTCTGCGCATCGACCAGAACGAGGTCCGCGCGCGCGCCCGCGTGCAGCCCGTAGTCGGCGAAACCGCAGCCGCGCGCGGCAGCCTCGCTGACGCAATCGAACGCGATCATGAGATCGTCGTCGCGACGCAGGTCGTAGCGCATGCCGATCAGCATCGCGCGTTCGAGCATGTCGGGAACACCATACGGCGACCACGTGTCGCGAATGCCGTCGTTGCCGCCGAACATCGTGATGCCCTTCTCGCGACAAAGTTTGAGCGGCGGAACCGTGCGCGAAGGCGGCGCGCTCGTCAGCAGCGCCACGCGCAACCGGGCGATTCGATCCAGCAGCGCATCGCGTTCGCGCTCCGGCAACGCGCCCAGACAAAAGCCATGACTGACGACCACCCTGCCCTGCATGCCCATCGTCTCGACGCGGTCGAGCAGCAGCTTGAGCGCGAATGCGCCGACTTCGCCGGGCTCGTGCAGATGGATATCGATCGGCTTGCCATGACGTTCCGCGAGCGCGAAAGTCGCATCGAGCGATGCAACGGGATCGCCGTCGATCAACGCGGGATCGAGCGCACCGAGAACATCGGCGCCTTCCGCGAGCGCGCTGCCGAGCAATTCGACCGTGCCGGGACGAATCAGCATGCCCGACTGCGGAAACGCGACGATCTGCATCTCCAGCGTGTCGCGCATCGTCTGCCGCGTCGCGAGCACGCCTTCGAGGTAGCGCAGGCGCGCATCGGTATCGATATCGACATGCGTGCGCAGACGCGTGGTGCCCGCCTGCACGAATGCGCGCGACAGCGCGAGCGATTGCGCGGCCGCATCGTGTCCCGATGTCTTGCGCCACTCGCGTTCGTTGCTGATGCGATCGGTGAGCAGCGGGCCGACTTCGTTGCGATACCACGGACGGCCCCAGTTGCTCTTGTCGATGTGCGTGTGGCCTTCGACGAAGCCCGGCAACAGCAGCGCGCCGCCGCCATCTTCGACATGCGCGCCGGGCGGCGCCGAGACATTCGCGCCGAGCGCTTCGATACGGCCATCGACGACCGAAACGGAGACGGCCTGGTCATCGGCCAGCCGGACATTGGAAAGGTAAAGAGAGCGAGTCATGTTTGTCATGCCGACCCTACGGCAGTATCGATACGCGCCCGCAGCAAACGTTGTGCGGCGCTGATTGCAACGAAGACCACGGCGTTCGCGAACAGCGCGACGAGCCCCATGTTGATGGACGTGAACGCGAGCGGCGCGTTGGGAAACGCGGTCGCAAGCGTCATGCCGCCCCAGCTCGACAGCCCGAGCACGACGCCGCCTGCCGCGATGCCGCCGAACGCCGCTTCGCGCGTGCCGAACGGGCGCTTGAGAAAACTCGATGCGAGCATCGGCACCAGTTGCGTAAGCAGGCTCGACGAGAAGATCGCGAGCGCCACGAACGTCGCACCGCCGCGCAACACGAAAAAGACGACGACCAGCGTGAACAGCGGCAGCGCGATACGCGCGACGCGGGCCACTTCCCTGTCGGTCGCCTGCGGTGCGAAGCCTTCGCGATAGATGTTACGCGCGATCGTCGTCGATGCATTGAGCATGATGAGCGAGCCCGGCACCAGTGCCGTGAGCAGCCCCGCCCCGCCGACGATGCCCACGAACCACGCCGGGAAAGTCTGCTTGACGAGCCGCAGCAGCGCGAGATCGGTTTGCGCACCTTCGAGCCCGTGCACGGTGAGCACGGCAGCGAAGCCGACGAGGAACAGGAACGCGATGAGCACCTGATAGATCGGCATCAGCACGACGTTCTTGCGCAGCGCCGATGCATCGCGCGCCACATAGACCGCCGTGAAGCCGTGCGGATACAGGTAGTAGCCGAGCGACGTGAGCAGCAGCGTCGAGTTGTACCAGCTCAGATTGAAGCCATGCTCGGGCATGCGCAGCAGTTCCGGATGCACGGCATCGATGCGCGCGAACATTTCGCCGAAGCCGCCGAAGTAATGCAGCGGCAGATAGGTGCCGAGAAAGATCGCGAGGCCGAGAATCAGCACGTCCTTGAAGATCGCGATGCTCGCCGAGCCGTGAATGCCCGAGACCGTCATGTATGCGACCATCAGCACCGCGCTGATCCAGATAGCGGTGTTCTGCGAGATCAGCCCATACGACATCTCGGAGACGATGATCCCGAGCCCGCGCAACTGGATGATCAGAAGCGACACCATCGCGAGCACGGCCACGATCGAAACCAGCACGCCGATCACGCGGCTATCGTATTTCGATGCGAAGTAATCGGCGAACGATACGAGGTTGCGGTCCTTCGCATAGCGCCAGATGGCGGGCAGCATCCAGTAGCCGAGCACATACGCGAGGCACCCGTACGACAGGATATAGAACGCCGGCACGCCCTTGCTATAGGTCCAGCCGCTCGCGCCGAGGAACGAGAATGTCGAGAAGGCCTCGCCCGCCATCAGCAGGAAGGTCAGCAGCGAGCCGAAGCCGCGTCCGCCGACCGCCCATTGCTCCAGGCTGAGCTGCTTTTTTCCGCGACGCGCGTACCGGCCCACGGCCAGCGCGAAGATCGCGAACAGAACGATGATGATCAGCGACGCGTTCATTGCGATCCTCCCGCGCGTGCGCTCGAATTCGCCGCTTCGTCGCGGCTGTCGAGGCAATAGATGAGCGCAAGGATCGCAGCCGTCGCCGCCATCCAGAAGAGATTCCACACCAGCAGGAAAGGAACGCCGAAGAGAAGCGGCGTATGCGCGGCGAGCGAGCCGCCCGAGTAGAGACCGATGAACGGCAGCGCGGCAAGAAGAATGCGGAGTTTCATGAGGTTCCTCGCATGACCTGTCAGAACTTCTGACGCAGACCGGCGACGAACGCCAGTTGTGAAGTCGTCGACGACGGCGCGGCGATTCCATCGATCCATGCATGACCGATGCCAGCCGTCGCCTTCTGATAAAAGCCGTTCACATAGACGTCCGTGCGCTTGGACAACAGATATTGCAGACCGCCCGAGACCTGATGATAGTGCCCGCTCGTATCGCCTTGCGACGCCTGCGTGTAGGTATAGCCGACAGCCGCGATCAGCGCCGGCGACAGCGAATAGCGTACGCTGCCTTCGTAGTTGCCGAAGCGCAGCGCGCCGCCCGAGACCATGTTGAAGTCCGTGCCCGTGTAGAGCAGCCCGAGCGTCGCGGGACCGAATGTGTAGGTGCCGCCCGCGCCCCAGATCTGCTGGCGGGTCGCGTCGACGAGACGTGTTCCGAAGACCGCGGCGCTCGGCGCGTAGTAGTTGTCGGATGCGACGGCGCCCACGGCGCTGCTCGCGGGCTGATTCATGCGCGCGTAGGCCGCGCCGAGATTGACCGGCCCGCTCGTATAACTGAGACCCGCGCTCCAGCTATTGTTGGCCGCAAAGCCGGTGGAATTCGAAAAGCCGTACATCGCGTTCGCCTGCAATCCCGCGATGATCGGCGAGACGTACTTGACGGCGTTGTTCGTGCGGAACGTGTTGTTGATGTCGTCGTTGTCGAACGGATGGGTCGAATACTGCGCGAGCGTGTTGCTGATCTGGATCGAACCGAGAATATCCTGGACCGTGTTGTACTGGCGGCCCAGCGTGAGCGCGCCGAGCTTCTCGCTGCTCATGCCGACCCAGGCCTGCCGGCCGAACATCCGGCCGGCCTGCATCGCCGTGCCGTTCATGACGTTGAAGCCGTTCTCCAGCTTGAAATTCGCTTTCAGGCCGCCGCCGAGATCTTCCGATCCGAGCAGGCCCCAGCGCGGTCCCGACTCGTTACCGCCCGTCGCCTGCCATGCCGAATGGCCTTGCTGATTATTCGTGTACGTGATGCCGCCATCGACGATGCCGTACAGCACGACGCTCGATTGCGCGCCCGCCGTGCCTGCCAGCACCATGCCGGTACCGGCCGCCACGAGCGATATCCTCCAGGTGTTCACTTGCGCTTTCTTCATCCTTGTCTCCGGGCATATGTCTCGTCACGCGGTTTTTCGCCTGCGTTCGAGCCTTTTTGTCTGACGTCGAAGGGTGATGGCTAGCCATTCGCATCAACGTCGGCTGATGTTATCCATGTCCCCTTGTATTCAAAAATTAAATGTTCTAATAGGCGTCAGTTGAAAAGCGAATACCCGCAGACACGCGGCGGCTGCGCGATTGCCAGTGCCGGTCACGCGTGATAGAAGTCAGAGTCCGAATTCAACGATCAACTGGGTCGATGAAACACGTTCCCCAAGCACGCACCCCGCTCTTCGATCTGGATCTGCTGAAAGCCATCGTCATGGTGGCGGATTGCGGCACCTTCACCGCGGCGTCCGCACGGCTTCATTCGACGCAATCGACCGTGAGCCAGAAGGTGCGTCGACTGGAGGAGATGGCGGGTCACAAGTTGCTCGAACGCGGCAGCCGCGACGTCCGTCCGACCGACGCCGGAGAAACCCTGCTCGCGTACGCACGCCGGATGCTCGCGCTCAACGATGAAATGATCGAGGCGCTATCGGGCGCGAACGTGGGCCTGACAGTGCGTCTCGGCGTGCCGGAAGACTTCGTCGGCGGGCCGACCACGCATATGCTGGCCGCGTTCAATCGCAAGCATCCGCAGGTGAAGCTCGAAGTGACGAGCGGGCTCAGCCGCGACATCAGCGCCAGCTACGATCGCGGCGACCTCGACCTGGTTCTCGTGAAGCAGCGACGCAATAGCCGCGAGGCGGTCGCGAGCTGGCCGGAGCAGCTTCGATGGATCGACAGCGCGAAGAATCCCTCGTTCGGCCTGAACCCGATTCCGCTCGTCGCGTTTCCGCCGCGCGGGCTTTATCGCGACGACATGACCAACGCGATCGAAAGCATCGGGCGGCGCTGGCGGCTGAGCTTCATCAGTTCGAGTCTGAGCGGCATTCAGGCAGCCGTCGCCGATGGTCTGGGAATCAGCCTGCTTCCGGCGCGGGCCGTTTCGCCGGATCACGTCGTGTTGACGGCGAAGAACGGGCTGCCGGCCATCGAGACGATGGATATCGCGTTGCTGCATCGTCCGACCGCTGACACCGTCGTCAAGGAACTCGCGCGGGCGTTGTCGCGAATGTTCGGCCCGCAGCGGCGATAGCCGCCGGGTTGACAGGCTGGTCGAGCGAAAGACGATTAGTTGCGTTGCTATTTCACCCATCCGCGCTCGATGAGCGGCACGTCCCACACCGGCTCCGGGCCCAGCCGCTCGGCGAGAAACTCGACCAGCGCTTTCACCTTGAGCCCCTGACGTTGCGTCGCCGGATAGACGGCGGCGAAGTTCATCGGCGAGAGCGCATAGTCCGCGAGAATCGGCACGAGCGAACCATCGAGCAGCGACGCGCTCGCCACCAGCGTCGGCAGGCACACGACTCCGCCGCCCGTCAGCGCGTAGTCATGGAGCAAATGGACGGAATTGGAGCGGATGATGCCGGGCAATTCGATTTCCACGACCTCGTCGCCGCGCGTCATCGTCCAGCGATTGCGCGACGGATAGCCCGAGTAGAGCGCCGTCCGGTGATCCAGCAGTTCACGCGGATGGCGCGGCGCGCCGTGCTCCTGGAGATACGAAGGCGAGGCGCAGAACAATCGCCGGACGGTGAACAGACGCCGCTCGATCAGCGATTCGGAGATCGCCGGAAAAATCTGGAACGCGACGTCGAAGCCCTCTTCGATTGGATCGACGACACGATCATTGACGATCACGTCGAGCTGGATGCCGGGATAACGTCGATTGAATTCGGCAAGCGACGCGCCGAAGTGACCGAGCGCGAAGCCCGGCAGCATCTGGATCCGCAGGCGTCCGGTCGGGGTCGCGCGCAACTCGCGCATCTGGTCGGTCAGTTCGTTGACGCGCCCCACGACCTCCGCGCAGTCCCGATAGAACGCCTCGCCGACATCGGAAAGCCGCACGTGCCGCGTGCTGCGGTGAAACAGCGGCACGTTGAGAAACTTCTCCAGTTGCTGGATGCGCGTGGTGACCACCGAACTGGCCACCCCGAGCTGGCGCGCCGCCTCCGCGAAGCTGCTGGTCTCCGCAACCCGCACGAAGGCCTCGATGCTGAGAAAACGATCCATGCCGGTCCCTTTCGGTCGTGTCCAGCATGTCAGTGTATCCAAAGCGCGCAAGGCTCCGGGACAGCCTTCTTTACTCGGGCTGCTCGACTCCGGTGAACTCCGCCGCCCCCGACTTCCGGCGCACTTTGGCGGGCGCGGTTTCTTCGAGCAGCAGGCTCACGCCGATGCCGAGCAGCACCGCGCAGATCGGCAGCCAGAGAATATTCTGGATACCGAAGCGTGTCGCGACGAACCCCGCGAGCGCCGGCGCCACGCCGCCGCCGAAAATCTCGCCCGCGCCGACGACGATCCCGATCGCGGTCGACACCATGCCCACGGGCGCCGCCTCCGTCGCGACCGGCCCGGAAAGCAGCGCGACGAGACCCAGCGTGAAGAAGGACGCGACGAACAGCACGATGAACAGGATCAGCGGCTGCGCGCCGAGTCCGCGAAACACGTACAGCATGACCGCCGTCCCCGTGAAACCGGCGATGCTCGCGAGCCGCCGGCCGACGAGATCGGACAGCCCCGGCAGACCGAACTGCCCGACGAAGCCGCCGAAGCCGATCGCCGACACGACGATGCCCATGCGCTGCGTGTCCAGCGCGAGGTAGTCGGTGAGATAAAGCGGCAGCATCGCGCCCAGCACGAAGACACCCGTCATCGCACAGAACAGCGCGACCATGGCGACGGGAATGTTGCGACGCTTCAGCACGTCGCGCCAGTTGCCCTGCGCGGCCGGCGTCTTCGGTTCCACGGCCGGCAACTCGGCCGTTCGCGGCTCGCGAATCACGAAGAACATCAGCAGCCCGAGAATCAGGCCGGGAATCGAGACGAGCGCGAAGACCCAGCGCCACGAGACCACGCCGAGCAATTGCGTCGCGATGATCGGCGAAAGCGCGAGCCCGAAGAGCGCGAATCCGCTTTGCTGAAGCCCGAGATTGAAGCCGCGCCGCTTCGGATGAGAAGCGTCCGCGGTCGCGGCGAAGCTCGTCGGACAGAACGAGCCTTCGGCGACGCCCATCAGCGCGCGCACGGCGAGCAGGCTGGCGAGACCGCCCGCGACGCCGGAGAAACCGGATAGTAGCGAGAAAGCGATGATCGCGGGAATCAGCACCTTGCGCCGCCCGATCTTGTCGGAGATGCCGCCCATGAGCGCGGCGAACACGCCCCACGAGAGACCCAGTATGCCGATGCAGTTGCCGACGTCCTGCGCGGTGAGATGCAGGTCCTTCATGATCGCCGGGAAGAGCGGCGCGATCAGCCACCGGTCGAGGCCGACGAGGCCGAATCCGAGCGCAAGCAGCGTCACGGCTTTCCATTCGTAGGACGTATCCCACCGTTTCGAGGTCATCTCTGTCTCCTGAGTCAGAATCGCCGGCGGGTTCGTCGCAGTGCGGCCTCGCCGACGGAACAGAGAGTGACCCAGACGCCGTTTGAAAAGAACTGCCGAAAGGGCGAACGCGTCATTTGCGAAATGCAAACAATGGCGGAAGCGCAGTCGTCGCCGGGTTCGGACGAGGCGGGCCGAGCGGATTTCGGCCTAACTAGGGATACTTCGGATGGACGCCCCGTGCATGCAGTAATGTTCAGCCACGGGCAGAAGGAGGACGCAACATGAGAAAGCAACTGAAAATCCGCTCGATGGTCCCGGCGCTGGCGATCACGCTGGCCGGATGCGCCGCGAGCGGCATGGAGCAAAGCGCAACGAACCTGAGCGCAGCGCAATGCCGCGACCTCACCGCGCTCAGAAACCACGCGCCGCCCACGCGCGAGCGCAACATGAGCGAACTGGCGGCGCTGGAGCGGGCGGGCTACGACCCGTCGAAGTTCTACGATCCGTACTATCCCGACGATCTGCACGCGGCGCAACGTCAGGTCGATCGCTGGTATCAGGCGGAGTGTCCCGAGGCGCGGCCGGATTGACGCGCAAAGGCTCCCGATATAATCGGCGTTCCGTCCAACGAGGTTATCGCATGAAATCAGTCATCGCTTTGCTTGCAGCATCGGCCATCGCATCGAGCGCGTTCGCCGCCAACGCCGTCGACAAATTGCCGTCGGGTGTCGTCGTCGAGCACCTGACACAGGGCACGGGCCCGCAACCGAAAGCCGACGACGTGGTGAGCGTCAACTATCGCGGCACGCTCGCGAACGGCACCGAGTTCGACAGTTCGGGCAAGCACGGCGGCCCCGCGACCTTCCCGCTCAACCGGGTGATTCCGTGCTGGACGCAAGGCGTGCAGAAGATCAAGGTCGGCGGCAAGGCGAAGCTGACATGCCCCGCCGCAACCGCTTACGGCGATCGCGGCGTGGGCGCGATCCCGCCGAACAGCGACCTGACGTTCGAAGTCGAACTGCTCGGCATCCAGAAGTAAGCTGCCTGGCGAAGGCGCGTTCGATTCACTCGCCGCCTTCGCCCCGCAATTGCGCAAGCGACGCACGTTGCTTGCCGTTCGCGTCGAAGTTGTCGTCGGCGAGCCAGCGCTCGAATGCGCGTCGAATGCGCGGCCAGTCCTTGTCGATGATCGCGTACCAGGCCGTATCGCGATTGCGTCCCTTGTAGACGATCGCCTGCCTGAAAATCCCCTCGAATTCGAAGCCGAGCCGCAGCGCGGCCTTGCGCGACGGCGCGTTCAGGCTGTCGCACTTCCATTCGTAGCGTCGATATCCCAGGTCGTCGAAGACATGCCGCATCAACAGATATTGCGCTTCCGTCGAAATGCGCGTCTGCTTGAGCAGCGGCGAAAACGTGACGCTGCCCATTTCGATGACGCCATGAACCGGCTCGATACGCATCAGCGCCAGCGTCCCGACTGCCTTGCCGCTCGCGGAATCGACGACGGTGTAGTGCAGCGGATCGTTGGACGCCGCGGCTTTGGTCAGATAGTCGCGGAATGCGTCGAAGTCCGTGAACGGTCCGACGAAGAGATACGTCCAGTCGCTGCCATCCGGCGCCTGTCCATAGGCGTCGAAAAGATCCGCCGCGTGGCGCTCCACGTCGAGCGGCTCGATGCGGCAATGCCTGCCGTCGATGCCGATGCGCGCGGGCCGCTCGCGCGCCGTCCACTCCGCCACCGCTTCGCCGATGGGCTGCCGATACTCGTTGGTTCTCGTCATGCGTGAAGGCACTCCGGTTGCATTGAAAAGGATGAGCTCACAGTCTAAAACCTCAGCCATCAAAACGGCCCGATTCTGAAATTTCAGAACGCTGCGCGGCCGCCCGCTGTCGTCACAAAAAAATCCACATCAAATCAGTGGCTTGGCATGTCGCATCCGCGCGTGTCCGTTGGCACGGCCCTTGCCTTGTCATAGGCATAGACCCCGCCGCGAACGCTCTTCGCCGCTCAGGGCCAGCCAACAACGGAGACGACATCTTGACCCTGCCATTGCCCCGGCGCGCACGCGCATTCTTCCGGTAACCGGCCGCCCCCGCTTTCCCCGACATATCCCGAATCATCCGCCCGGTACGGCGTGGGACACACACGCCCGCCGTTCGGATTGCAGCACATGCATCGCCCAAACAGCAAGGAGACATACGTGCAGATCACATCTCAAAGCGCGCAGCACGACGACGCGCAGCCGGCATCGACGAACAAGGAACGCTTCTGGCCCGAGGGCTGGTGGAAGCTGATGGAAACGCGCATCGGCATCATTCCGCTGCCGGTGTACCTGCTGCTGCTCGGGCTGATCACGGGATTTGCGGTGACGGGCAAGGTGCCGGGCGAAATCTCGATGGCGATCGCCGTGCTCGCCTTCTTCGGCTTCACGTGCGCCGAGATCGGCAAGCGCATGCCGCTCGTGCGCAACATCGGCGCGGCGGCGATCTTCGCGACCTTCATTCCGTCGGCGCTCACCTACTATCATCTGCTGCCGAAGCCGATCCTGACTCTCACGACCGAGTTCACGAAGCAGACGAACTTCCTGTATCTCTTCATCGCGTCGATCATCGTCGGCAGCATTCTGAGCATGGACCGGCGCGTGCTGATCAAGGGCTTCATCAAGATCTTCATTCCGCTCGCGGTCGGCTCGATCGCGGCGGCGATCGTCGGCACGCTGGTCGGCACGGCGCTCGGGCTCGGCGCGCGTCACACGCTGCTCTATATCGTCGTGCCGATCATGGCGGGCGGCGTCGGCGAAGGCGCGATTCCGCTTTCGATCGGCTATTCGGAGATCATGCATCTGCCGCAGGGCGAACTTTTCGCGCAGGTCTTGCCGCCCGTGATGCTCGGCAGTCTCACCGCGATCGTGCTGTCCGGCGTGCTCGACATGATCGGCCGCCGCTTTCCGCATCTGACCGGCCAGGGCCGTCTGCAGGTCGGCGAGCAGGACGAGATGGACCCGGTGAAGGAAGAAATCACCGGACATATCGACGTGACGCACATCGCGGCAGCGGGCATCACGGCGATCACGCTGTATCTGCTCGGCCTGATGTGCAGAAACATCTTCGGCCTGCCGGCGCCGGTGGCGATGCTGTTTCTGGCGGTGCTGGTGAAGCTCGCGCGAGCGGTGTCGCCGCAGCTTCAGGAAGGCGCGTTCGTGGTGTACAAGTTCTTCTCGACGGCGGTGACCTATCCGCTGCTGTTCGCGATCGGCGTGGCGATGACGCCGTGGGACAAGCTGATGGCGGCGTTCACGGTGGCGAACATCGTGACGATCGTGATCACGGTCGCGACCCTGATGGGCACGGGCTTCGTGGTCGGACGGCTGATGAAGATGTACCCTATCGACACCGCGATCGTGAACGCATGCCACAGCGGCCAGGGCGGCACGGGCGACGTGGCGATCCTGACGGCCGCCAACCGGATGACGCTGATGCCCTTTGCGCAGATCGCGACGCGCATCGGCGGTGCGATCGTCGTCACGCTGACCTTGCTGGTGCTGGCGCATTTCGGATGACCGTGTATGACGATGTTGGGCGTTCCCCTGTGGGCAATGGCGGCAAGCGCGGTGCTCTATCTCGCCGCGGCCGCCGCCGCCGTGGAAGTGGCCTGGCATCGCGGACTCGACGCACTGACCGAAGCGGGCGCACACCGGCTGGATCTGTACGCCGCGAGCCTCAAGAGCGAACTGGGCCGCTATGAGATCCTTCCCGCGATCGCGGCCCGGCAAGACAGCATCAAGACCTTGCTCGAAGCGCCGCCCGATGCGCGGCGCGCGCTGCTGCCCGCCGTCGACGATTATCTCGAAGCGGTCAACAAGGACGCGGGCAGCGTCGCGGTGGATGTCATCGACCTGAACGGCGACGTCATCGCCGCGAGTAACTGGAATCAGCGGGTGAGCTTCGTCGGCACGAACGTCGCGTATCGCCCGTACTTCACCGATTCGATCTCGGGCGGCAGCGGCCGCTTCTTCGGCATCGGCACGAACACGGGCGAGCCGGGTCTGTATTTCGCGAGCGCGGTGCGCGGCGCGGGCAAGGTACTCGGCGCGACGGCCGTCAAGCTGAGCGTCGATCCGCTCGAGGCCGCGTGGCGCGTGCCGAACGAAGCCGCAATGGTCGTCGATGGCAACGGCGTGGTCGTGATCTCGACCGTGCCCGCGTGGAAGTTCACCGCGCTCGCGCCCATCGCCGCGCACAAGCAGGAGCAGATCCAGGCATCGCGCCAGTATGCGGGCCGCAAGGTCGATAACCTCGGCTACGAACGGCTCGACGACTGGCGCAACGGCGCGTGGTTCGCGCGCCTGCCCGACTGGTCGCATCCCGGCCGCACGCGGCGCTATCTCGTGATGTCGCGCAGCGCGCCGCAAGCGGGCGACGCGATCATGGTGGCGCTCGATCTCTCGACGGCGCGGCGGCAGCAACAACTCGCCTTCGCGTTCGTGACGCTCGCGTTCCTGATCGCGGGACTCTATGGTCTCTATGCCGTGCAGCGCCGCCGCGTGATCGTCGAGCGGCTCAAGGCGCAGGACGCCTTGCAGCGCGCGAACGACCGTCTCGAAGAAACCGTGCAGCAGCGCACGGCGGCGTTGCAACAGGAGATCGAGGAACGCGTGCTCACCGAGCACAAGCTGCGCGATTCGCAACAGGAAGTGGTACATGCGGGCAAGCTCGCCGTGCTCGGCCAGATGGCGGCCGGTCTGACGCACGAAATCAATCAGCCGCTCGTCGCCATCCGGACGCTGTGCGACAACGCGCGCACGTTCTTCGAGCGCGGCCAGCCCGCGCAGGCCATCGCCAATCTGGAGCGCGTGGGCAAACTCGTCGAGAACATGGCGCAGCTCACGGCGGAACTGAAGGCCTTCGCGAGAAAGCCCGAGGCGAACACGGTGCCGGTCGCGCTCGGCGATGCGCTTGCGCATGCGCGGCTCATATACGACGCGCGCATCCGCGACGAACGTGTCCACCTCGATATCGACATCGCGCCGGACGCGATCGTGGAAGCCGAGCCGGGGCGTCTGCAACAGGTGCTCGTCAACCTGCTGGGTAACGCGCTCGATGCGCTCGCCGGATGCGAAGCGCCGCGCGTCCGTATCGGCGCAAGCCGGGCCGACGATCCCGCTCGCGTGATCTTCTTCATCGCCGACAACGGGCCCGGCATCGATCCGCACGTGCTCGCGCATCTGTTCGAGCCGTTCGTGACGACCAAGCCGCGCGGTCATGGCCTGGGCCTCGGGCTTGCGATCACGTCGCGCATCGTCGAGGGCTTCGGCGCGCGGATCGCGGCTGTCAATCTCGAAGGCGGTGGCGCACAATTCACCATCGAATTCGTAGCGGCGAACGGCAGGAGCGCTGACAGTGACTAAAAGCCCGATCCGGCAGGCAAGCGATGACATCCGCGTGGTGATCGTCGAGGACGACGAGAACGTGCGCCTCGGCGTCGAACAGGCCGTGGCGCTCGCGGGCTTTCCGGTGGAATCGCACGCATCGGCGGCGAGTGCGCTGGCAGCGGCCGTGCCCGGCTCGCCTGTGGTGTTCGTTTCCGACCTGCGCATGCCAGGCATGGACGGCATGCAACTGCTTCAGCACGTGCTCGCGGTCGATGCGCAGATTCCCGTGGTGCTCATCAGCGGCCATGCCGACATCTCGACGGCCGTCGGCGCGATGCGCGTCGGTGCCTACGATTTCATCGAGAAACCGTTCTCGTCGGAGCACATTGCCGGATGCGTCGCGCGGGCCGTCGAGAAGCGCCGGCTCACGCTGGAGGTCGAAGGCCTGCGCGCCGCGCTGCAAAACGGGCGCGGCATCGAGGCGCTCGTGCTCGGCAAGTCGCCGGCCATCGCCGATGTGCGCAAGAAGATTTTGCGGCTCGCGGATACATCGGTGTCGGTGCTCATCACGGGCGAGACGGGCACCGGCAAGGAACTCATCGCGAGGGCGCTGCATGACTATGGCCGCAGGCGCGAGCATCACTTCGTCGCGCTCAATTGCGGCGGCTTGCCCGAGCAGCTTTTCGAGAGCGAGCTTTTCGGGCACGAGGCCGGCGCGTTCACCGGGGCGACGAAGAACCGCATCGGCAAGATCGAATGGAGCGATGGCGGCACGCTCTTTCTCGACGAGATCGAAACTATGCCGGTCGCGTTGCAGATCAAGCTGTTGCGCGTGTTGCAGGAGCGGCGCATCGAGCGGCTCGGCACGAATGAATCGATTGCCGTCGATTGCCGCGTGGTTGCGGCGTCCAAGGCCGATCTCGCGCTGCTCTCGTCCGAGGGACGCTTTCGCGCCGACCTGCTGTATCGGCTGAACGTCGCGCTGATCGATCTTCCGCCCTTGCGCGAGCGTCGCGAGGATGTGCCGCTGCTGTTCGAGCATTTCGTGCTCGCGGCGGCGCAGCGCTTCGGCCAGGATGCACCGATGGTCACCGCTGCGCAGGTTTCGGAGCTGACTGCGCATCAATGGCCGGGGAATGTGCGCGAGTTGCAGAACGTGGCCGATCGATTCGTGCTGGGCCTTTCCGGCGATCAGTTGATTCCTTCCGATGATCGGCCACGCGGCGGGACGCCGCTCAACGAGCAACTCGCTTATATCGAGCGCGTGCTGATCGAGGATATGCTGCGGCGGCACAATGGCAATGTCGGGGCGGCGAGTGACGCGCTCGGTATGCCGCGGAAGACGCTTTATCACAAGCTGCGGCAGTTCAATATCTCAGCTAGGGATGTTCAGGCGGAGCGGGAGGATTGATTGATTGCTTTCGGGCTTTTATGGCTTCGCCGGATCCCGTTAGCGTGTCGGTCTATTGGCTCTGCCCCTGTGCGGGGCGGCAGTCACTTTCTTTGCTGCTGCAAAGAAAGTAACCAAAGAAAGCAGCTCGTTCAAGCCCGCGGTCACACGTAGTTTGGCCATGCTTGCCAGCCGCCCGTGCACTCGCCTAAGAAGCTGTTGCCGAGATTAAGTTCAAGGCTTCTTAAGCCTGTTATTCAAAGATCCTTCACAATCACGACCCCGTCTTCGCCATCTTCTCAAGTATGCTGGTCATCTTTTCTTCAAGCGTTGCGGCCGTGAATGGCTTGACTACGTAACCATTTGCGCCTGCCTGCGCCGCCGCAATAACATTTTCCCGCTTGGCTTCGGCCGTGACCATCAGCACGGGCAGACGCGACAGACTCGCGTCAGCGCGGATTTCCTGGAGCATCGACAGACCATCCAGGACCGGCATGTTCCAATCGGAAATGACAAAATCGTAGCGACCGGTTCGCAGGCGCGCGAGCGCAGCCGCCCCGTCTTCCGCCTCATCGATGTTCACGTAGCCGCTTTCCTTCAGCAGATTGCGCACGATACGGCGCATCGTCGAAAAATCGTCGACTACCAGAATCTTCATGTTTCGATCCATCTTGCCCACTCCTGTCTCTCGATTGTTTGCGCTTCGCCCGTCGAACCCGACGTCGTTGCGCGCATCACTCGACGATGCGCATCAGTGCCTCGACGCTCTCGACTAACTCCATGTCCCGGCTCTTCATGAGTTTTCCGATTATCAAACGGCCTTTGCAATGAGCGCCTTTCGCATCACGGAGGCAAGTTCGCTCGGTTCAAACTTCGCGACATAGCCGTTCGCGCCGACTTTGCGCACGTGTTCCACGTTAGCGGATCCGGACAAGGACGAGTGGATCACGACCGGAATGTGGCGCAGCGAAGCGGTGTCTTTAATGCGGCGAGTGAGCGTGAAACCGTCCATCTCGGGCATCTCCAGATCGGTCAAGACCATCCCGATCTGGTCGTCGACGGACGCGCCGGTGGATTGCGCTTCGCGATCGAGCCGCTCCAGCATCTCCCACGCCTCTCGACCCGTTTTGGTCATCACGTAGGGGACGCCCATCGCCGTCAGACTCTGCTCAATCAGGCTGCGCGCGACGCCAGAGTCGTCCGCGGCAAGTACTTTCGCGCCCGGTTTCAATAGAAGCTGTCCGGTTTTCTCCGCGCTGATTTCCTGGGTGCTCGCCGGCAGCACGTCTCGCAAAATCTGCTCGACGTCCAGCACCTGCGCGAGGCTCGAACCATCGAAGTTTCCGTCCAGCCGTGCAAAGCTCGTGACCGTGTTGCCGCGCGTGCACGACTCGGCAGAGAGGATCTGGTCCCACTCCAGCCGTACGATGTCGTCCACTTCTTCGACGGCAAAGCCCTGCGTCGTGCGGGCGAACTCGGTCACCAGCAGGATTTTCGAGCCACTCCTTGCTTGACATCCGATCACACGGGCGAGGTCGATCACGGGAATGATCTGGCCGCGGATATCCACCACACCGAGAATTTCCGGCTTCGCACCTGCCACGCACGTGATCGTTGGCATTTCGACAATCTCACGCACCTTGAATACGTTGATGCCGTAGCGCTCGCGCTCCCCGGAATCTCGCGCGTGGCCCACCTTGAAGAGCAGAAGCTCAAACATGTTGCTGCCCGCGAGTTGGACTCGCTGCTCGATATCGTCCTGTGCATGGTTCACGGTGTACGGCTCCTCGTTTGAATAACAGTGGAAGATCTCTTCTTTTACAGTAACGGCATTTGATTTATGAAGGTTACCTAGCTATTTTTTTCGGTGGATCCAACGCCGCAATAAACGGAAATATCAAATCTTGTCAATGGATCCAGGCCGTCCTTTCCGTCCGCGGCCGAGGGCCTTCCAAAATGAAAACCCTGCATCACCTCGCAGCCCAACTGCCGAAGCACTTCGACCTGCGCGGGCGTTTCCACGCCCTCGATGACGCACGCCAGGCTCAGACTGCGGCACAGATCAACAATACTGCGCACGATATCGCGCGCACCGACGTTCGTTTCGATGTCCGCGATGAAGCTGCGGTCGACCTTGATCTTGTCCAGCGGTAATCGGTGGATGCAGTTCAGGCTCGAAAATCCCGTTCCGAAATCGTCGAGCGAGATGTGCGCCCCCAGCGTTTTAAGCGCTTTCAACGCCTGTTGCGCCTGCTCGAAATCGTTGATGACAGCCGTTTCGGTGACTTCAAACGTGAGGCGATCGGGTGCAACACCACTTTTGCGAATCATGCTGATGAGCCGCTCGAGAGCATCGGGCGACGCCAGATCGAGCGCGGAGAGATTGAAGGACACGCGCGCTTCGACAGCACCGGCTTTCATGATTCTCAGTGCTTTTCCCAGCAGCACTTCGGTGAGCGTGTGAATCAGATGGCTGCGCTCGGCCACCTTGATGAAAAGAGAAGGCGGAACCGCGCCGAGAATGGGACTGTGCCACCGCGCCAAGGCCTCGAAGGAGATGATGCGTGCAGTCATCACATCAACGATAGGCTGGAAATGCAGTGACATTTCCAGCTCGAGATCAGCGTGGCGCAAAGCCTGCTCGATCTCGCCGAACTTGCGAATCTGGCTCTCATGTTCGTGCGAGAAAATGGTAATGCCCCCGCGCCGATGAGTCTTTGCAAAATAGAGCGCATAGTCCGCATGCTCGAACAACTGGTCGGGCGTCTCCCCTCCTTCCGGAAAGATCGCGAGACCGATCGAACCGGACAGCGATAACGTGGCTCCGAGCCAGACGTATGGTCTGCGAAGCGCTTCACAGATCGCCGTGCCCAACAGCACGAGTTCCTGTACGTCCGTCAGATCGCGTATCAGAAGACCAAACTCGTCGCCGCCCAGGCGAGCCAGGGTAATGTGTGGTCCCGACAGCGCCAGCAAACGGCAGCCCGCTTCCTCAAGGACGCGATCGCCCGCCGCGTGGCCGTACAGATCGTTTATCTGTTTGAATCCGTCCAGGTCGATTACGCCGACGGCATATCTCAGCGCGCCGGGATTGTCGCGAGGCACGAGCGCGTTGAGCTCACCGAAAAAGCGTCGCCGATTGGGCAAGCCAGTCAGACTGTCGAGATTCGCCAGCGAGGAGTTCTCCTCACTGAGGCGCAGCAGTTCGGCCTGGCGAGCTCGCAATGATCGCCGTGACTCGACCAGGCGCGCAAAATCCCGGTAGTAGGACAGCAGGATGAGCACCATCGCGACCGCAACGAGCAACATGTTGGCCGCGATCGCCATCAGAACCACGTTGTGCGTCAAAGCGAAAAACAACGAAAACGGTACGACCACGATAGCCGTCAGCAATAGCGCTGCCGCTCGCGTGTGCATCAGACAAAATACGCACCCGATGACGGTAATCGACATGTAGAACGCAACGTGGACGCGGGCGTAAGCGTCACCATAAGGATAAAGCGCCAGGCCCCAGGTCGTGAACAACACCCCCAGCACGCCGATCAACACGAGCGTGGTGCGCATACGTGCGGCAATCTGGGCATCCGTGAGCGTATGCCGGCGCTTCTGCCGTCTTAGCCACGTCGCGAGCCGCATCAGACAAACCGCGCACAGCGAGATCGGAACGTCACGAGCTAACCAGGCCGGGGCAGTTCCGATATGCGTAATTGCCACCGCGACGGTGTTGATGATCAGAATGACGTGTAACAGCGGCAACTGCCTCGCGAATGCTTCGAACTGACAGCGCGAGAGTTCGTCACTCGGGTTCGACTCACCGCTCAACGATAAAAGCCGTCGCAATAAAGGGATGCGCAATAAATTCATGTCTGAATACCGATACCTGGCCGGTGATGATCTGCTGTCCATCGGTCGATCCATCGCTCGGCGCTCATCTGCAGCTCGGCAAGCGTCGATCGCTCGAGCGATGGCCACCGCTCGATCGTTTGCTTGAGCACGGCCTCATCCTGAATCTCGATTGCTTCGGCCGCAGCGAGCAGCGTACCGAGCGGACCGTCATGGCTTTCGATGGCGGCCTGGATCAACGGATGAACATGCAGTTGTTCCATCAGTTCGGAAAACGGCAACTCGAATATGACATTCATCAGCGAGAGCATGCCGGTGAGCGACGCCATGTCCGCGAAATCATCCGGCACCGTTTGATGCTCGGCGATGCGCTGTGCCATCAACTCCATGAATCTGGCGCGGACCCCCACAAGTTGGACCATCGGACTGACGTCCAGCGCAGTAGACGGATTGATTCCGTTCGCGTAAGTCAGCAAATGAATCCATCGGGTCATGCGCGCGACGCCGACCACGAGGATGGCCTCACGTACCGAGGTAATCTCACGCTGCCAGTCTGCCATCCGGTTTGCATTGGCTAGCCGCAAGAGATGCACCACGATGTCGGCATTGGCCTTCAGTGCTTCTTCGAGTTGCTTCGGATCGGGGTCGGTCGATAGCACGCCCAGCAGCCGGAGAAGCGTTGCCGGGCAATGGTTGGCCTTGCGCTGACGCAGTACCTGCGCGCGTGCGAAGAAATAGCCCTGGAAGAGTTGGCAACCTGCGCGCGACGCGACATCGAAGTCGTCATGAGTTTCCACTTTTTCGGCGAGCACAGTCTTCCCCGCATCGAGGAAATAGCCGACAACGTTGGCGAACTGTTCGCCCGAAGTGCTCCGCATGTCGACCTTGACGATATCGATCGCCGCGAGCAGTTGCGGGGGAACGTGCAGCTCTGTCGATACATCATCCAGTGCGAGCCGGTAGCCGGCCGCGTGCAGCGAGTGACATCGTGCAATGACGGCACCATCAAATTCGATATCCTCAAGGATTTCGAGTACGAAGCGCTCGAACGGAATGGTCTCGATTGCATCACTCATCAAAAAGCTCCGACTGACGTTGACAAAGCCCGTGCGGTTTCGCAGCACTTTCCCGACGCCAAAGTCTCCAAGTGCGCCGCACAGTACATGTGCGGTCGCCCGGTCTGCATCTCCCACGGACGCGCTGTTCTCCGCGCTGTCGCGAAACAGCAACTCATAGGCGCTCAAGGTGCCGTCGCGCGTGAAGATCGGTTGTCGTCCAAGGTAGATCTCGGACCCTTCATATGCGTCGTCACCACTGGTATCGCAATCCATGTCTTGCACGGCCCCTCCTGCTTCAAATCCTGAAACTTGTTTATCTGAGACCGGGAGGCGGCACCCACTGCCCATCCTCCGGTCACCCCTCGCGCATGGAAATAAGGCCGCTCAGAATTGCTCCCAGCCTCCGGCAGCCGCGACCACCTTCTTCGGTCCGAACGCATCGGATCGCGGCTTCGCGACAACAGGGGCACCGTTGGCGACGCCTGACCGCGCCGGACTCGAGACCGCCCTTATCGTCCTTGCTTCGGCCCTCGCTTCGGTCCTCGACGGATGCTCGTCGAGGCGAAAGGTTTCGACCGTACGCTGCAGTTCGAACGCCTGTTCTTCGAGGCTGGCCGCCGCCGCTGCTGCCTGCTCGACGAGCGCGGCGTTCTGTTGCGTCACTTCGTCCATCTGTGTGATGGCGACATTCACCTGCTCGATACCGGCGCTTTGCTCCTGGCTCGCCGAGGTGATCTCGGCCATGATGTCGGTGACCCGCTTGACGCTGCTCACCACCTCTCCCATGGTTTGGCCAGCCTGGTCGACGAGCTTCGAGCCCGCTTCCACCTTGGCCACCGAATTTTCGATCAGCGTCTTGATCTCCTTGGCAGCCCCGGCTGATCGTTGTGCGAGATTGCGGACTTCCGTCGCCACCACGGCAAAGCCTCGCCCTTGTTCTCCCGCGCGTGCCGCTTCGACGGCCGCGTTCAACGCCAGGATATTGGTCTGGAACGCGATCCCGTCAATGACGCTGATGATGTCGGCGATCTTCTTCGAGCTCGCATTGATCTCGCCCATTGTCGTGACCACCTTGCCAACGACATCGCCCCCTTTGATCGCAATATCTGTGGCGCAGGCCGAAAGTTGATTGGCTTGACGGGCGTTTTCGGCGTTCTGACGCACGGTGCTCGTCAGTTCTTCCATCGAACTCGCGGTCTCCTGTAACGAAGACGCCTGTTGCTCCGTGCGGCTGGACAAATCAGTGTTGCCCGCGGCGATTTGCCTGGATGCCGTGCTGATCGACTCAGTCGCCTCCTTGATCTGGCCGACCACGGAGGCCATGTTATCGAGCAACGCATTGACGCCGGAACACAGGGCTTCGACCGAACCATGCTTGCCTTCGAGCGGCACACGCGGCGTCAGGTCACCCTCCTTGGCAGCCGCGGTGACGGCCTGCGTTTGTTCCACTGCCAGCTCGAGCACCTTCGCCGCGCGCACCTGCTCGGTGACATCGGAGGCGTACTTGACGACTTTGAACGGCTTGCCGTTCATGTCCATGATCGGGTTATAGGAGGCCTGGATCCATACCTCACGACCGCCCTTGCCGATGCGCTTGTAGCGGCCCGAGTCGTACTCCCCCCGTGCGAGCTTCTCCCAGAACATCCGGTACTCGATCGTGGCGCGTTGATCGGGATCGACGAACAGGCTGTGATGTTGGCCCTTTATCTCGTCGAGCATGTACCCCAACGTTCTCAGAAAGTTTTCGTTCGCGTTGAGAATCCGCCCGTCCAGTGCGAATTCGATCACAGCCTGCGCCTTGCCGATCGCGGCCAGTTGCCCCTCGAAGTCGGCTGCCTTCAGCTTCGCCTCGGTAATGTCGGTGGCGTACTTGACGACTTTGAACGGCTTCCCGCCCGTGTCCATGATCGGGTTGTAGGACGCTTGAATCCATACTTCCTTGCCGCCCTTGCAGATGCGCTTGTACTGACCGGCGTCGTATTCACCTCGGGCGAGCTTCTCCCAGAACAACCGATACTCGACGTCGGCGCGATGCGCGGGATCGACAAACAAACTGTGGTGCTGCCCTTTGATCTCGTCGAGCGAATAGCCCAGTGTCCTCAGAAAATTGTCATTGGCGGTCAGTACCCGCCCATCGAGCGTGAACTCGATGACCGCCTGAGCCTTACTGATTGCAGCCAGTTGCCCTTTCATGTCCGCCCACTCTCGCGCCTCGTCCTGGGCATGGGTATTCCCGGTCGTGCTGATTTGGGACGATGCATCGGCGGTCAATGCCCTGCGTCTGCTGGCGAAATAAAACTTCATTTGACTCTCCTCAACTTCACGGTGACAACTGGAATGCACGGCATGCAGCGACACGCCGCTCGGGGGTACGCGAAACTGGAGCGCATCTCACTTCCGATGAGGGAGGAGCCTGAGCGCGAGATCGCCTGCAGGGCATTGCGGGATCCTTATGGCGCGCTCGGGTAATCGACCAGGCATCGTGGCGGCCGAAGCGATCTGAAACAATGCGCCGCGTTGATTCAAAAATCATAAGCATGACTAACCCATCCTGCGATCCGGACATTTGTACTTCACACTACTCTAAGAAGGGTAACGACAGAGGTAATTTCTACTTGAGAGAGGGTAAACCGGCAGCAAACGATTGGCATGCGGTTAAGCCCGTTTGCTTTTTATTGAATTTATCTATCAACTGCCACTTCCGATCTTTAACAGGTTTATTTCTTTAAATCGCACACACAAGCAACTCGCTACACAACACTAGATATATTATGGATTTTTTATTAGTAGTCGATACTATCTACAGAAGCGAAATGATCTTTGACTCAAACGTGTTTGTTCGAAGCGAGCCCCGCGCGAAATGGCGGGCTCGTTTGGCTCTACTTTTTGCATTGCGTTTCTAATTCGCTCCGCTCGCACGCGCCGCAAAACGAAAAAGTTGGACAAAGCGCGACCTGTCGTTCATATTGCACGACTCGGGGAATTTTGGACTCTTGACTAGCGCTATCGGCTCCTGCTCAAATCACGCCTGGTGATTTGAGCGGCCGCCATAGTACGAAGGGACCCTCGCCGCCTCGCTTGTGCGAAGCGGACTCTCCTCTTTAATTGTTCTTCGCAAGAGCGCCTTGGCGCGCCTTGCCTCACAACGTTGCGCCTTTTTCGTCGACGCCGAGGACTCGCGTGGTCTTGCCGTCTGCGAGTCGTTCTTTTTATTTGGGAAATTCATGACGACGCTTCACGCTTAGCAGCGGTTCCGTTATAGAAATAAATCCGCTATTTAGCATTGCATAACGAATTAATAATCGCTGATTCATTCCCACATAATAAGCATGAACAAGGGTATTCACAAACTCGTCTTTAGCCGTGTGCGGCATATGCTCGTCGCCGTCGCGGATTTCGCCAACGCTCACGGCAACACGCCCGGCTCGCGCCGCGCGAGCGCCATCGTATGTGAGGCCGAACGCGCGCCCGCACTGCGCGAGCTCGCGCTGGCCGCGATGCTGCTCGCCGGCAATGTCATCTTGAGCACGTCGTCGCTCGCGCAGATCGTCGCGTCGCCCGGCTCGGGGGCGCATGTCGTGCAGACCCAAAACGGGCTTCCACAAGTCGATATCGCAAGACCCTCGGGCGCGGGCGTATCCCTGAATAATTACGCGCAATTCGACATTCAGAAACAAGGCGCAATACTCAATAACTCGCCGACGATCACGCAGACTCAACAGGCTGGTTACGTCAACGGCAACGCGAATCTCACGCCGGGTCAAGAAGCGCGCGTGATCGTCAATCAAGTGTCGAGCAACTCGGCGTCGCAACTGCGAGGGTATCTCGAGGTCGCGGGGCCGCGCGCCGAGGTCATCATTGCAAATCCGAACGGCATCCTCGTGGATGGCGGCGGCTTTCTCAACGTGTCACGCGGGATTCTGACGACCGGGACGCCGAATTTCGGACCAAACGGCAACCTCGCGGGCTTCACGGTCAACGGCGGCAACATCAGCATCCAGGGCGCGGGCCTCAATGCGACGAACGTCGACGCAGTCGACATACTCGCGCGCGCCGTGCAGGTCAACGCGGCCATCTACGCGAACCAGCTCAACGTTATCGCGGGCGCGACTCAGGTCGATCACGACACGCTCGCCGCGACGCCGATCGCGGGCAATGGCGCGGCGCCATCGTTCGCGATCGATGTCAGCCAGTTGGGCGGCATGTACGCAGGCAGGATCAAACTCGTCGGCACAGAAAACGGTGTGGGAGTTTCGACGCGTGGGGTCATTGCTGCGCAGGCGGGCGACCTGACGCTCACCTCGGCCGGTAAGCTCATCCTGGCCGGGCGCACCAACGCGAGCGGCAACATCAATATCACCGCCGCCCAAGGGATCGACAACGGCGGTACAACCTATGCACGTGGCGACGTCAGCGCGACGATCTCGGGCACGCTCGCGAATACGGGCGTGCTCGCCGCGCAGAACAACACGACGATCAGCGCGGGCAGCGTTGCGTCGACTGGCACAATCGGCGCTGGCGTCAACGACGACGGCACGATCGCCAACGCGGGCGACCTGCATATGACCGCCAGCGGCGCGGTATCAGCAAGCGGGCGCAACGAAGGCGGCGGCAACACGACGATTCGGGGCGCATCGGTCGATCTCGCGGGCAGCAATACATCGGCCAATAACGCGCTGACGCTCGACGCCACGAGCGGCGACATGAACCTGTCGGGCGCGAGCACGACCGCAGGGGGCGCGCTTGGCGCCGACGCGGCGGGCACGCTCACGAACAACGGCGGCAAGCTCTCGAGCGGCGGCGCGATGCGGGTCGCGGCGGCCAACGTGTCCAATGAGAAAGGTCAGTTCGTCTCGCAATCGACGCTCGATGTGAACACACGCGGCGCGCTGAACAATCGTGGCGGCACGATGCAGGCGGCGGGCCGTGAAACCGTGCAGGCGAACTCGCTCGACAACACGGGCGGCAAGATCGAGTCGCTCAATGGCGACGGGTTGAAGGTGTCGACGACAGGCGCGCTCGTCAACGGCGCGGGCGGAACGATCGGCACGAACGGCGCGCTCGACGTCGTCGCGCTCTCGCTCTCGAACGCGGGTCAACTCACGGCGGCAGGCGATGCGCACGTGCGCGCGAACACGCTCGACAATCGCGCCGGCAGCGTCACGGCGGGCGGCAAGCTCGATGCCACCGCGAACGGTGCGCTCGACAACACCGGCGGCACGCTCTCGGGTGCGACGACGACCGTCTCGGGCACATCGATCGACAACACGCGCGGCAAGATCGAGGGCGACACGCTCGACGTTTGGACGCCGGGCGCACTCGTCAACGCGAACGGCAAGCTCACGCAATTCGGCGCGGCCGGTCAGACGATCCACGCGGGCGGCAAGCTCGACAACACCGGCGGCACAATCACGAGCAATGCGACGAATCTCAGCATCGACGCACAGACGATCACGAATAACGGCGGCAAGGTTCAGCACTCGGGCACGGGCGCGTTCTCGTTGAGTTCGAACGGGACGCTGTCGAACGTCTCGGGCGATGTCGTCACGAACGGCGCGCTCACGCTCGACGCGGCCGCGCTCGACAATCACGCCGGAAAGATTCAGGCGGCCAAAGCGGCGAGGGTCAAGTCGGCCTCGCTCGACAACACGGGCGGCAAGATCACATCGCTCAACGGCGACGGGTTGAACGTGTCGACGACAGGCGCACTCGTCAATGGCGCGGGCGGAACGATCGGCACGAACGGCGCGCTCGACGTCGAGGCGCTCTCGCTCTCGAACGCCGGAAAATTCACGGCGGCGGGCGATGCAACGATTCACGCGCAGAACGTCTATAATCGGTCGGGCAGCGTCACGGCGGACGGCGCACTCGAAGTCGTCGCGAGCAATGCGCTCGACAACACGGGCGGCACCCTCTCGGGCGCGGCGACGACGGTCTCGGGCGCATCGATCGACAACACGCGCGGCACGATCGAGGGCGACACGCTCGCCGTCTCGACGCCGGGCGCACTCGTCAACGCGGGCGGCAAGCTCACGCAGTACGGCGCGGCCGATCAGACGATCCACGCGGGCGGCAAGCTCGACAACACGGGCGGCACGATCGCGAGCAGCGCGAAGACTCTCGGCATCGACGCGCAGACGATCACGAACGACGGCGGCACGGTGCGGCACACAGGCGCAGGCGCGCTTTCGGTCAAATCGGCGGGCGCACTCTCGAACGTCAGCGGAAGCGTACAGACCGACGGCGCGCTCACGGTAAGCGGTACGAGCCTCGACAATACGAACGGCACGCTGCGGGCGATGAACGCGGCGCGGATCGATGCGGCCTCGGGCATCGTGAACCGCAACGGTTCGCTCTACGGCGCAGCGGGATTGCACGTCGGCACGCAAGGCGATATCGGCAACGCGGGCGGGTCGATGAAGACGGCGGGCAATCTCGACATCAACGCGGGTAGCACGCTTGACAATGCGGGCGGCACGATCATCGCCATCGGCGCGCACGGTTCGGCGAGCGTGAAAGCGGCGCGGATCGACAACGCGGGCGGCAAGCTCACCAACGCGGGCGAC
This sequence comes from Caballeronia jiangsuensis, assembly GCF_046030135.1. Lineage (NCBI taxonomy): Bacteria > Pseudomonadati > Pseudomonadota > Betaproteobacteria > Burkholderiales > Burkholderiaceae > Caballeronia > Caballeronia jiangsuensis. The sequence continues at coordinate 164,705 of NZ_JAQQDB010000014.1, forward strand.
GGCGCGACGACGATCACCGCGCTCGACGTGACCAACACGGGCGGCACCCTCGGCGGAAATGGCGACCTGACGCTCAATGCGCAGACGCTCGAAAACGACGCAGGCGCGAACCTCGTCGCGGGGCGCGCGGCGAATCTGAACGTCGCGCAGAGGGTGAACAACGCCGGCGGCAGGCTTTTCGGGCGCACCGCGCTCAACGTCAATCAAGCTAGCGCGGCCGTCATCAACGACGGCGGCACGATCCTCGGCGGCCTCGACGTCTCGCTCGCGGTCGCCTCGCTCTCGAACGCGGGTGGATCGATCCGCGCCAATCGCGACGTCAGCGCGAGCGGCGTCGTGTCGGGCGACGGCGACATGATCGCCGGGCGCAACCTCGCGCTCGATGTCGCGGGCGACTACACGAACGGCGCAGCCAACAACCTGCACGCCGATGGCGACATGCGCGTCGCCGCAACCGGCAAGCTGACCAACGCGGGCACGCTTGCCGCGAACGGCGCGCTGACCGTGAGCGGGCGCGACGTCGTCAACGCGGCGGGCGCCGATATCAACTCGACGGCGACGAGCGTCAACGCGACGGGCACGATCACGAACGCCGGGCGCATCGAAGGCGACACCGTTACGACCAGGAGCGCGAGGTTCGTCAATAGCGGAACCGTGATCGGCAACGATGTGACGCTCGATGCGAGCGACATCGAGAACGCGGGCGCCGCGGCGGTGATCGCGGGCGCGCGTAGCGTGCGCCTTTATGCCGATAACTCGGTGACGAACAAAGACGGGGCACTGATCTACAGCCTCGGCAATCTTGAGATCGCGCGCAACGGCACGCGCGACGCCGACGGATTCCTCGCGAATCAGACGAACTCGATCGTCAACAGCGCGGCGAGCATCGAGGCCGAAGGCGATATGGATATCGCCGCGCGCATGATCAGGAACGAGCGCGTCGGCTTGGTCACCGAACCGGGTACGCCGCAGGAGACGAGAACGACGACGCTCACACTGTGGACTGCCGGGCTCAGCGGCCGCGATCTAGGCGACTACGTGAGCGAAGTGTTTCCCGAGTGGCGATGGCGAGCTGGCGCGATCGGTACCGAGACGATCGCGGCGCTTGCCAAACCGATCACCGTAAGGCTACGCAAAGATCAGGTAACGAATGTCGACGCCACGGCCAAAACGTTCTCGCTCTCGCAGCCGATCGAGGATAAGACAATCGTGACTATCTTCTCTGGCATCAACGACGTCGACTTCCAGGAACGAACCCGCCAGGTCACGACCAATCCGACGCAATGGTACGAACGTCTGAAAGACAACGGCGACGGGACCGTCTCAATCACGTTCTGGCCGGACTTCGATCCGAAGAAGAACATTCGGCCCGATCAGGTGGTGATGCGTTACGACCTCGGGTCCGACAGTCACGACTACGTCGAGACGAGCCGCACGACCAGCACGACGACAACAGCAGACAAGCTCGTAAGTGCAGGCACGGCCGCGAAGATGCAGGCGCAAGGGGCGATCCGCATCAACGCGGACGGCGGTCGCATCGATAACGTCTCATCGACGATGGCGGCCGGCGGCGACCTCGTGCGTCGCGCGACCGGCGGCGTCGTCAACGACTCCGGCACGGTTCTGCAAGAGACGATTACGGGCAAGACGTCGAGCACGTTCTACTGGCATCAGAAAACGGGCGGCAGCAACGACACGCAGGTTGTCGACACGGGTATCACGCAGACGACGACCACCGTCGCCGCGCTACCCGCGATCGCAACCGGAAACGGCACCGTCCAGACGAACGCGACAACGATCAGCATCAACTCGGTCGACCGTCAGGGCAACACGGTGATCGGCTCGGGCGTCGCGGGCGGCAGTGCGGAAGACACGCAGACCGGCGCGATCTCGGGGCAACGCGGCAAAGCACAGACGATCGACGGTGCGCACGCGCCGATCGCGAGCGGACAGACGAGCGCCCCGCGAACGCTCGGCGGCGCGACGGGCGGCATTCCGAACCTGAAGCTGCCGACGAGCGGGCTGTACACGTACAACACCGCGCCCGGCGCGACTTACCTGATCGCGACCGACCCGCGCCTGACGAACTACGGCAAGTTCATCAGTAGCGACTACATGCTCAGCGCCCTCGATCTCGATCCGCAAAAGACGATCAAGCGGCTCGGCGATGGCATGTACGAGCAGACGCTCGTTCGCAACCAGATCACGCAACTCACGGGCCGCACGTTTCTCACCGGTTATAGCAACGCAATGGCCGAGTACACGGCGCTCATGAACAACGGCGTCGGCTATGCAAAGGAATTCGGCCTCTCGCCGGGCATTGCGCTGACCGCCGGGCAAATGGAGCGCCTGACTACGGATATGGTCTGGCTCGTCTCGCAGGACGTCACCCTACCCGATGCTTCGCACGCGACCGTGCTCGTGCCCCAACTCTATCTCGCGGGCGTGAACGCGGTCGATCTCTCGAAGAGCGGCGCGCTCGTCGCGGGTAACGCCGTGAACCTGACCGCGAGCGGCGACTTCACCAACAGCGGACACGTGTCGAGCGACCTCGCGACGACGATCATCGGCAATAGCGTGACCAATAGCGGCGTGATCGGCAGCGCGGGCACGACGGCGGTCGTCGCCGTGCAGGACGTGCGCAATACGAGCGGGCGCATCGCGGGCGGCGATGTGCTCGTGCAAGCCGGGCGCGACGTCATCAACGAGACGCGCACGTATGGCGTCGCGAGCGAGTTCGGCTCGGGCGACTTCAGCGGCCGCGTGACGGGAACGGGCGTCGATGCGCTCGGCACGATCTCGGCGACGAACAACGTCGCGGTGATCGCGGGCCGCGACGCGACACTTTCGGGCGCGACCGTCAAGGCGGGCGCCAATGCGGGCATCACGGCCGGTCGCGATATCAATGTCGGCACGACTGAATTCACGAGCTCGCGCCAGGTGCAGTCTCAAGGCGGTTTGAACGGAGGCCACGACGAAGTCAGCCAGCATCTCGGCAGCGCGATCATCGCGGGCGGCAACGTGACGACCGTCTCGGGCCGCGATACCACGCTCACGGGTTCGACAGTCGCGGCGGGCGACAACGCGTCGTTGATCGCTGGCGGCGATCTCACGATCACGGCCTCGAAAGACACCGCCACAAACCACGAGCAATCGCTCGGCGGACAAAACGCGCAACACGTGTCGTCGAGCTTCGACGAGCAGGTCAACGGCTCGAACCTGAGCGCGGGCGGCGGCGTTACGCTCGCGGCCGGTCAGAACGGCACCGGCAAGCTCGCGATCCTCGGCTCGAACGTGACCGCCGATAAGGGCGGCGTCGCGCTCATCTCGACGGGCGATGTCAATGTCGGCAGCGTGAGCGAAACGCATGACGCGCAGAGCTGGAGCCACACCAGACATTCGGGATTCCTGTCGGAGGACACGACGAACGACACGAGCGCATCGCACGCGGTCAATGCGAACGGCTCGACGGTCTCGGGCGACACGGTCACCGGCGCGGCCGGGCGCGATATGACGATCAGCGGTTCGACGATCGCGGCGACGAACGACGTCGCGCTCGCGGCGGCGAACAATCTCACGATCACGACGTCACAGGACACGAGCCAGTCGAGCCAGCATCACGAGGAAACGCATTCGGGGCTCGGCAGCACGGGCGCGGCGATCTCTTACGGCGACAAAGAGCAGAAAGACGCCTACAACGACGCGTCGGTCAAGAATAACGCGAGCCTCGTGGGCAGCACGGACGGCAGCGTCAAGCTCGTCGCGGGTGGCGATTTGCACGTCACGGGCAGCGACCTGATCGCGGCGAAAGACTTGATCGGCACGGGCGCGAATGTCACGCTCGACGCTGCGACGAGCACCGCGCACCACGACGAGACGCACGAGGTCAAGCAAAGCGCTCTCTCGCTCGGCGTCGCGGGCGGCTTGGTCGATCTGGTCCAGTCCGCCATCAATCAGGCGGAAGCCTCTGGCGGTAGCGAGGACTCGCGCGCCGCTTCCCTGCACGCGATCGCGGCGGTAGGCAATGGCGCGGCGGCGGTCGAATCGATGGCGAGCGGCACGCCCGACGTCAAGATCGAACTCTCGTTTGGCAGCAGCCACAGCAAAGACACATTGACACAAGACTCGACCACGACCAGCGGGTCGAGCGTCAAGGCGGGCGGCACCGCGTCGTTCGCCGCGACGGGCGGCGACCTGACAATCGCGGGTTCGAACGTCGACGCGACCGACGTCGTCCTCGCGGCAAAGGATAGCGTCAACCTGATCAGCACGGCGAACACGGATTCGATGCGTAGCACGAACGAGTCGAGCAGTTCGAGTTTCGGCGTCTCGTTCGGCACACAGGGTTGGGGCGCCGATGCGTCGATGTCGAAGGCGAACGGCCACGCCAACAGCGATTCGACCACGCAGAGCAATACGCACATCAACGCGAGCAACGGCGCGACAATTGTTTCGGGCGGCGATACGAATATCGTCGGCGCGAACGTCAACGCCAAGAGCGTCAATGCCGATATCGGTGGCAACCTCAATATCGCGAGCGTGCAGGATACGATGAAGAGCGACGCGCATCAGGAAAGCATGAGCGGCGGCGTGAGCATCAGTCAGGCGGGCGGCGGCGGTTCGTTCAGTTCGCAGCGTGGCAGCGCGAGCGGTAGTTACGCGGGCGTCGAGGAGCAAAGCGGGATTCGTGCGGGCGATGGCGGTTTTAGTATCAACGTCGCGCGTAACACCGACCTCAAGGGTGCGGTGATCGCAAGCGACGCGGACGCGAGCAAGAACACGCTCAACACGGGCACGCTCACATTCTCGGATATCGCGAATCACTCGGATTACAGCGCGAGTAGCAGCGGGTTTAGCGCGGGCGGATCGGTCGGCTCGCCCGCGAGAGGCACCGGCACGACCTCGCGCAGCAACTCGGGCGGCTTCACGCCGATGCTTTCGCAGAGCGAAAACGGCAGCGACGACGCGACGACAACGAGCGCGATCAGCGCCGGGACGATCAACGTTACGGACAAGGACCATCAGACGCAGGACATCGCGAGTCTGAATCGCGACACGTCGAATACCAACGGCACGGTCGCGAAATTGCCCGACGTGCAGAACCTGCTCGACAAACAAGGCGACATGATGAACGCCGCGAGTTCGGCGGGTCAGGCGGTGGCCACGCAGATCGGGGCGATTGCGGGTGCGAAGCGCGACGCGGCGAACAAGGCGGCGGAACAGGCCGCTCGAGATGGCAATGCCCAACTCGCCGCGCAATATAAAGCGGAAGCAGCGTTGTGGGACGAAGGTGGCAAGTATCGGATCGTGATGCATATCGCGGGCGGGGCGGTAGTGGCGGGCTTAGGCGGTGGGAGTATCGGCAGCGCGGCGCAGGGTGCGGCGGGCGCAGGCATCTCAGCGGCCGCAGCGCGCAAGCTCGATGAGTTGAGTCAAGACATTGCGGCATCGGGCCCGACGGGTAACGCGAATGCGGACAAGGCGCTGGGCAATATCCTTGCGAATGTGCTTGCCACGGGTGCGGGGGCTGCAGCCGGTGGTGGCGCAGGCGCGGCCGCGGCTTCGAGCACCGATTTGTACAACCGGCAGCTTCACCCTGATGAACGTAAGTGGGCTAAGGACAACGCGGGCAAGTTCGCGGAGTTCTACAAGGATCAGACGGGGCAGAGCATCACGACGGACCAGGCGCAGCAGATGTTGCTGGCAAGCGGATATCGTTTGGTTGATGCGGCCGCAAGTGCGGGAGCAGCGCCTGACGGCGGGAAATACGCGACAGCGTTCATTAGCCAGAACGCGGGCAGCATGTTCAGGGCCACGCCTGCCGAGTACAACAGTCCGTTTCTTTACGGCAATGCCGATCGTTCGCTGTCACCTGAACAGCAGGCGCTTCCGGGCCACAAAGCACATCCGCAGGTCGGTGTTGCCGCGGGCGGAGCGTTGGCTATGGTCGCACTCGGATCAGTCGCTCCGATTGTAGCAACCGGTTGGGCGATTAACTCGCTATACGACTATGGCGGCGACGCGCTTGCATACGTGACCGGTCTGAGCAAGGACGCGCCGAACACTTCAAAGTCACTCACGATTGGCTTTGTAGCAGGGTTGGCTGGACCGGCCGCATTGCCCCTCGCTACCCTTGGAAACGGGATTGGTGCCAAGGTAGCGGTTGGGACATACAACGGCGTCCTGAATGGGACTGCGGCCTACGGCGGAAACGCAATCGTGAGTCCTTCAAGCGACCCGTCTGCAAACGCAGCAACGGGAGCAACTTCCTACGGCATTGGTACGATGGCACAGACCATAGTGCCGGGGAAAGCCGGCGACATTGCGAACCATATCATCCAGACCTTGTCCAACCCGGCTCAAGCAGCGGTTCAAAACGCAAACAAGAATGCCGGCAACAAGTGACCAACGTTAGCGAACTCTGATGAACATCATAGCTACCTCATTCGAACTGATTAGCCGTGGCGGATCAAGTGCCGTTTCAGGCACGTTAGTTCTAGCAACGGCATGTCTAATTGTCCTTATGGTGGTCTTGACCGTCCGACGCCTCGTCATTTTCGCAGGAGTAGAAAAAGTGATATTTACGGGACGCATTGCACGTAAATGGGTATTGCCCGAACATCGTGAATGGCAGGGGAAGGCGTATGTCACCGTACCTGCAAAGAACGCTCTCGAAGTAGATTTTGAGAATCGTCTGCTGCAATTCTTTCCGGTCGCGTGGAAGTATGAACGTGTTAGCGAAGGCGACGAAATCGACGTCACCGTACAACGAGGCCGTTTTGGTGGCGAAATACGAATCCTTGATATCGGGCCATTCTAACTTGTACAACCGGCAGCTGCATCCGGATGAGAAGAAATGGATCAAAGACAACGCTGCGGCCTATGCGAAGGAAAGCGGCTTGACGGTCGATCAGGCGGTCAGTGCACTAGCTGCGCAGGCGGATCGGCAAGTACAAAACGGTTCGGCAGGTGCGTGGGATCAGAATGCGAGTGCGTTTCTAAGCCAGGCGCACGGCATGTTGCCCGCAGATGGCAGCAGCGGACCGGCTACATGTTCTATGCAACGCCGGATCAAAAAGCGAATCCGAATATGTATGCGGGGTATTACCCAGGAGGCGTGGGATTGAATAAGCCGTCGGCGTCGAATATCAACAGTTCGGCAAGTCACGATGCGGCGAGCAGAAATCAGATTGGTGGCGCCACGATTGCGGCGGCAACTGGCGCGGTGTTGATTGCCGGTGCGCCAGTGGCGGCGGGAGCTGTAGGCGGCACCGCCTACTCCGTGATTGGTGGAACAATGAGTGGAGGTATGGACGCAGCAGGACATATGCTCAATCGAGTACTGTTCGTCCGGCGCAGTCCGTATTTGCTGCCGCGACCGGTGCTATAACGGGGTCGATCGGCGCCAAAGTGGGGTTTATCAATAATGTGTTGCTTGGTGGGACGGGCGGCATGGCAAACGCTATCTTCAATAATAGCTATTACGGAGAAAATACGAGCCCTCTGTTTGCTGGTGCAACTGGAGCGCTTGCGAGTGCCGGGGGCTATGTTTTAGGCTGGGCCGCGACCCAAGGGATGACACAAGCCATGAGGCCATTCGTGTATCCAAGCTTCAATCCAAATGTACCTGCTTTGTTGCAAGGTGTTCGGAACCCGTACCCAGGATACGCAGGAACCACGGCAGGCTCTATCTTCCAAGGCACATCATCGTTTGTTCCAGGCAAAGAACCGCAGAAATGAAACCTCGAAGATTGACGGACTTATCAGTGATGGGGGCTGGAAAGGAATTGCTACAAGGTTATTGATAGCAGCACTTGTCTATTACGGCTTTGCGGTACTGCCATCCGTCGTTGCGTGGTTGTCTATTCACTTTGGAACAGTTAATGCGTCTGCATCTCAACTGGCAAAGCACCCAGGAATGATGTACATCATTCGAATAGCGGTGAGTGTACTGCTTGTGTTTAAAGCAATAAACGCGGTCAGATTGCTAACGAAAAAGCGACCATGACGCAGCAATGAACCCGGCCGTAGACGGATTCATTGACGGACGAGGAGCAAGACAAGTCCGGAAACGAAAATCCCAGCCGTAGTCGAGTTTGTCGTGCAGCAGTTCAAGCCGGCGTGATGACGAGCTAGCGTGTTCGCCCTGCACTCTGACGCGCAATCTTGGTTCAAATCCGGCAAGCTCAGCCATCGCCCGGCGAGGGTGAACTGCGGGGGCTCAGACGTCTAGCGTCGGATGCGCGAGAAAGCGCGCACCCGTATGCCTTCCTGAACGGCGAGCATCAGCGAAGTTGCCGAAGACTCGTTCTTCGGGTATTGCTTGTTTAGGGGCAATCTACTTCTTCAGGATAACGTATCAACTAATTGAATAATCATTGGCATTGAATAAGAAGGGACGAACTCAAGATGACAAACAAAACGACGGCCCTGCGCGATGATTCTTTCGCCGTCGCTCAGGTGGCGCTTTACATATTTGCCGGACAGAGCGCCTTATCTGCGCTCATGACCCTCACGGGCGCGATACCTTTACCCATTGACGTGCAAGCATCGCTCATGCAGCGCGTTTCCTTCATTGCGTCAGCGGCGGCGACCTCGCTGTGTTTGGCGCTAGGTTATTTGTTACTCGCGCGATGCCTGGATCGTTGTACCAAGCTCGTTTGGCGCGTGGCGCTGGGGATGTTCCTGTTGAGCGCACTATTGAGCGCCCTCGCATTTTTCGCAAGCCCGTCGACTTTCCCGATACTTACGGGCGGTCTATCAATCGCAGGCGCATGGTCAATCTTTAAAGGGCGGAAGACGTTTGATGACCAGTCCGACGAGGTGTGTGGTTTTGCGAATGGTGGCATATGAAAAGAGTAAAGCTAGCGGCCCTGCCGCTCTCAACCGCCTTAACGCTCGCCGCTCACGCACAGCAAGCGCCAACAATCGCCGACGAAGCCGCCGCCGCTCGCGCCAACGCGCTACGAAATCAACAGGTACAACAGCAACGCGACGCCGGGCAGCGCGAGGCGACTGTACAAGCACCCGTCGTGCGCTCGACGGTGCCGACCGATGGCACTTTTCCGGCGCTGCCAAACGAGCAGCCATGTTTCCGCGTCGACACCTTCGCGCTTACTGTCCCGGCGACGCTGCCCAACGCGATCCGCGAGCAAGGCGCCTCGGCGCTGCCGCTCGATCGCTTCGCCTTCGCCCGTGAATGGCTCGATCACTATCGCGGGCAATGCATCGGCCGCGAAGGCGTCTCGATACTCGCAAAGGGCATCCAGCAAGCCGTGCTAAGTCGCGGCTACGTGACGACGCGCGTCCTCGTGCCCGAGCAGGACATCGCGAGTGGTACGCTCTCGTTCGCGCTCGTGCCCGGCGTGATTCGCGATGTCCGCTTCGCCGAGCCCGTGACGTGGGCATCGTGGCGCTCTGCCTTTCCGACGCGGCCCGGCGACGTGCTCAACCTGCGCGACCTCGAGCAAGGCATCGAACAAATGAAGCGGCCCTCAAGCCAGGACGCCGACATGAAGATCGAGCCGACCGGCGCACCGGGCGAGAGCGATGTCGTCGTCTCGCTCAAGCGCGCGAAGCCTTGGACGCTCGTCGCCTCGGTCGACAACTCGGGTAGCCGCGCGACGGGCAAGCTGCAAGGGAGCCTAAGCCTCGGCCTCGACAATCCGCTCGGCCTGAATGACGTGTTAAGCCTCGGCGCCAATCAGGATCTGTATTTCGACGACAAGGGGCTCGGCTCGCACGGCTTCAACGGCTCTTACGCGGTACCGTGGGGCTACTGGACGGGCTCGCTCTTCGGCTACACGAGCACGTACTATCAGCAGATCGCGGGGGTCAATCAAACGTTCGCGTCGAGCGGTAACACGCAGACGGCGGGCGTCAAGCTCGCACGCGTGCTACGCCGCAGTCAGAGCGACGTGCTCAGCGCCTATGTGCAGCTCTCGAAACGGTTCGGGGCGAGCTTCATCGACGATACCGAGATCGAGATTCAGCGGCGCAACAACACTTTTATCGAGGCGGGGCTCACGGATCGGCACTACATCGGCGGCGCGCAGATCGACGGCACGCTCGGCTTTCGGCAAGGGATCGGCGGCCTCGGCGCGACGCCCGACCCGTCCCCCGGCCCTTATCCGCCGACACCGACGCCCACGAACAGGCCGACCTATCGCTATCGTATGGCGGTGGTCGATTTCAACCTCTCGGCGCCGTTCGTCGTGGCGCGTCAGCCGTTCCGGTACGTGTCGACGTTTCATGGCCAGTATTCGCCCGATACGCTCTTCTACGTCGACGATCTCACGATCGGCAGCCGTTACACCGTTCGCGGCTTCGACGGCGAGCAAATGCTCGCGGGCGAGCGCGGGTTTTACTGGCGCAACGAGTTGCAAGCGCCGCTCGGGCAGTCACGGCAATCGCTCTATGCGGGCATCGACTACGGAAGCGTGTTCGGCCCGAGCACGGCATTTCTCGCGGGCACGCAACTCGTCGGCGCGGTGATCGGTCTGCGCGGCGGCATCGCCTCGAAGTATGGCGGACTGAGTTATGAGTTCTTCGCGGGCACGCCGCTCTACAAACCATCGGCGATGTCGATCTCGCGCGTGACGCTCGGTTTTCAGGTCATGGCGCAGCTATAACGGAACGGGCTTCGGATGTCGCGGGCTCGTACCGTGTCAGGAGATTTCTTCATGCACACTAGGGCGCCCCCGCGCCCGATTTCACAGTGCCATCAGGCTGCGGAACCTCGATAGGCTTGACCTCAACCGGCGCCGTGCCATCCTTCTTGAGCCCGAGCTTATCGGCCGTCTTAGGCGAAACATCGACGATCCTGTCCTTCACATACGGCCCGCGATCGCGAATCTGCACCACTTCGCTATTGCCATTCTCGAGATTCGTGACCCGTGCTTTGGTGCCGAGCGGGAGCGTCTTGCTCGCGGCGGAATCGGATTGCGGATTCATCGGCGTGCCGTCCGCCATCTTCTTCTTGTAGAACTTGTGGCCGTAATACGAGGCCTTGCCCTTGCGCGGTTTGCCCGAGCGATCGAGATTGCGTTCATGAGCGGACGTGGTCTTCGCGTGATGCTCGCTCGCGGAAGCCGCATACGCCGCGCTCAGACTGCACGACAGGATCACGCATACGAATGCCCGAAGCCGCTTCATGTTCCTTTCCTCTCGAACTCGACGTCCCGACTGCTTCGTAGTAGCACGGATCGCTCCATTTCCCTCTGCTCAATACGCTGGCCCTCCGATCTCCACACACGCCGGACGACAGCTTGTATAGTGCGAGAGCCTAAGAACTGTGGATCTCGGGAACCCTATGAATCAGAAGAACAAAAGGCGTCTCTTGTTGGCCGGCGGCATTGCAGCGGCAGCGCTGGCGTTGAGCGGATGCACGACCACGGGACCATCGTCCGGTGAGACAGCGGCAGGCACGGCCGATCGCGACCGCGCCATCGACGCCGCCGTCGATGCGACGCTCCAGCGCCTCTATGCCTCCGTGAACGGTTCGCGCGAACTCGTGAACAAGGCGCGCGGCGTGCTCGTCTTTCCACGCGTGATATCGGCGGGCTTCTGGCTCGGCGCACAGTACGGCGAAGGCGCGCTGCGCGTGGATGGCCGAACCGACGGCTACTACAGCACGGCAGGCGGTTCGTTCGGCTTGCAGATCGGCGCTCAGTCGAAAGCGCTCATCTATGTGTTCCTGACCGACGACGCGCTCGCGCAATTCCGCAAGCGCGACGGCTGGGCAGTCGGCACCGACGCGACCGTCGCCGTCATGAGGCTCGGCGCCAACGGCCAGCTCGATACGACGACAGCCACCAATCCCGTCGAAGTCTTCGTGCTGACGAATGCCGGACTCATGGCCGGCGTGTCGCTCGAAGGCACGAAGGTCAGCCGGTTGAGCGACTGAGCGCTACTGCTCCGGGCCGGACAACGGCCGGGTCGCCATCGCGCGCGTGAGGCCGTGGACCGGACGACGCACGGCCACATCGAACGGATTGATCTGCGGGCCGATCGTCGCGGCCTGACGCTTCAGCAACTCGACCACCATCGGCAGACGGTCTTCGCCGAGACGCGTCGATAGCGTGCCGACGCTCAACGCGCCGACCGCAAGCCCCGAACGATCGAGTATCGGCACCGCGACGCCCGCCATGCCATCGATCAATCCGCTGTTACGCCCCGCGTAACCTTGCGCGCGCACGCGCTCGATCTCGGTGCGCAGATAGACCTCGTCGAACACGCCATAGTTATGCAGCCGCGGCACGTTGAAGCGGATGATCTCCTCGCGCTCTTCCTCGGGTTGAAACGCGAGAATCGCGAGGCTGCCCTGCCCGACTCCCAGCGCCACGCGCCCGCCCACATCGCCGGTGAACGAGCGGATCGGGAACGGGCCTTCGCACATGTCGAGGCACACCGCATCGAAGCTGCTCTTCACGAGCAGGAAGATGGTGTCGCCGAGACTCGCGCATAGCCGCAGCAACGCGGGCCGGCATAGCGTGCGCATACGGCTCGGGTTGCCCGCCTGCGCCGCCAGCGAAAAGAAATCCACGCTCAGCCGGTAGCGCTTGCTCCCCTCGTCCTGTTCGACGACCCCTTCCGCGATCAGCGCATGAAGGATGCGATGCACGGTGGCCTGCGTCAGTCCCACCGCCTTCGCGAGCGCGGTGACACGGCTGCCTTCGGCCTGGTCCTCGCCGAGCGCGCGAATCACGGCGAACGCACGCTGGAGCATGCCGACGCCCGGCGCGTCCGGCGCCTGCGTTCCGTTTCCTTCGTCAGAAGCCTTCATCTTCGCCTCGTGTATTCCATTCAACGGAATGTCCGCGCTACGCATTTCTCCGCCCCTATTCGACCCGATTCAGCCGCGTTGCGCAATCTAAGGGATAACCCAAATCACGCTCATCGAAATAATTTCTTCGTCCAAGCGATATAAATTCCATTGTTCGAAATCCATAAGCAAGTTTCACTCATTCAATGGAATTTCAAATTGACGCACCGAAATTTGGCTGGCTAGAGTCGATCCATCGGAATCAGTCGCACACAGGCGGCGCGCGACGCGCCGAAGGGGCAGGCCATGTCGTTCCTCACATTGACCGATCTGTCGAAGTCGTTCGGCGATCTGCACGCCGTCGCCGACGTCAATCTGTCGGTCGAGAAAGGCGAATTCGTCTCGCTGCTCGGACCGTCGGGCTGCGGCAAGACCACGACCTTGCAGATGATCGCGGGCTTCATCGAAGCGACGCGCGGGCGCATCATGCTCGACGGCCGCGACATCACGCACATGCGCCCGAACCGGCGCGGCCTCGGCATCGTGTTTCAGAGCTACGCGCTCTTTCCGCACATGAGCGTCGAGCAAAACGTGAGCTTCGGGCTGGAGATGCGCGGCATCGACAAGAGCGAGCGCCGCGAGCGCGTGCGCGACGCGCTGTCGCTCGTGCGGCTCGACAAGTTCGCGCATCGCTTTCCGCGCGAGTTGTCCGGCGGCCAACGTCAGCGCGTGGCGCTCGCGCGCGCGATCGTCATCGCGCCGCCCGTGCTGTTGCTCGACGAGCCGATGTCCAATCTCGATGCGAAGCTGCGCGAGGACATGCAGTTCGAGTTGCGCGGCATTCAGCGCAAGATCGGCACGACGACGATCATGGTCACGCACGATCAGTCCGAAGCGCTGTCGATCAGCGATCGCGTCGTCGTGATGGAAGCGGGCCGCATCACGCAGGTCGATACGCCCTATCGCGCGTACGAGCGTCCCGAGACGAGCTTCGTGTCGCAGTTCATCGGCAAGGCCAACATGCTGCGCGGCACGATCGTCGCGCGCGACGGCGACGCCATTCGCATCGATCTCGGCCACGATCTCGCGGAGACGGGCTCGACCTCGCAGCTTCCCGAACGCGAGCGCGCGATCGGCGTCGGCGATGCGGTCACCGTGTGCATCCGTCCGGAAAAACTGAGGCTCGGCGCGGCGGGCAGCGGACGTCTGCCGGGCCGCGTGACGAGCCGCTTCTTTCTCGGCAGCCAGTGGCTCTACCGGCTCGACAGCCGCGCGGGCGAAATGCTCGTGTGCTGCCAGAATCACGGCGACGAGCCGCTCGAAGAAGGCGCGCAAGTAGGCATCGACTGGAACACGGAATCGATCCGCTTCATCCAGCAGGAGGCCGCCCGTGGATAGCACGCTGCGTTCTTCTGAACCTGCTTCGGCGGCGGCATCGAACGACGCCCGGCGCGCGCCGTGGCATGCGTATCTGCCGCTCTGGATGATGAGCGCGCCCGCGCTGCTGCTTTTTGCGGTGCTCGTGATCGTGCCGCTCGCGATGACGCTCGCGCTCACGTTCTATCGATTCGATCCCGCGATCGGCTCCGTCGCCGCGTTCGATCTGCATAACTACGCCGAAGTGCTTGGCTCCTCGTACTTCCACACGATCTTCGCGCGCACGTTCGGCATCGCCGCGCTCGTGACCTTGCTGTGTGTCGTGATCGGCACGCCCGAGGCGTACATCCTGTCGCGCATGGGCGATCCGTGGCGCTCCGTCTTCCTGCTGGTGATTCTCGCGCCGCTGCTGGTTTCGGTCGTCGTGCGCGCGTTCGGCTGGAGCATGCTGCTCAACGTGAACGGGCTCGTGAATCAGTTGCTCGGCGCGTTCGGCTTCGGTCCGTACAAGCTGCTCTATACGACGTTCGCGATCGTCATCGCGCTGGTTCACGTGATGCTGCCGTTCATGGTGATTCCAGTGTGGACCGCGCTGCAACGCATCGATCCGCAGACGGAAAACGCCGCGCTCTCGCTGATGGCCTCGCCCGCCGTCACGCTGAGGCGCATCGTGCTGCCGCAACTCGTACCGGGCATTTTGTCGGGCAGTCTGATGGTGTTCGGATTGTCCGCGAGCGCCTTCGCAATTCCGGGCCTGCTCGGCGGACGTCGTCTGAAGGTCGCGGCCACCACCGTCTACGACCAGTTCCTCAGTTCGATGAACTGGCCGCTCGGCGCGACCATCGCGGTGCTTTTGCTCATCGCCAATCTGGTGGTGATGCTCACTTATTATCGCGTGCTCGAGCGGCGCTATACGCGCAGCATGGGCTGAACGAGGCGATCCATCATGCGCAAAAACGGTCCCGTCGCGCTGGCGTTCCATACGATCGTGATCCTGTTCGTGCTGGCGCCGCTCGTCATCGTCATGCTCGTCGCGTTCACGCCCGAAGAAACGCTGACGCTACCCACGCACGGCCTCTCGCTGCGCTGGTTCCGCGCGATTCTCGATTATCCCGACTTCATCTCGGCGTTCTTCAACAGCGTGAAGCTCGCGTTCGCATCGGCGACGCTGTCGCTCGTGATCGCGTTGCCCGCCGGACTCGCGATCGGCCGCGCGCGCTTCCCGGGGCGCGGCTTCCTGAACGGGCTGCTGCTCTCGCCGCTCGTGATTCCCGGCCTCGTGCTCGGCATCGCGATGCTGCGCTTCTTCGCGCTGATCGGCGCAACCGGCTCGTTCGCATGGCTGATCCTCGCGCACATGGTCATCATCACGCCGTTCGTGATGCGGCTCGTGCTCGCGTCGGTGAGCGGCATGGACCGCAGCATCGAGCACGCGGCGGCGTCGCTCGGCGCGAGTTCGTGGACGACCTTTCGCCGCGTCACGCTGCCGATGATCCTGCCCGGCATCACCGGCGGCTGGCTGCTCGCGTTCATCAACAGCTTCGACGAGCTGACGATGTCGGTCTTCGTCACGTCGCCGCAAACGGTCACGCTGCCGGTGCGCATGTACATGTACGCGACCGAATCGATCGATCCGATGATGGCGTCCGTCTCGGCGCTCGTCATCTTCATCACCGCGGGCGCGATGCTGATTCTCGACCGCGTGTACGGGCTCAACCGCATTCTGATCGGCCAGCACTGAACCCACTCTCATGAGCACCGCAACGATTCATCATGCGCCGCAGTTCGTTCGTCTCGATGAGACCGATCGCGCGCGCATTCCCTTCGTTCTCGATGGCGTGCCGGCCGAAGCGCTCGCGGGCGATACGCTTTTGACCGCCATCCTCATGCATCAAAGGCATGTGCGGCACAGCGAATTCAGCGGCAAGCCGCGCGCGGGCTTCTGCCTGATCGGCGCGTGTCAGGACTGCTGGGTGCGCGGCGAGGACGGCAAGCGCATGCGCGCATGTTCGACGCGCATCGAAGCGGGCATGCGTGTCGTCACGGAGCACGTGCGATGAACGGCGCGCATCGTGTGGTGATCGTCGGTGCCGGACCGGCCGGCATTCGCGCGGCGGAGACGCTCGTCGCGGCGGGACTGCGGCCGGTCGTCATCGATGAAAACGCGCGCTGGGGCGGACAGATCTATCGGCAGCCGCCCGCCGACGCGGGCTTCAAACGCAGCGCGGCGACGCTCTACGGCTTCGAGGCGAAGAAGGCCGAAGCCGTGCACGGCGCGATGGCGAAGCTGCTGCCGAAGATCGACTATCGCCCCGACACGCTCGCGTGGGCGTGCGAGCAGAACCGGCTCGACACGCTTCATGCGGGACGTGAGGCGAGCGTGCCGTTCACGCATCTGATCATCGCGAGCGGCGCGACGGATCGCATCGTGCCGCTGCCCGGCTGGACGCTCGCGGGCGTCTTCACGCTCGGCGGCGCGCAAGTTGCGTTGAAGGCGCAAGGCTGCGCGATCGGTTCGCGCGTCGTGTTCGCGGGCACCGGGCCGCTCCTGTATCTCGTCGCCTATCAATACGCGAAAGCGGGCGCGCGGGTCGCGGCCGTGCTCGATACCAGCCCGCTCGCGCGTCAGGCCGCCGCCGCGCCGCGCCTCTTGAACCAGCCTGCGACGTTCGCCAAGGGCCTGTATTACGTCGCATGGCTGCAGGCGCATGGCGTGCGTATCGAACGTGGCGTGACGCTCGATAACATCGACGGCGACGATGCCGTGCGCAGCATCCGCTGGCGCACGCATCGCGGCGAGCCACGCACGCTCGACTGCGATGCCGTCGGCATGGGCTTCGGCCTGCGCCCCGAAACGCAACTCGCGGATCTCGCCGGATGCCGCTTCCGCTTCGACGCGCTCAATCGCTGCTGGCTCCCCGAGCGCGACGCGGCAGGCCGCAGTTCGCAACGCAATGTGTATCTCGCCGGCGACGGCGCGGGCATCGCCGGTGCGGACGCCGCCGAGCTCGCGGGACGCCGCGCCGCGCTCGCGCTGATCGAAGACATCGGTATCATGGCGCACGAGCGCGCTCAGCCCGATGCAACTAAGCTCGAACGCGAACTCGAACGCATCGCCGTTTTCCGCGCGGGCATCGAGCATGCATTCGCGCCGCCCGCGAACGCCGCGCAGGACTGGCCCGACGACATGATCGTGTGCCGCTGCGAGGAAGTCACCGCCGGCACGATGCGCGCGTGCATCCGCAGCGGCCTCGCCACGGAAGTCAACCGGCTGAAGGCGCTCACGCGCATCGGCATGGGCCGCTGTCAGGGCCGCATGTGCGGCGAATCCGCCATTGCACTCCTCGCCGCCGAAACCGGCAAGCCGCTCGCCGATGTCGGCCGTCTGCGCAGCCAGGCGCCCATCAAACCCATCCCGATCACACCGATGCTCTACGACGACGGCGTGCAGGTGCAGCCCGAGGAAGCCCACGATGAGTGACATCCGTCATTACGATGTCGTCATTGCGGGCGGCGGGCTCGTCGGCTCGTCGACGGCGCTCGCGCTCGCCAAAGCGGGCATGCGCGTCGCGCTGATCGAACGGCGCTTCTGCGGCGCGCAGGCGAGCGGCGTGAACTACGGCGGCGTGCGCACGCAGGGACGCACGGAAGAACAGTTGCCGCTCGCCGTGCGCGCGCGGCGCGTGTATGGCCGCCTGCCCGAGCTGATCGGCATCGACGGTGAGATGGTCATGTCGGGTCATCTGCGTCTCGCGCGCTACGAAGCCGATCTCGACGTGCTCGATCGATGGTCCACGATGGCGCGCGAACACGGCGTTCAATCGCAGGTGATGAGCGGCGCCGCATTCCGCAAGCGCTATCCGTGGCTCGGAACGGCGGCGATCGGCGGCTCGCTCTGCCCGAGCGACGGCCACGCGAATCCGCGTCTCGTCTCGCCGGGTTTCGCGCATGCCGCCCGGCGCGCGGGCGCCGACGTGCGCGAGCAGACCGAGCTCGCCGACATCACCTTCGACGGCACGCGCTTCCAGATGCGCGCGGGCAACGAGCGCATCAGTTCCGACTGGCTCGTCAACAGCGCGGGCGCGTGGGCGAACCGCATCGCGGGCAGCTTCGGCGAAAGTGCGCCGATGAAGCCCATCTATCCGAACATGTGGGTGACCGAGCCGCTGCCGCTCTTTATCGGGCACAGTCTCGGCGTGGTCGGCGGCGGCATCTACGCGCGTCAGGTCGAACGCGGCAACTGCGTGATCGGCGGCGGACGCGGACATGGCGATGGCGAGTACGCGCAGCCATCGACGGCCACGACGCGCGCCGTAATGCGCGACGCCTGCGCGCTGTTGCCCGCCCTGCGCGATGCGCTCCTGATCCGCACATGGAGCGGCGTGGAAGGCGAGACGCCCGACAGCAATCCGATCATCGGGCCGAGCCGCACCACGCCGCGTCTTCTGCATGCCTTCGGTTTTTCGGGCGGCGGCTTTCTGCTCGCGCCCGGCGTCGGCGAAGTGCTCGCCGAACTGGTCACGCAGGGCGCGACCAGCACGCCGATCGACGCCTTCTCGATCGGACGGTTCAGTTCGATGCCTCTACCCGTCACTCACTAAATCAGAACAAGGAAAACTCACGATGAAGCTGCCCCGCACACTCGTTTCGCTCGCCGCGCTCGTCGCGCTCGGTGTCACGTCGTCCGCCTGGTCGCAGAGCAAGACGATCTATATCGGCATGAACGGCGGACCGATGGAAAAGGCCTACACCAGCCAGGTCCTCCCCGAGTTCGAGAAAGCCAACAACGTGAAGGTCGTCGTGGTGCCGGGCACGTCGTCCGACGTGCTCGCGAAGCTGCTCGCGAACCGCAACAGTCCGCAGATCCACGTCGCGTTCCTCGATGACGGCGTGATGGCGCGCGCCGTCAGCATGGGCGTGTGCCAGAAGCTCGACGATGCGCCCGTGCTCAAGGAGCTCTATCCGTTCGCGCGCCTGAAGGACGACATGGGCGCGGGCGTGCAGCTCGGCATGACCGGCATCGGCTACAACACGAAGCTCTTCAAGGAAAAGGGCTGGGCGCCGCCGACTTCGTGGATGGACTTCGCCGATCCGAAGTACAAGGGCAAGGTGGTGTTCCAGTCGGCGTCGAGCAGCACCTTCGGCCTGCATGGCTTCCTTGCGATCAACCGCATCCTCGGCGGCAGCGAGAAGAACGTCGAGCCCGGCTTTTCCAAATGGGCGACGACGGTCGGCCCGAATGTCGTCGAATACATTCCGAATTCGGCGAAGCTCTCGGAGATGATCACGACGGGCGAAGCCGGCCTCTTTCCGCTCACGCCGACCGCCATCGGCGATCTGAAGGACAAGGGTCTGCCGGTCGCGTATGTCGCGCCGAAGGAAGGCGCGGTGCTGCTGCTCGTCGATGTGTGCGTCGTGAAGAACAATCCCGATCCGGCGCTCGCGCAGAAGCTCGCGCAGTTCCTCCTGTCCGCGCCCGCGCAAACGAAGGCCGCCGAAGCCGGCAAGCAGATTCCCACCAACACGCAGGCGAAAATGACGCCAGAGATGGAGAAGAATCTCGGCGACCTGAACGCGCTCGTGAAGAAAGTGACCGTGGTGGACTGGGACACGATCAACGCGAATCGCGCCCAGTGGGATCAGCGCTGGAATCAGCAGATCGAGAAGTAACGCCTATAGGTCCTTCACGAGACGAAGCGCATCGTAGATGGCGGCGTGCGTGTTGCGCGCCGCCACCGCATCGCCGATCCTGAAGAGCTGGAAGCGCCCTTGCGGATTTCGTTCGACGACTTGCGGCTTGCCGTCGATGAGCGTGTCGTAATCGACCGCGCCGAGGTTCGACGACAAAGGCTTAAGCTCGAAGTACAGTTCGTCCATCGGAATCGTGCCGTGATTGACGACGATCTGATCGTGGCGCTGCTCCTTCTTCACGCCGCCGTAATCGCTGCCGATCGTCGCCACCAGTTCGCCGCCCTCGCGGCGTACGGATTCGAGGCGGAACGTCACCGTGAATGTTGTCGCGAGCTTCTGCAGCGAGCGCATGTAGGGCACGAGGTTCATGCTCATGACTTCGGGCGAGAACGAGCGGTCGGGCGTCATCACCTCCACCTTGCCGCCGGCCTGCGCGATCGTTTCGGCTGCCTGAAGCGCGGCGTGATCGCCGGCATCGTCGAAGATCAAGACGTTCGCGCCGGGCTTCACATCGCCGGAAATGATGTCCCACGACGAGACGACATGCTCGTTGCCTTCGGTACAGACCTCCGTGTGCGGCATGCCGCCGGTCGCGACGATAACCACATCCGGATTCTCCGCCAGCACGGTCTCGTTGTCGGCCCACGTATTGAACCTGAACCGCACGCCGAGCCTTTCGCACTGCGCCATGCGCCAGTCGACGATGCCCATCATCTCCTTGCGGCGAACGTTCTGCGCGGTCAGGCGAATCTGGCCGCCGGGATCGTTCATCGCTTCCAGCACGACGACATCGTGCCCGCGCTCGCCCGCGACGCGCGCCGCTTCGAGACCCGCGGGCCCCGCGCCCACGATGACGATCCTGCGCTTCGTCGCGGCAGGCTTGATCGTGTGCGGCATCTCCAGTTCGCGGCCCGTCGCGGCATTGTGGATGCACAGCGCCATGCCGCCCTGATAGATACGATCGAGGCAGTAATTCGCGCCCACGCAAGGCCGGATATCGTCCTCCCTGCGCTCGATGATCTTGCGCACGATATGCGGATCGGTCATATGCGCGCGCGTCATGCCGACCATGTCGATCTTGCCTGACTCGATCGCATGGCGCGCGGTCGCGACATCCTGAATGCGCGCCGCATGGAACGTGGGGAAGTCCGTCGCCTGCCGGATTTCACCCGCGAAATCGAGGTGCGGAGCGCTCTTCATGCCCATAATGGGGATGACGTCGGTGAGCCCGGCGTCGGTATCCAGATGCCCGCGAACCACGTTCAGAAAATCGACGAGACCGCTGTTTTTCAGGCGCTTCGAAATCTCGATGCCCTCTTCCTTCGTGATGCCCCCCGCCAGCATTTCGTCGGCCGTGTAACGGATGCCGAGAAGAAAGCGCTCGCCGACGCGCTCGCGCATCGCGCGCAGCACGTCGAACGTGAAGCGCATGCGGTTTTCCAGCGAGCCGCCATACGGACCTTCGAGCGTATTCGTCAGCGGCGACCAGAACTGGTCCATCAAGTGACCGTACGATTCGATTTCCAGCCCGTCGAGCCCGGCGGCCTTCATGCGCTCCGCCGCATCGGCGAAGTCGCGGACGATGCGCTCGATATCCCAGTCCTCCAGCTTCTTCGGAAAAGCGCGGTGCGAGGGTTCGCGGTTGTGCGACGGCGAGACGGCCGGCAGCCAGTCGCCTTTGTCCCAGCGCGTGCGGCGGCCGAGATGGGTCAACTGGATCATCACTTTCGCGCCGTGCTCGTGGCACTCGTCGACGAGATCCTTCATCCACGGCACGACTTCATCCTTGTACGCGAGGATATTGTTGAAGACCGGCGGACTGTCCTTCGAAACCGCCGCGGAACCGGCCGTCATCGTCAATGCGAGGCCCGCCTTGGCCCGTTCGACGTGGTACGCGCGATAGCTCGCCTTCGGCATCCCGTCCTCGGCGTACGCCGGTTCATGCGACGTCGTCATGATCCGGTTTCGAAAAGTAAGGTGTTTCAGCGTGTACGGCTGCAGCAGCGGGTCCGTGGACATGGATGCCTCATCGAAGCGAGTGGGGACGAAACGCCTGTTGTGGACCAAGAGTAGAACCTCTGTACACATGTGTCAAGTAGAGAGACAATGGTGTACATTGGAGTCGTCAAAGCGGAGGAAATCACGAAATGGACGAGACGCTCGACGTGGTGCGCGGCTCCGCCGACATGTGGCTCGATGCGGCGTATGAAGGTCTTCTGGAAGGTGGCGTGGAAGCGGTCCGCATTCTTCCGCTCGCAAAAAAGCTGAATCTTTCGCGGACGAGTTTCTACTGGTTCTTCAAGGATCGTGAAGAATTGCTGGCCGCGCTGCTCGACCGATGGAAACAGAAGAACACGGGCAACTGGATCGAACGTACGGAAGCGTATGCGGACAGCGTGTGCGAAGCGATGCTGAACGTCTTCGACTGCTGGTTCGACGACACGATTTTCGACTCGCGCTTCGAGGCCGCGATCCGCAACTGGGCGCAGCAATCGCCGGACATCGCGGAGCACATGGCTCAGGACGACGCGCAGCGCATCGAGGCGTTGACTGCGCTATTCGAGCGATTCGACTATGAGCCGCGCGCCGCCGATGTCCGCGCGCGCGTCGCGTATTTCACGCAGGCCGGCTACGTCTCGACGAAGCCTCACGAAGACATGTCCGTACGCATGATGCGCATTCCGGAGTACGTCGAAGTCTTTACGGGCGTGCGGCCGAAGAAGCACGAACTCCAGCGCTTCTACTCGCGGCGCGACTTCGAGTTCGAGTTCGAATGAACGTGTTCCTTCGCGGTCAGTTGCTCGAACACGTGCTCGCATGCGGCTTTCCACGCTGCGTTACCGCCGAGCCTTTCCAGCACATCCAGACCTTGTGCCGTATAGGTGCCCGCCGTCGCGATGGATGAACCGATTTCGCCGATGCCCGAAGACGCTTTGTATCGCGAGTAAGCCACGCAGTCTTCGACGCCACTGAGCACGAGTTGTCTCGCGTCGTCGGGTGCGAAGCCCTTCTGAACGAACCATTGCTGCAGATCGTGGAGCAGGAAATAGAACCATCCGTTCATGCATGCGCCGACCGTGGCGAGTTCGAATTCGCGTTCGGTTGCAAGCAGCACCGGATTGCCCAGCGCGGTGAGCAACGGCGCCATCGCTGAATCGGCGGGATAGACCGCGACCGTCGAGCGGTTGATCTCGGCAGCGAGGGACAACATGGCGCGCGTGCATTCCCGTGCGCCGAACATCCGCTGCAAATCGCCGACCGGCACGCCACTGACAACGGAAATGAGCGGGATGCCGGGCCTCAAGCTGATTTCCTGCGCGAGCTCGCCGAGTTGTCCCGGACGAACGCCGATGAGGACGACATCAGCGGCATCCGCGACTTCCTGGTTATCGCGCATCAACGTGCAGCCGATATCTTTCGCGAGACTTTCCGCTCTTGCGCGGCTTCTGGGCGAAAGAAGAAACGTCGTGTCGCTGCCGCTGCGATGCCATCCTCGAATCATCTTCTCGGTCAGATCGCCGACGCCGAGCACCCCGAGCTTGATCATGAGCTTCGTCACTCCTCGCTGAGCCTGATTTGTCAAACTGAACATTCGTGCAGATGACGCGCGCATCACGAGGCACTATATCTGCATTCGAGAACATCTGGCCGCTTCCGTTGCACGTGCTCGAATCGGCGCATAGACTGATTCGGGTATCGGATGTTCACGAATGCATCGTGAAGAAATACGGAGTATCGCCATGATCGAGCAGAGCGATTTTCGGACCAGAAAACTGGCGCTCAATCACGGGAGCGGCCTTATGCCCGCGCTCGGATTCGGCACACTCATTCCCGATGCGGCCACGACTCTTCGTGCTACCCGGGAAGCACTGGAAGCCGGCTATCGACACTTCGATTGCGCCGAGCGGTATCGAAACGAGCGTGAAGTAGGCGAGGCTCTGCGCACAGGACTCGCGGATGGCGGAATTGCGCGCGAAGATATCTTCGTCACGACAAAGTTATGGAATTCCAATCATCGGCCGGAGCGTGTCGAAGCGGCTTTCGAAGGAAGCCGTGAAAGGCTCGGCGTCGAGTTTCTCGATCTCTATCTGATCCATACGCCGTTTGCATTTCAGCCAGGCGATGAGCAGGATCCGCGCGATCAGAACGGCGCCGTCATTTACGATAAAGGCGTGACTTTGCACGATACGTGGAGCGCGATGGAGCGTCTCGTCGATCAGGGAAAATGCCGCGCTATCGGACTATCCGATATCGGCCTGGACCAATTGCGAGGGCTTTACGAAGCGGCGCGAATCAAACCCGCAGTGGTACAGGTCGAGGCTCATCCGTATCTTCCGGAAACAGAGCTTCTGGACTTCTGCAAGGAAAATCAGATCGTGTTTCTGGCCTTCGCGCCATTGGGTCATGGCATCAGGCCGGGGCCGCTCGAAGATCCCGTCATTACACGGATTGCCGCGCGAATCGGCAAGACGCCGGCGCAGGTACTGCTTGCCTGGGCGATTCAGCGCGGCGGCGCGTTGCTCACGACGCCCAAGACAGCGGAGCGCGCACGCGAGAATCTCGATGTATCCGCGCTTCCGGAAGACGCGTTCGACGAGATCAACCGGATCGAGACGCGGCAGCGGTTCAACGAGGTCGTGAAGACGGGCAGCCCCGGTTTTATTCCGCGCAGCCCGCAGTAATTGCGGCGCGAACGATATCCGGAGCCACGCCATGAGTGAAGAGCAGATTCGAGAAACGCTGAATGCGCACTGGCTCGCATCGGCGAACGGCGACCTCGACGCCGAGCACGACATCTACGATGACGATGCCATCTGCGATTATCCCCAGTCAGGCGAACGCATACGCGGACGGGCGAACTTGCAGGCATTGCGGGGACATCATCCGGACAAGCCATCCGGTTTCGATGTCAAACGGATTCAGGGAGAAGGCAATCTCTGGATCACCGAATACATGATCTCGTATCAGGCACAGGCGGCCTTTACGGTCAGCATCATGGAATTCCGCGACGGCAAGGTGATTCACGAAACCCAATACTTTTCGAGTCCATTCGAAGCGCCGGCCTGGCGAAGTCAGTGGGTTCAGCAAATGAACTGACGGGCGAATGTCTGCCTTTCGCCGACATCGAGTAATCGAACTGTCGCTCGCGAGCCGTCGCGTGACACGCGTGCGCGCTCGAATAAATTGCTCGACGCTTATAGGCAGGGACTTTTGCACTCGTTGGCATGGCGCGTGCAAATGAATGAGTGGCGATTTGCATGTCGTCATTCACTTCACTTTTGCCAGGAGACCAGCCATGACCACTCTGACCATCATCGATCTGCCCCGCGCCGATACCATCGATCGCGATGCGATGTCCGCCGTACGCGGCGGCATCGCCCATGTGACCCTGCCCGGCGGCGGCAACACGCTTCCCGGATTGCCGACGCTGCCGGCGTCGTGGCCCGGCGCTGCCGCGCTCCTGAAGGAGCTGCACATTCCGGTGCCGCTGCAGATAGCGCCGCAACCCGCGACGCAGGACCCTCGTCTGCTTTGAGCGCGAGTCGCGTGAAACTCGACGCGCCTTCATCGTTCGAAATAGATCGCCAGCCAGACGGATTGCTCGTCGGCATCCGTCCACGCGACGCGATGCCGGCAATGCGGCTCGATCAGCACGTAGTCGCCCGGACGCATGTCGTGCCGCGTCGCGTTCTCTTCGAACTCGAGCGTGGCCGCGCCCGACAGCAGCACGACCCATTCGGCGCGCGAGTCGTCGTACCAGAAGCCTTCCGGACTCGCGTGTCCCATCGACACGATCCGCTCCACGTTCAGGCGCTGCCCCGTGACGAGCATGTCGATCCGCTCGTCGACGCCGCGCTTTGCTTCGACGCCGAACAGGTTACCCGTTTGCAGTTGCATGGATCGGCCTCGCGTCAGGGTTCAAATCGCTGATATCGATTATGTGCGAACTCAACTCGACCCGCTTACCAGCAGATCGCGCATCGCGTTGAGCGCCGCCGAGAAGTGCCCTTTGCGCCACACGAGCAGCGTATCGACGCGGCCGAGTTCGCCCATCGGATGCAGATCCACTTCGCCATCCAGCCGCGCGAGTTCGAGCACCGAACGCGGCGCCACCGCGACGCCCGCTCCCGCCGCCACGCACGCGACGATCGCGTGATACGAACCCAGCTCCAGCACCCGCGCCGGTCTGATGCCCTGCTGCTCGTACCAGCGCATCGCGTATGAGCGGTAAGCGCAGCCGCGCTCGAATGCCACCAGCGTCAGACCCGCCGCCTCGCGCGCCGTCGTCGCCGGATGCTGTCCGCGCGGCGTGACCAGTGCCAGCTCTTCCTCGAACACCGGCACGAACTCGAACTGCTCGGGGGGAAGCGAGTCGGGCTCGATCGGACGCGCCATCACCGCCGCGTCCACTTCGAACGTGCGCACGCTTTCGATGAGCGCGCGTGTCACGCCCGTCGCCAGTTCGAGCGTCACCTGCGGCCAGCGCCGATGGTAGGTCGCGAGCACGCGCGGCAGGCGGCTCGCGGCCGTGCTTTCCATCGTCCCGAGTCGCAGACGCCCCTGCGGACGATTCTCGCTGACCGCGTGACGCGCTTCCTCGGCGAGCGCGAGCAGCCGTTCCGCATAGGGCAGCAAGGTCTCGCCGGCCGGCGTCAGGACGAGCCGCCGGCCATCGCGAATGAAAAGGTCCGTGCCGAGCGTCTCCTCTAGCTGACGGATGCGCGTCGTCACGTTCGACTGCACGCGATTGAGCTTCGCCGCCGCCCGCGTCACGCCGTTCTCGCGCACGACAGCCCGAAAAATGGTCAATGCCGATAGATCCATGATCTTTCCAGAAGATTCATTGCATCTCGATTATTCATTTTTCAAGATGCATTGGTCAAGTTAGGATGCGTTCATTACCGCTACGCTGATCGACTCATGGCCTCGCCTGCTCAAGCTTCGTCGCTGCCCGCCCATCACGCGCGAAATGCCGCGCTGGCGTGCGCCGTCGTGCTCGCGGTGGCGCTCGGCGTCGGACGATTCGCCTTCACGCCGCTGCTTCCGCTGATGCTGAAAAGCGGCGCGCTCGATATCCGCCACGGCGGCTGGCTCGCATCGGCGAATTACGCGGGCTACTTGATCGGCGCGTTGTCGTGCGCGGCGATCCGCATCGATCACGCGCGCATGGTGCGCCTCGCGCTCGCGTGGACGATCGTGCTGACGCTCGCGATGGGCGTCGTCCATCTCTTCTGGCTGTGGGCCGCGATACGCTTCGCGGCTGGCGTGGTCAGCGCGTGGGCCTTCGTGTTCGCGTCGCAATGGGGCTTGCGGCGGCTCGCCGAACTCGACGCGCACGGCCTCGGCGGCGTGATCTACGCGGGGCCCGGCGTCGGCATCGTCGCGACCGGTTTGCTCGGCGCGGCGGCCGCCGCGCTCGGCGTGCCAGCGCCTTCGGTATGGATCGGATTCGCGATCGCGTCGGGCGTGGCGGGCGCGATCGTGTGGAAGACGCTCGCTCATCGGGCGCCATCGACGCGCGGTCGCGCACACGTGCCCGAGCGCGCGGCGCCCGCATCGGCGCGCGCCGATTCGATCGGGCTCGTCGGCCTCTACAGTCTCGCGGGATTCGGCTACATCATCACCGCGACGTTTCTTCCCGTCATCGCGCGACAGGCGTTGCCGGGCTCGCCGTGGCCCGACCTGTTCTGGCCGGCGTTCGGACTGGCGCTGATCGCAGGCGCGCTGATCGCCGCGCGGCTGCCGCTGTCGTGGGACAACCGGCTCTTGTCGGCGGCGTGCTATCTGATCCAGGCGCTCGGCATCCTGCTGGGTATCGTGTTTCCGAGCGCGCTCGGCTTCGGTATCGGCAGCGCGCTGCTGGGCTTGCCGTTCACCGCCATCACCTTGTTCGCGATGCGCGAGGCGCGCCGATTGCGCGGTGAAGCCGCGGCCGGCCTGATGGGATACGCGACGGCCGCGTACGGAGTGGGACAGATCGCGGGACCGCTCGTCGCAGCGCCGATCGCCGCGCACACCGGCTCCTTTTCCATCGCGTTATGGATCGCGGTGGCGGCGCTGGGACTCGGCGCGGCCGGACTCGCATGGCTCGGGATGCGCGGGCGCGCAGCGGGCGCCTGACGCAACAGGATCGTCCTATCCGCGCGCCTAAGCCGCGTGTCAAAGTGGCGGGCATCCTCTCATGTGGAGCATGCCGTGTCCGCCGCCGAAACATCCGCCCTTCTCTATCGCCCCTTCACCGCCGATGACATCGCCGCGGCGCATGCGCTCTCGGTCGAAGTCAAATGGCCGCATCGCGCCGACGACTGGCGCTTCGTGCTCGACGCCGGCGCGGGTTTCATCGCGCAGGACGGCGAGCGCGTGGTCGGCACCGCGCTCTTCTGGACATACGGCGACGACGGCGGATCGCTCGGCATGGTGATCGTCGCGCCCGACTGCCAGGGCAAGGGCATCGGCCGCAAGCTGATGGAACTGCTGCTCGAAGCGCTCGGCAAGCGCATCACCGTGCTGCACGCGACGCCCGCGGGCGAACCGCTTTACGCGAAGCTCGGGTTCAAACGCATCGGCGCGATCCATCAGCATCAATCCGCCGATTTCGACGTGCCTGCAATCGACCTGCCGCAAGGCGAACGGCTGCGCGCGATCGAACCGGGCGATACCCAAGCCATCGTCGATCTCGCATCGCGCGCGAACGGACTCGACCGAAGCGCGCTGCTGCCCGCGCTGTTGAACGTCGCGCGCGGCGTCGTGCTCGAACGCGATGGCGAACTGCTTGGCTTCTCGATCATCCGCGAGTTCGGGCGCGGTCACGCGATCGGACCGGTGGTTGCCGTCACCACGGATCAACAGCAGCAACGCCGCGCGCAGGCGCTCATCGCGCATACGCTCGCGTCGCGCGAAGGCATGTTCACGCGCATCGATACGCCGGATGAAAGCGGTCTGTCGGACTGGCTCGAAGGCATCGGGCTCAAACGTGTGGACACGGTCATCAAGATGGCGCGCAACGGCACGCCGCCGCACGATGCGTCCGTCGCGCAATTCGCGATCATCAATCAGGCGCTGGGCTGATACCCATGACGATCCTCTATAAAGCCGATCCCGAACGCGGCCGGCAATGGGCGCAGCACTTCGCGCAAAAAGCGCCGGACGTGGCGTTCCGCGTGTGGCCCGATATCGGCGATCCCGCCGCCGTCCGCTATCTCGCCGCATGGCAGCCGCCCGCCGACGTCATGCAGACATTCCCCAATCTCGAAGTGATCTTCTCCGTGGGCGCGGGCATCGATCAGTTCGATCTGTCGGGCGTGCCGCCGCATGTCGAGGTCGTGCGGATGACCGAGCCGGGCATCGTCGAAGGCATGGTCGAATACGTGACGCAGGCGGTGCTCACCATTCATCGCGATCTCTTCGATTACGCCGCGCAACAACGCGAGCGCATCTGGCGCGAGATGCCCGTGCGCGCCGCCTCGACGCGGCGCGTCGGCGTGCTCGGGCTCGGCATGCTCGGCACGGCGGTGCTGAAAACGCTGCGGCTCTTCGGCTTCGATTGCGCCGGATGGAGCCGTTCGCCGCACGAGATCGAAGGCGTCGAATGTCATGCGGGCATCGAATCGCTCGATACGTTCCTTGCCCGCACCGATATCCTCGTGTGCCTGTTGCCGCTCACGGATGCGACGCGCGGGCTCATCGGCAAATACGTGTTCCAGATGCTGCCGAAAGGCGCATCGTTCATCAACGTGGGGCGCGGCCCGCAGGTGATTCAGCAGGATCTGCTCGATGCGCTCGACAGCGGCCATCTCCATGCCGCGATCCTCGACGTAACCGATCCCGAGCCTTTACCGCCGACGCATCCGTTCTGGACGCATCCGCGCGTGCGCCTGACGCCGCATATTGCGAGCGCGACGCGGCCGGAAACCGCCGTCGATGTGGTGCTGGAGAACCTGCGCCGCCATCGCGCGGGAGAGCGCATGATCGGCGCAATCGACCGCACGCGCGGCTACTGAGCCCGTCCTCCGGGGCGCGCAGCACAAAATGCTGCGCGCCCCCCGAAAAAAACCGCGAATTCACTTTTTGGCGATTTTTTTGGCGATGCGCGCGATACGGCTCTGCCGATAGTATGAAACGGTCAAGAGCCATTCCGCCCCCTTCGCGAAGAGAGAGTCGCATCATGCCGATCAAGTCGCTTGTCGAGTCCGACCGTCAACATCTGATTCATCCCGTCGTCAGCTATCGCGCGCACGAGGCACGCGGCGTCACCGTGCTCGATTCCGCCGATGGCGTGTTCCTGCGCGATATCGAAGGCAGGCAGTTGCTCGATGCATTCTCCGGCCTGTGGTGCGTGAACACGGGTTATGGGCACGCGAGCATCGTCGAGGCCGCTGCGAAGCAGATGACGAAACTGCCCTACGCCACGAGCTATTTCCACTTCGGCTCCGAGCCCGCGATCGAACTGGCCGCGAAGCTCGTCGAGCTCGCGCCCGCGTCGCTGCAACACGTGTACTTCACGCTCGGCGGCTCGGATGCCGTCGATTCCGCGCTGCGCTTCATCACGCATTACTACAACGCGACGGGCCGTCCGTCGAAGAAGCATTGCATCGCGCTGCAACGTGGTTATCACGGATCGTCGTCGATCGGCGCGGGACTGACCGCCTTGCCCGCGTTCCATCGCAACTTCGATCTGCCGCTCGCGACGCAGCATCACATTCCTTCGCCGTATGCGTATCGCAACGATTACGCCGACGACGCCGCGCTCATCACGGCATCGGTGCAGGCGCTCGAAGCGAAGGTCGCGGAGCTCGGCGCGGACAACGTCGCCGCATTCTTCTGCGAGCCGATTCAAGGCTCGGGTGGCGTGATCGTGCCGCCGTCGGGCTGGCTTAAGGCGATGCGCGATGCATGCCGCAAGCTCGATATCCTCTTCGTCGCCGATGAAGTGATCACCGGTTTCGGCCGCACGGGTCCGCTCTTCGCGTGCGAAGGCGAAGGCGTCGAGCCGGACCTGATGACGGTCGCGAAGGGCTTGACCGCAGGCTATGCGCCGATGGGCGCGGTCCTCATGTCCGACGCGGTCTATCGAGGCATCGCCGATGGCGCCGACGCGTCCGCGGTTATCGGTCATGGCCACACGTATTCGGCGCATCCGGTGAGCGCGGCTATCGGCCTCGAAGTGATGCGGCTCTATCATGAAGGCGGCCTGCTCGCGAACGGCCAGGCGCAGGCGCCGCGTTTCGCGCAAGGGCTCGACGCATTGCTCGAACATCCGCTCGTCGGTGATTCGCGTCATCGCGGTTTGCTCGGCGCGCTCGAACTCGTCGCCGACAAGGAAAGCAAGCGCGGCTTCGATGCATCGCTCAAGCTGCCGGACCGTATCGCCGCAGCCGCATATAGCAACGGCCTCGTGTTTCGCGCGTTCGGCGACAACATTCTCGGCTTCGCGCCAGCGCTGTGCTACACGCAGGCGAACTTCGACATGCTGTTCGAGCGCCTCACGAAAACGCTCGACGACGTGCTCGCGCAGAGCGAAGTACGCGACGCCTTGAAGGGCGGATCGGGCTTCAGCTCCCGCGCGGCTGCGTGATAACATCGACCGACCGCCGACATGCGAGACCGAACCCGCCGCGATGAGCACCGACAGCAAGCTGGACCGAATCGATCTGCGTATCCTCTCGCAATTGCAGAAGCGCGGACGCATCACGAACGTGGAGCTCGCCGATGCGGTCGGTCTGTCGCCCAGCCCTTGCCTGATTCGTGTGAAGCGGCTGGAGAAGGCGGGTTTCATCGTCGGCTACGGCGCGCAGATTCAGCTCGAGAAGCTCGGCGACGTGCAGGTGGTCTTCACCGAAGTCACGCTCGCGGATCATCGCCGCGAAGACTTCGTCAACTTCGTGAATGCCGTGAAGGATGTCGACGAGATCGTCGAATGTCATCTCGCGAGCGGCGGCTACGACTATCTGCTCAAGTTCGTCACGCGCAGCGTAAGCCATTACCAGAGCATCATCGAAGGGCTGCTGGAACGCGGTATCGGCATCGAAAAGTACTTCAGCTATGTCATCATCAAGACGGCGTTCGTGAAAACGCACTATCCGCTCGAAACGCTCTTCTCGCAGCATCATCACTGAGGCGCGCGCCTCATTCTTCTCATGAACGAATGCACGCACGCGCGTTTTGCACGTGCGTGCTTTTTATCGTCGATCATCTTCACGCGGAGTAGCACATGTCCAGCAAATATCGTATTGCCGTGATTCCGGGCGACGGCATCGGCAAGGAAGTGATGCCCGAAGCATTGCGCGCGCTCGATGCCGTGAGCAAGCGCTTCAATATCGAACTGGAGTACCGGCATATCGAATGGGCGAGTTGCGATTACTACGCGCAGCACGGCCAGATGATGCCCGACGACTGGAAGGCGCAACTGCAAGACGCCGATGCGATTCTGTTCGGCGCGGTCGGCTGGCCTGACACCGTGCCGGACCACATCTCGCTGTGGGGTTCGCTTCTCAAGTTTCGCCGCGAGTTCGATCAGTACATCAACCTGCGGCCCGCGCGTCTTTTCGACGGCGTGCCCTCGCCGCTCGCGAACCGCAAGGCGGGCGACATCGACTTCATGATCGTGCGCGAAAACACCGAGGGCGAGTATTCGTCCGTCGGCGGCACGATGTTCGAAGGCACGGAACGCGAGTTCGTCTCGCAGACGTCGATCTTCACGAGAAAGGGCGCGGAACGCGTATTGAAGTTCGCGTTCGATCTCGCGCAAAAACGCGAGAAGAAACTGACGGTCGCCACCAAGAGCAACGGCATTTCGATCAGCATGCCGTGGTGGGATTCGCGCGCCGCCGAAATCGCCGCGCAGTATCCCGAGATCAAATGGGACAAGCAGCACATCGACATTCTGTGCGCGCGCTTCGTCCTGAGCCCGGATCGCTTCGATGTGGTCGTCGCGACGAACCTCTTCGGCGACATTCTTTCGGACCTCGGCCCGGCATGCACGGGCACGATCGGCATTGCGCCTTCGGCCAACATGAATCCGGAGCGCAACTTCCCGTCGCTGTTCGAGCCGGTACATGGTTCCGCGCCGGATATCGCGGGCAAGAACATCGCCAATCCGGTCGCGATGATCTGGTCGGCGGCGATGATGCTCGAATTCCTCGGCGAACGCGACGCGCACGACGCGATGCTCTCCGCCATCGAAACCGTGCTCAAGCAAGGCCCGCATACCGGCGATCTGGGCGGCCGAGCGAACACGACGGAAGTCGGCACGGCCATTGCGCGCCTGCTCGGCTGAACATTCCGGAGACCATCATGACGCAACGATACGAGTTGAGCGATCTGATTCGCGCCGACAATTTCATCGACGGCAAATGGGTTCCCGCCGCGAGCGGCAAGCGCTTCGCCGTCACCGATCCCGCGACGGGCGATGTCATCGCGCAAGTGGCCGACAGCGGCCCCGCCGACGCCCGCGCCGCCACCGACGCCGCCGCGCGCGCCTTTCCCGCGTGGCGCGATACGCTGCCGAAAGATCGCGCGGCCGTGCTGCATCGCTGGCATGCGCTGATCGTCGAGAACGCGGATGCGCTCGGGCGTCTGATCTCGCTCGAACAGGGCAAGCCGTTCGCGGAAGGTCGCGGCGAAGTGATGTACGGCGCGTCGTATGTCGCATGGTTCGCGGATGAAGCCACGCGCATCTACGGCGACATCATTCCGCAGCAGCAGCGCGGCAAGCGCATGAGCGCGGTGAAGGAGCCGGTTGGCATCGTCGCGGCGATCACGCCGTGGAATTTCCCGCTCGCGATGATCGCGCGCAAGATCGCGCCTGCGCTCGCGGCGGGTTGCACGGTGGTCGGCAAGCCTGCCGAAGACACGCCGCTCACGGCGCTTGCACTCGTGATGCTCGCGCATGAAGCGGGCGTGCCGGCGGGTGCGTTGAATCTGATCGGCGCATCGCGCGAGAATGCGCAGGAAGCCGTCGGCGACTGGCTCGAAGATGGCCGCGTGCGCAAGATCACCTTCACCGGGTCGACGCCGGTGGGCAAATACCTCGCACGCGAATCGGCGGGCACGTTGAAGAAGC
The DNA here is from genome assembly GCF_046030135.1 of Caballeronia jiangsuensis. Taxonomy (NCBI): domain Bacteria; kingdom Pseudomonadati; phylum Pseudomonadota; class Betaproteobacteria; order Burkholderiales; family Burkholderiaceae; genus Caballeronia; species Caballeronia jiangsuensis. Next base: position 198,598 of record NZ_JAQQDB010000014.1, read on the forward strand.
TCTCGCTGGAACTCGGCGGCAATGCGCCCTTCATCGTATTCGACGACGCCGATCTCGACGCCGCCGTCACGGGCCTCATGGCATCGAAGTTCCGCAATGGCGGACAGACTTGCGTGTGCCCGAATCGCGTGTATGTGCAGTCGTCCGTGTACGACAAGTTCGCCGATCTGCTGGCGAAGCGTGTCGCCGCATTGAAGGTCGCGCCCGCGACGGACCCCGACGCGCAGATCGGCCCGATGATCAACGCGCGCGCGGTCGAGAAGATCGAACGTCACGTAAGCGACGCAGTCGAACGCGGCGCACGCGCGCTCACGGGCGGCAAGCGTCTCGCCGAACTCGGCCCGAACTATTACGCGCCGACCGTGCTCACCGGCGCCACATCCGACATGCAATTGAGCTGCGAGGAAACCTTCGGCCCGGTCGTGCCGCTCTTCCGTTTCGACGATGAAGCCGAAGCCATCCGCGTCGCGAACGATACGCCGTTCGGCCTCGCCGCCTATTTCTACAGCCAGAACCTGAAGCGCATCGATCGCGTGTCGCGTCTGCTCGAAGCGGGACTCGTCGGCATCAACGAAGGCGCGATTTCGAGTGAAGCTGCGCCGTTCGGCGGCGTGAAGGAATCGGGTTATGGACGCGAAGGCTCGAAGTATGGCCTCGACGATTATCTGTCGATCAAATATCTCTGCCAGGGCGGACTCGAATGAACGCCTATCCGATCGAGATCACGTTTCCCGATATCGGCGCGCATGCAGCGGGCAACGCGGGTGTGCCGTATGTGCATACGTTCGACTCGGGCATCGACGGTCCGCATGTGATGATCAACGCGCTCACGCACGGCAACGAAGTGTGCGGCGCGATCGTCGTCGATGCGTTGCTGCGCGCTCGCCTGAGGCCGCGTCGCGGCAAGCTCACGCTGGCCTTCGCGAACGTCGATGCATACGCGCGCTTCGATGCGGGCAAGCCGGATGCATCGCGCTTCGTCGATCAGGATTTCAATCGCGTATGGACTGCGCAAGCGCTCGACGACACCTCGCGCGATTCGAGCGAACTGCGCCGCGCCCGCGCGATGCGGCCTGTGATCGATACCGTCGATTTGCTGCTCGATCTTCATTCGATGCATGAAAAGAGCAAGCCGCTGATCGTCGCGGGGCCGCTTGATAAAGGCATCGAATTGTCGGCGCGGCTCGGCACGCCCGCGACCGTCATCTGCGATGAAGGCCATCCCGAAGGCCGGCGTATGCGCGATTACGAAGGCTTCGGCGATCCGTCGAGCAGCAGGAATGCATTGCTTATCGAATGCGGACAGCACTGGGAAGCGGGCGCTGTGACCGTGGCGCGCGACGTGACTGCGCGGTTTCTTCTGCTATCCGGTGTCGTCGACGAGGATGATTTGCCTGCGGGGTGGATTCAGGCATCGCCGCGGGAGATGCTCGTCGTGCGGGTGACGGAACCCGTTGTCGCGAAGAGCATGGACTTTCGTTTTGCGGGCGACTTTACCGGGCTCGAAGTGTTTCCCCAAGCGGGCAGCGTGATCGGGTGGTCGGATGGCACTGCCGTCGAGACGCCCTATGACGATTGCATGCTCGTCATGCCCTCATTGCGGCAATTACGTCCGGGAGTGACTGTCGTGCGGCTCGGCAGGATCGAACAGCGTATTCAATCGGATTAGAGATGTCGCGGAGTTTGTTTTCGCCGGATCCCGGGTTCGTGGTGGTCTATTAGCACTGCCCCTCCCCGGGGCGGGGGTTACTTTCTTTGCTGCTGCAAAGAAAGTAA